>JACZKK010000043.1 GCA_014860115.1 Ignavibacteriaceae bacterium
AAAATAAATCAACATATAAAAACCTCGTCCTTATTAAGCACCCTTTAGTTGAAAGAGATATCACAATCTTGCGTGATAAAAAAACGAAGAGCGAATTGTTCAGATCCGCGGTAACAAGAATATCGAATGTGTTGGCCGTGGAGATCAGTACTGCTTTCTCTCTCTCTGAATTTAAGGTTGATACTCCGCTTGAAAAAACAAAAGGATTCCGTCTAAAACAGGAGGTAGTGCTGATACCAGTTTTACGAGCCGGCTTAGCAATGGTTGAAGGATTTCTTCAGCTTATTCCCGATGCAAAACTTGGACACGTTGGACTTGAAAGAAACGAAACAACACTTCTACCAAATAGTTATTATTTAAAGACACCAAAAAATTTAAGCAAAGCTGAAGTGATTTTACTCGATCCGATGCTTGCGACAGGAGGAAGCGCATCCGCTGCAATCAGTTTTCTGAAAAAACGCGGAGCAAAAAATTTAGTATTTGCCTGTCTACTTTCTGCACCGGAAGGAGTTAATAAATTATTGAAGGAACATCCTGATGTAATAATATTCAGCGCAGCATTAGATAGACGGCTAAATAAAAAAGGATACATACAACCCGGTTTGGGTGATGCTGGAGATCGCACGTTTGGTACGCTCTAAAATCATTCTTCTCTTTTTTGTTTTTCTAACTTATACTGAGTTACCAGCCCAGAAATACCCTGATGCACAGGTTGATTCACTATTAAGGATAGGAATCAAGCACATTATCAATCAGGATTTTACAACTGCAAAAGAAGTATTTAATTATCTTAATAAAGAATACCAAAATCTGCCGCTTGGTAAAATATATCTTGCCGCAAACAAGATTGCAGAAGCATATGATTATGCACAAGATTTCGATGAAACATATATTTTGAAAAATCTGGAATCAGCGAAAGAGCAATCTGAAAAATTGGTCGAAGTGGATGAAGACAATATCTGGTTTCGGTACTTTTACGGTCTTGCCGAGGGATATATTTCATATTATGAAGCGATAGAAGGAAGCTGGTTTTCTGCGCTATCAACCGGCATTAATTCAATTTCTGAATTTGAAAAAATATTGATTAAAGATAAAGACTTTTATGAAGCCTACATTGCCATTGGCACATTTGAGTACTGGAAAAGTAGAAAATTGGAATTTATGGACTGGCTTCCTTTTACAAGCGACACAAAGAATATAGGCATTGATCGTTTAAGTGTTGCGATAGACTCATCAAGTTATAATTCGCATCTCGCAATTAATTCCCTCATCTGGGTTTATATAGATCAGAGGAAATATGAGGATGCAATTAAAGTTGCTGAAAAAGCGTTAAATGAGTTTCCTCAATCAAGAACATTCAAATGGGGTCTAGCAAGAGCTTATGAAGAAGAAAATTCTTTAAGATCGATTGAACTTTATCTCGATATTCTACATTCCTATCCAGACTCATTAAAAGAAAATTACAAGAATGAAATTACTCTGAAACACCTCATTGCCCAGCAGTATGCTAAACTTGGTGACAAAGAAAAAGCGATTCAGTTTTGTGATGAAATACTCTCGATGAAAAACATTCCTAAAAAAACTCTGGATGAGCTTAGTGGACGGCTGGAAAGAATCAAATCGCTTAAAAATGAATTGAGTAAAAAGAGTTAAAACTATCTCTTATGCCTGCATGACTTTAACATCTCGTTAAAATGAAGTAAATTATTGCCTGAAAGTTGTGTTATTTATTTTTAGAGATAATGAGTAAAGAGAGTCCCAACGATCAGAAAATGTTAGAGGATCTTCTCGCTGTCTGCCGAAAAAATCTGCCGAAAGTTAATGAAGATCTCATAACAAAAGCATTCAAGTTTGCACTTGAAGCACACAAGCACGACCTCAGAGCTTCCGGCGAACCATACTTTTACCATCCCTATGAAGTTGCAAGAATTGTTGTAGAAGAATTTCCTCTCGATGATATTACTGTTGTAGCTACACTTCTGCACGATGTAGTTGAAGATACTGATTTCGATCTAAACCTGATGACGAAAGAATTCGGAAAAGAAGTAACTGAGATAGTTGATGGTGTTACAAAAATAAGCGGAATATTTAAGGGACAGGATATTACTAAAGCTGAAAACTACCGCAAGATGCTTCTTTCAATGGTTAAAGATGTTAGAGTGATTCTTGTAAAGTTTGCAGATAAACTTCACAACATGCGAACTTTGGAATTCGTAAGTCCTGATAAACAGAAAAGAATTGCACAAGAGACTCTGGAAATATATGCTCCCTTCGCAAACAGATTTGGTCTTGGAAGGGTTAAGTGGGAGTTAGAGGATTTATCATTTAAGTACCTAAACAAGGAAACGTATGAAGATCTTGTAAGCAAAGTAAAAAGTTCTCGAAAAGAAAGGGAGGCTTACATAAAGAGATTTTCTGATCCTGTTAGAAAGAAATTAGACGAATATGGGCTCAAATATGAAATGGGCGGTCGTCCAAAACATTTCTACAGCATCTATCGCAAAATGATGAAACGTAACAAGCCCTTTGAAGAAATTTATGATCTATTTGCGCTCAGAATTATACTTGATACTGAAAATACAAACGAGTGTTACACAACTCTTGGTATTGTTAACCAGATGTATCTTCCTGTGCCGGACAGATTCAAAGATTACATCTCTATTCCAAAGAATAATAATTACCAATCAATTCACACTACTGTTGTTGGACCTGAAGGCAGGCTTGTTGAAGTTCAAATACGAACAAAAAAAATGCACGAGATCGCTGAACGTGGTCTTGCAGCTCACTGGAAATATAAAGAAGATAAATCAACAACTGATAAAGATCTTGAGAATTGGCTGAATTGGATCAGAGATATTTTTGAAGGAGCAGGCAAAGACGATTCCCGCAGAGAAATTATGGAGGATTTTAAGCTTAATCTTTACCAGGATGAAATTTATGTTTTTACTCCTAAAGGAGAATTGAGAAGACTTCCGATTGATTCTACTCCCGTTGATTTTGCTTTTGAAATCCACAGTAATGTTGGCTACCAGTGTATTGGTGCAAAAATAAATGGTAAAATTGTTCCGCTGGATACTCCACTACATAGCGGAGACCAGATTGAAGTCATAACTTCAAAAAATCAGCATCCAAATAAAAACTGGCTGAAATTTGCGAAGACACAGAAGGCAAAATCTGCAATAAGGAAATGGATGAATAAGGAGGAGGAGAAAATTGTCAAAGCAGGAAAGGAAATATGGAATAAGAAATTAAAGAAATTAAAGCTTTCATTTTCTACAAGTGACGTTTCTAAGATTGCTCGGAAATATAAATACGATAACAACTCACAATTCTTTCAAGCAATCGCTCAGGGTAATGTAAATCTTGACCAGATACTAATTGATACCGGAGATAAATCAACGGAAGAACAGGAAAAAATTATTGCATTTGATAAGTTTGCAGATATTGCACGAAAGGACGCTGGTGGAATTTTAGTTGACGGCAAATCATCCGGGATAATGTATTCTTATGCGAAATGCTGCAACCCAATACCCGGTGATCCAGTGATTGGATACATCACAGTTGGTGAAGGGATAAAAATTCATAGAAAAACATGCAATAATCTAATTAACCTTTCTTCAATCGATGCGGATAAATTAATTGCGGTTCAATGGCCGGGAAATGATGGAACGCTTTTCGTGGCTGGATTAACTGTGAAGGGCGAGGATAGTCCGGGAATACTAAATGATATTGCACATACTATCGTTTCATATAAGAATACAAATATTAAATCCATCAACATAAATACGAACGATTCAACTTTTGAGGGTTCTGTGATGGTTTATGTCAATAACCTGGAGCATCTGAATAATTTAATTGAAAGATTGAAAAAACTCAGAGGTCTCTACAAGGTTGAAAGATTTGAGGGCATCTGAAATAATTTGGAACAGATAGCTACTGAAATCAGGATAATGGGTATTGATTATGGTGAGAAACGAATTGGAATTGCTTTAAGTGATCCTTTGTTAACTTTTGCTTATCCATTTGTCACACTTAAAAATGATGCTTCCTTTTTATCAAATCTATCAAAAATTATTATCGAAAAAAAAATTATTAGAGTAATACTCGGACTTCCTTCAGAAAGATTTAAGTCATCAAAGGAACTATCTCAAAAAGTTTTCAAGTTGAAATCTGAGATTGAAACGAAAAATAAAATAGAAGTTATTTTGTGGGATGAAGAATATTCTTCGGTAATTGCAAAAGAGAAAGTAATGGAATCAGTAACAAAAAAATCGAAGAGGAAGCAAAAAGATCTGCTGGACAGGCATTCGGCTGCAGTGATTTTACAGGAGTATTTAGATAAGAAGTAATATTGGGTTCTTTTCACGGAGCTTGTTAACTCATTCGACTAAGTCCTGATATTAAAAAAAAATATCTCAAAAATGTTTGACATTGACGTTTCAAAAAACTATTTTTTCAACCATAAATCAAATAATTGGGAGCATTTCTATGTCAGCATTGTCACTTGATGCACTTGGAATGGTGGAAACGAAAGGTTTAGTAGGTTCCATCGAAGCTGCAGACGCAATGGTTAAAGCAGCAAAAGTAGAATTAATTGGTAAAGAAACCATCGGGGGTGGATATGTAACTGTGATGGTTCGGGGCGATGTGGGAGCAGTAAAAGCTGCTACTGATGCAGGTGCTGCAGCGGCGCAGAGAGTTGGCGAACTTGTTTCAGTTCACGTAATTCCGCGCCCGCATTCAGATGTTGAGATGATTCTTCCAAAAAGATCTAAATAGATATTATTATGGCTGATAGAGCACTGGGTATGGTAGAGACCCGTGGCTTGATAGCTTCAATTGAGGCTGCTGATGCCATGGTTAAAGCAGCAAGAGTACAACTTGTTGGGAAAGAAAAAGTACAGGGTGGGCTTGTTACAATTCTGATCGTTGGAGAAACTGCTGCCGTAAAATCTGCTATTGATGCCGGAGCTGCAGCCGCACAACGTGTTGGCGAATTAGTCTCAACTCATATAATCCCAAGACCTGATGATCAGATTGATGAACTGATTGGCGAGGTAAAGCTATTTGAAAATAAACCTCGCAAGCAAGTAGAAGAAATAATACCTGAGAAAAAACCTGAACGTGCTATAAAAGTAAGAGAGATTAAAAAGAAAGAAATTTTTGAGGAAGTTAAACCGGTTCAAAGAGCAAGTTCTTCATCGACGATAGACAGATTGAAAAAGGAAGCCTTAGGCAAATCCATAACTCTCGAAAAAACAGATAATATCAGGTCAGCCGATAAGTTTAATTTTTCAATGCCTGAACTTGAAGTGATGAACGTGCATCAGCTGAGAAGATTTGCCAGAGATATAGAAAGTTTCCCAATTAAAGGCAGAGAAATTTCTCGAGCAAACAGAGGCGAACTTCTGGATTTCTTTAAGGCTCTTCTAAAGTAACACCACAGACTTTCAATCGCTTCTTATAAAATCTTCAGGATATTTTTATTTTATTGTGAGAAAAAAACTTAACATCTTCATTGCCTCAGTAATCTTCGCTGTTATTCTATGGGGTTCCATTTCGCTTTCAGATATTTTTTACACAAATGTTGATGTTAAACTTACACTAACAAACTTTCCCCAAGGCTATACAACCGGTTCACCACTGCCTGAAAAAATCCAACTGCGGGTTAAAGGTCAAGGATGGAGACTTGTGTCTATAAATGTTGGACCTGAAACAGAGTTTAGAGTTTCTGTTGGTAGCGACAGTGGGATACATAACCTTAATCTTTACAATTATCTTGAAAGTAACCGCTGGCTGCTTTCAGATGTTGAAATTATTAACATCTTACCTGATTCAATAAGATTTTTTGTTGAAAGAATTATTTCAAAAAAGCTTCCGGTAATTTCTGGCCTTGAATTGGAATACAAACCTGGATATGGATTAGCTTCTGATATTATTTTCAAACCAGATTCAGTTGTTGTTACAGGTCCGATTAGTCTTTTAAGAAAGATGAATCAAATAAAAACAGTTGACAAATCATTAAGTCCACTCGATTCAAGAACAGAAATAGAAGTAAACCTGCAAAGGATGAATGGATTTGTTTATAACGCAAATTTAATCGAAGTAATTCTTGATATTCAAAGAATCGTTGATAAGCAATTCGACAATATTGAAGTTAATGTTTTAGATATTCCGCCAAGGAAAGAAGTGGTTTTGCTTCCAAATAAAATTGGATTTAATGTCAGAGGCGGAATTGATATTTTAGGGAAACTAGAGCCAGATCAGTTTCGCGCTTTTATCAGATATCAAAGTCTTGTTCAGGATACAACAGGTAGTGTAATTCCCATTCTGGAATTACCTAAGAATGTAACACTTCAATTTGTTAAACCTGATAGATTGCGTTATGTAATAAGGGCATTTTGATCCTTTCTCTGTTTTCTACGAATTTCAATAGAGCGAAAAGTTTATCTATATTAACACCCGCAAATTCAAATCAAAAACAAGCTAAAATTATATGTTTATCACTTTTGAAGGTATAGATTTTTCTGGGAAATCAACGCAAATTGAACTTCTGAAAGACTATTTAGTTGAACACAATAAAAAGGTAGAAATTCTCAGAGAACCCGGTGGAACCGAAATCTCGGAAAAGGTTAGACGCATTCTTCTCGATAATAAAAATGAAAAGATGTTTGCTGAAGCTGAGCTTCTTCTATTTTCTGCAAGCAGAGCACAGTTATTACGGGAAAAAATTCGACCTTACCTTCAAAAAGGTATTTATGTAATTTCGGATCGGTTTCATGACAGTTCAACAGCTTACCAGGGATATGGCAGAGGAATTCCGTTAGATGCTGTCATGAAAGTTCACCAGATTGCAATTGGCGATACTATTCCCGATGTAACTTTTTTCATTGATATTCCTGTTGGAATAGCGAATGAAAGGAAAAAAAAGAAATCAAAAGTTAAACTGGACAGAATTGAACTGGCGGATATTGAATTTTATAATCGTGTAAGAAGTGGTTACCTTGAGATTGCAAGGCAGGAAGAACGATTCAAAGTTATTGATGGAACGCAGACGATTGAAACAATACAAAATCAAATTATATCAGAATTAGAAATAATAGACCGGAGGTAAAAGTAGCTTGAAGAAGAAATTAATGTGGATTCCTGGATTAGTATTGATTGTCATAATTGTTACAGGATTCTATCCCGGAAGAGGAGATATCTACTTTGAAATCGCTAAGAATTTAGATTTGCCGGGAAGAGTTTATAAAGAAATCGCATTCAATTATGTAGATGAAGTAGATCCCGAAAAATTTTTAAGAGCCGGAATTCAAGGAATGCTCTCCTCACTTGATCCCTACACAATTTTTATTGACGAGAAAAAAATAGAAGATATTGATCTGATAACAAA
>JACZKK010000044.1 GCA_014860115.1 Ignavibacteriaceae bacterium
ACCGATTATAAATGGGTTTCATTGTATGGTTCAAATAACCGCGTTGATCATTGTTATTTCGCAGGTAAAAATCACAGCGGAACTCTTCTAGTAGTTTGGATGGATATTGAGCCAGACTATCACACTATTGATCATAATTATTTTGGTTACAGACCTGTGTTTGGTGCTAATGGTGCTGAAACCATAAGAATTGGAACCAGCGACTGGTCGATGTACAACAGCAATTGCATTGTTGAATATAATTATTTTGAAGAATGTGATGGTGAGATAGAAACTATTTCAAATAAATCCTGTGAAAATATTTATCGATACAACACTTTTTACAAAAGTGCTGGGACATTAACATTGCGTCATGGTAACAGATGTGATGTTTATGGGAATTATTTTTTTGGTGCAAATAAGGAGAGTACTGGTGGTGTAAGAATAATCGGGGAAGACCATAAAGTGTGGAACAATTATTTTGTTGATCTTACAGGAGGTGGATACTGGTCAGCTCTTTCTATGGTTAACGGTGTTCCAAACTCTCCCTTAAATAGATACTTTCAGGTTAAGAATGCTGTCGTTGCTTTCAATACTTTTGTAAATAATAACAGCAATCTGGATATCGGCACAGGAAAAAGTACCGAACAAACTTTACCACCGTTAGATTGTATTATTGCGAACAATCAGATTCTTACGCAAAGCTCCCCAATAATTACTTACACAGATGAGCCAATCAATATGTTCTATGAAGGCAACATTATGTTTGGTGGTGATCTTGGTATTCCACAACCTCCGGGTATTACAATTGTAGATCCGGAACTTGTGTTTGCTGCGGATACTGTTTGGAGAATTACCTCAACCAGCCCTGGTAAAGATAATTCTGCGGGGGTATATGATTATGTAACTGATGACTTCGATGGCCAATTAAGAGATTTAACAAAGGACATTGGCTGTGATGAATTATCTTCAGATCCAATTATTAGAATAAGAGCAGATGGATCGAACACCGGGCCGTCCTTTCTAAACTTTATTCTAAATGGTGGTAACATAATTAAGGTTGGTGCAGGAACTGATTCACTTTACAATGCTGTATCAAACGCAGATAACTTTGATATATTTGAATTAACCACGAATGGTGGTTTCTATGAAAATACTAATCCAATTCTTATCAATAAAGAAATTCAAATCCGTGGTGCCGATGAGTTAGAGCTACAACCAGTAATCTCCAATGTTAATTCCAATCCTGATCAATCAGTTTTTGAAATTATGAGTGATGGTAGTTTGATTTTATCTAATCTTGAACTTACCGGTGGATCTGGTTCAAGCAACCCAAAATCTGCCATTATTAAAACACAACAATTGCCATTAGACCAATTTTATTTTACAGCTGAAGATTGTTATTTCAGGGATGTAGATGGGAGTTTCTTTTATGCCTCACCATTTTCATTTGCCGATTCTATTACTTTCAGAAATTGTTTGTTCACAAGTTCAACCGGGATTGGGATCGAAATGGATGATGAGGATGCAAACTCTGGAAGATATAACACCAAAAAATTAATTGTTGAAAATTCCACTTTCTGGAAATTGAACAAAGAAGCAGTAAGTGTTTATGGTGGTGATTCACTTACTGCAACACAGGGACCAATTATATATATAAATCATTGCACATTTGATAGTGTGGGAATGGATGGCACTCCAATTCTGGATTTTGAACATGCACATGATACTGAAGTATTAAATAGTATTTTTAGTAATTCAAATTTTTATCCCCAATCTATCAGTCTTTATGGTATCAATTCCGAAATTTCATATTCCGATACCTTTAAAGTAGGTTCTTTCGATTTAGTAAATGGTGCCGTTGCAAGTGTTCAGATATTAGGTGAGGATCCACTTTATCAACCTGGACCTTCTGGTTACTATATGCTCTCAACAAATTCCCCATTACTTGGGATGGCCAAGGATTGGAGAGCTATGGGTGATTTAAGATGGGATCCAACGCTTAACTCTATCGATGAAGACATTAATTCAATTATTCCATCCTCATTTGAATTAAAACAAAACTACCCAAATCCGTTTAACCCAACCACAAGAATAGGATTTAAACTAATTACGGGTGGTGAAATCACCTTGAGAATTTATGATGTAAAAGGTTCCCTGATAAAAACTCTTGCTGAAGGTTTTTATAGTGCAGGATATCATGAATTGATTTTGAATGCAAAAGGGTTACCAAGTGGAATATATTTCTACAAATTACAGCAGGGAACAAATTATTCAGTAAAAAAAATGATCCTAATTAAATAAACATCATAATTATTAACAAAAAAGGAGAATAGAGATGAAAGCCTCTAAACTATTTTTAATATTGACTGTACTACTGATTAGTACACAGTTAAATAATGCTCAGATAGTATCTGCAGCAGATGGCGGATGGAATCAAACCGCAACCTGGGTGGGCGGCGTTGTACCGGGTGCTGGAGATAATGTTGTAATAGGTCATACAGTTACTTTAGATATTCCAAATGCAGCTTGTAATGATCTAACTATAAATACCAAATTAAGATTTGCTATTGATGGAACCGTATCTGGCATTACGGTAAATGGAAACGTTCTTATAAATTCAGGTGGATTTTTACGCGTTGAAGCCAGGAATCCCGCCGGGGCTGCAAATTCCTTCGTTGAACATACAATGAATTTAAAAGGTAATTTAACAAATAATGGAACCCTTGATTTCCGTGGTGGAAGCAATGGCAGCGGAACAGCCAATGGCGTACTACTTACGTTTGATGGTAACACAAATTCTAATATATCCTTGATTAGTACTACATATCAGTCAAGTGTTGAAGAGTTTAATAGCATAACTATAAATAAAACTGGTGGTGCAAAAGTAATACTCGCAGCCGGTAATTTATATCAATCTAACAATGCTAGTGTAGGCGGTACTGTGCTTACTCTAACGGAAGGTATTATTGAAACAGGTACAAATAACTGGGCATTTTTAAGAACCGGAACGTCAGGTGTGGTCGGTGGATCAGACAATAGTCATATTAACGGAATTTTAGGACGAGGTGTTTCCAATAGTGGGGGTACTGTAACATTTAATTTCCCAGTAGGAGAAGATGGAAAACTGAGACCTATTAC
>JACZKK010000045.1 GCA_014860115.1 Ignavibacteriaceae bacterium
CTACGAAATAATAAAAAAGCTCGGTGAAGGAAGAAGCTCAGTTTATCTTTGCCGGGATATTGAATTTCCCGAAAAAGAATATGCGATAAAAATTCTTCCGCCTGTTAAAGATAGTCACGAACAGGAAATTTTTATAAAGGAATTTTTTACGCTCCAGAGACTTGAGCATCCAGGTATTATTGAGGCTTTTGAGTTCGGTACTGTATTTCATACAGATGGAGAAAAAAGAATTGAAACAGGCTCAACTTTCATAACAATGGAGTACTTTGAAGGGGAAGAACTTCTGTCAGTTAAAAATAATTTCAATGAAAAAAATCTGAAAGAGATTGTAAAGCAAATTTGCACTGTTCTTTATTACCTACATCAATCAAAATATATTTATTATGATCTAAAACCCGAGAATATTCTAGTCTCATTCAAAGATGAAAATCCACGAATTAAGCTTATTGATCTTGGGCTTGCTGAGTATTCTCCCTCACCTTCTGACTATGAAATAAAAGGAACTGCGTATTACATCGCTCCTGAGCTTTTGAAAAAAGAAAGCCACATCCATTCGGTTGATTTTTATTCACTTGGAATTATTCTATATCAGATTATTTATAAGCGATTTCCATTTGATGCGAAAAGTGAATTAGATATTTACAAGTCTGCAATTGAAAATGCTTTTGATTTTCCGTTTCCCAATAGTTTTTCACAAGAGTTCATCAATATTGTTAAGAAATTATTAGAAAAAGATGTTGAGAAAAGGTATAGATCAGCATTGGAAGTGATTAGTGATTTAGGTTTTTCTTTAGATATATCAACAACTAAAGAATTTTTGCCTGCTAAAGTTTATTCTTGTCGTGATAATGTAATTAATATGCTGACAAAATATATTGCTGATAGAAGCAGCAGTGAAGTTTGTTCAATTAAAGGATTCGATGGTGTAGGAAAAACCTCATTAATTCAAAAAATGCAGGAGCTTAATCCAGATGCAGTTTTAATTTCTGATGTTAAAGGAAAATCTGCCGAAGAATTAATTAGTTACTTACTCAGACAAATTATTTTTTCAAATACTGTTTACCCGAATCTTTCGGAGGAAGAAAAGCTGACTCTCTTAAATTTGCTAAGAAAAAGCGAGAGGGAAATAGTTGATGAGCTTCGTTTAACAGTCGCTTTATTAACATCAAAAAGCAAATTCGTTTTATTGATCGATGATTTTAATTTGTATGATCCACTTGTAAGTGATCTTCTTGTAGAAATTATTCCATTGCTGCAGGTGAATAATATTAAAGTGATTATTGCTGAATCGTCCGCACATAGCTTCCTGTCTTCAAGAATTAATAATGTTAAAGAGATTACTTTGGGGTCCTTTACCAAAGATGAAATGATTCTTTTTCTGGAGGAGAGTTATAGCTCTGAATTTCCTAAAGAACATCTGGAGAAATTAATTACTTCTAATGCCGATTTGATCCCGGGAAATATTAAGTCATTTATCAAGGATTTAATTCTTTTCGGGATAATGAAATTCTCCGAAAGTGGTGTATTCTTCTCGGATGAAGAAAAAAAAATCTCAAATTTAACTGAAGCTCATTCTTCGATTTACGATTTAAGGTTAGCAAATCTTTCAAAGCAAGAATTAGCAAGTGCGAAAATCATTTCAGCTTTAAATATCTATATTGATCTACACCTGCTGTCATTAATTATTGGATTATCCCGGGAAGAAACGGAAAAAATTATCCTGCAACTGCAGTTGAATAATATCATTCAGAAATTTGCATCCGGACAGACGCTTGTTTTTACGTCTGATGCTATCAAGAAATACATTTACGCTTCTATTGAAAATAAAAAGAAGCTGCATTTACAAATTGCAAAAAAACTAACAGAAATAGCACCATCATTAAACAGACTTGAAGAAGCAAGGCAATACGAAATTGCAGGTGATTTAGAGAAGTGCTTTAGTATTTCAATGGACGAAATTAAGGAAGCAGAAAAGCATTCAGCCTTTACCTACATTCAAAGAATACTTAGTCATCTGCTAAACCTTTCACTCGAAAAAAAAATAATTGATGCTGTAAAGATTAAACTTAGCGAGGTTTACTTTAAGCTTGGTGATGTACAATCCTCACTTAAGACAATAAAGGAGTTAAAAAATACACTTCCTCTGAATCAGATCGACAACAGATTATTTGTTATTGAAGGAAGCGCACTCATTGCCTCAGGGGAGTATGAATCAGGCAAAGAAATAATTTTGGAACTTCTTAACAACATAGATCATGAAGATGAAAAGAGAAGACTAAAAGTAGAATTAGCGTACGCTGATTTTGAACTAAAATTGTATGAAGAAGCCAGAGAGCTATGCAAAACATTACTTGAAGAAAAAAGTCTCTCGCCAGAGCTAACAGGTCGCTGCTATAATCTTAAAGGAATGATTGATATCTATCAGGAAAATGATTTGAACTCTGCACTTGAAAACTTTCGAAATGCTAAAAGTAAATTTTCAGAAGCGGGCCAACCAGCACGTGTTGCCGGTGCAGAAGTTAATATTGGGAATATTTATTCTATTCAGAAGAATTATGAAAAAGCGGAGATGCATTGGAAAAGTGCGTCCGAAATAAATCAATCAATCGGTAATCTCGAACAAGAAGGAATTTTACTACAGAGTTTTGGTACATTTTATTTTTACAGAACAAAATATAACACAGCTATTCAGTCTTATCTTAGAGCGCGGAATATTTTTTTAAGCTTAGGTAATGAAATAGGCTTAGGACAGGTTTTATCAAACTTGGGAGAGGTTAATATTTCAATATGTGAATATCAAAACGCTTTGGATTCATTGTCAGAAGCACGAAGCCTATTTGAGCGGACTCAAAATTATTTGGAACTATCTGATGTACTATTTATCGTAGGTAAATTATACTTTAAAGCCGGATTTTATGGTAAATTGGAAGAGGCATTTGTTGAATTCAATTTTAGTTCCACTAAACTCAACTTACCGGGTAACTATGAACACTTAGGTGAATTATTTCGACAATGGGTATTATTCAGCAAAGTTAGTTTGGCTTCTACGGAAAAGTTAAGCTTGATTAGTGAAGAGTTTTCAAAAAATAAAGATAGTAGCAATTTATTAGAATGTAGTTGGTTGTTAGTAAGGTTTTTCATACAACAAAAAAAATACCGAGAAGCTATTGAAGAGATTAACAAACCTGAGCTTGTGGATTTATGCTCGCAAAATTCTATATTGGAGGCAGAGAGAGAATATTTTTTAGGAGTTATCTCAAAAAACTATGAATCGGACAAACTATTATCACCTCTCGTGTATTTTGAAAAAGCTTATGACTTAATTAAAGATGAAAGCGTTACTGAGTTAACCTGGAAGGTTTTGTACGAGATTTCTCAGTTATATGTTGAAAGAGGTAATTATACAAAAGCGAAACGTTTTGTTGTTTATGCGAGAGAATTAATTTATTTCATTGCTGAAAAGTTGGAATCACCACAGTTGAGGGCTGCATATTTAAAAAATAGTGAGCGACTCGAAACATTAAAAAAATTAGAAAGTTTTTACCCGGGCTAATATTTATGTCTGACGGGAATATTAACATTAAAGTTTTTTCAGATTCAACGGATTTTATACCTGTTACCTCAGCTCTTAAGCAATTAGAGATAAAAGGTTTTCCATTAAATGTTACATTCCCAAACGAATTTGAAATAACTAGTAATGATATAGTTATACTTAAAATTGATACACTTGATTCTGAGCATTACAAAACCGCACTAAAGAATAAACAGGAAATTACAAATAGATTTATTATAGTAATCAGAAATACTGACGCTCTCTTAGTAACTACATTATTAAAGCAAGGCTTCTTAGATATTTTTGTCTTTCCTTATGAAGTTTTAAAGTTTACTTCGTTCCTATCTGAAATAATTTCGAATAAAAATTATATAACTGAAGCAAACCGCATCGGAATGTTTGGAATGAATAGACAGGGAATAAAGTCTATTCTTGGTGAGTCTGAAAAGTTGATGCGGGCAGTAGACTTGGCGACTAAAGTTTCAGAAAAAAGTAATTCTAATGTTTTAATCCTGGGTGAAACGGGTACCGGTAAGGGATTGTTTGCAAGAGCAATTCATAATAATGGTCCAGCAAACCAATTTCCTTTTATAGACATCATTTGCACAGCCATCCCTGAGAACCTTCTTGAATCTGAATTATTCGGATATGAAGCAGGTGCTTTCACAAGTGCCAGAACCAGAAAAGTTGGACTTTTTGAACTTGCTGACAGAGGTACATTGTTTCTTGATGAGATTGGGGACCTAAGTAATAATCTGCAAACTAAGCTTTTAAGAGCCATTGAAAAGAAAGTAATTAAAAGGTTAGGGGGTGTGGTAGATATTCCTATTAATGCACGGATTATCTCTGCTACTAACAGAGATTTAGAAAATATGGTTGAGAGAAATCTATTTAGACGAGATCTTTATCATAGATTGAATGTAGTCTCGATAGAAATTCCACCATTAAGAGATAGAGAAGATGATGTTGTATTATTAGCCAACCATTTTATTGAAGAGTTTAATAAACAGTTTAATAAATCCGTTAAGAAACTCGATAAGGATGTTCAACATTTACTGATGGGATATTCATGGCCGGGTAATGTCCGTGAACTAAGAAACATAATTGAACGAGCCGTACTTTTAAGTGAAGATAAGAAATTACAGATGAAAGATTTTCTAAGCCTCATTAATAATAGTCCTGTCCTGGCTCAGGAAAATCTTAATTCACAACAGACTCCATCTAACGTAATTCGATTAGATATTAATTATGGAGTCACAAATCTCAGAAAATTGGATAAGCAATATGCAAGGCAAGTTTTATTAAAATTGGGTGGTAACAAAACTCAAACTGCGAAGTTACTGGGAATTTCCAGACCTAAATTAGACATACTCCTGAAAAATTAGATTTATCATAATCCAGTAGCAAATTTGAAAATATTCGTTTTTTCTCAGTTTTATAGGTTTTTTCTAAAAATAGAAAATAAAATTATAAGTAATATTTTTTTACAATGCTTCGCATTTGACTGAATGATCGGGTAAATATTACTTAGAAAAAAGCCTTATTTTGTAAATTTTCAAATAAACGGCAATTTTTTCATGGCATAAGCATTGGGTTGAGGGAAGGTGCTGCAAGTTTGCAGTTCTAGGGTGAAGTGTATGTCAAACTACTAGTAGTGTGTCATATTTAACAAGTGGTACTATGCGAACTATATTATCCATAGCCCTTATTTGGGGACTATTCATATCCGGATTCGCTCAGGTTGCTGACAATGTTGAGGAAGCGACCAGATATCGTGTTAATCAGGATAATATAACTACCTTAGCTGAGAGCCACGCTTTTCAATCATTTGAAGCTACTCATACAGAATTAAAATTTCTGGAGAGTAGATCAGCTTCACAGCTTGATGAACTCGGTGCGAAATACGGCTGGGTAAGATCAGGTTCACAGCTTGATGAACTCGGTGCGAAATACGGCTGGGTAAGATCAGGCTCACAACTTGATGAACTCGGTGCGAAATACGGCTGGGTAAGGTAGAATGAATTAGTTCTCCAAAGTATACTTTGTTAAGCCTTCAATCTTTATTGAAGGCTTTTTTATTATTAAGGGGAAGTATTTATTTTTCTGATATAATTTGTTGTTATTGATAAATATTCTCCAGCATTTTCTAAGAAAGGTACTTAACTTCTTAACTTTGAAAATTACACGTGCTTTCTGTTAATATGCTTAAAACTTCTCTTTTATTTGTTT
The DNA here is from genome assembly GCA_014860115.1 of Ignavibacteriaceae bacterium. GTDB lineage: Bacteria > Bacteroidota > Ignavibacteria > Ignavibacteriales > Ignavibacteriaceae > IGN2. The sequence goes on from JACZKK010000045.1 coordinate 5,783, forward strand.
TATTTTCTTACTTATTATTAGCGCAGGAAATCTCCCAAATTACTTTGATTGAAGATGAGGCAAGTCATTCTATTCCATCCTATAATCATCAAGGAACAATCTATATCTCAGTAAAACATTTCTCGGATGCTTTAAAACTTGATAGTAATTTTTCGGATTCAGGAAGTGCTTTTGAAATAACTTTTCAGAAAGTAATCCTTCGATTCACATTAAAAAATCCTTATGTTGTTATTACCTCCAGGGTATCAGAGGAATCGACCATCTATCAACTTCCTACGTCATCGCATATTATTGATAATTTTATTTTTGTTCCGTTAAATGAAACCATTGAAATTTTTAATAAGTATTTTGATAAGTCATTGGCAGTTATAAGTCCGGGTAAAGTTATTGTTCTAGCAAAAGATCAAGAGGAGATCAGTAGAATCCAAAGTGTAACTTTAGATCATAATGATAAAGGAACCTATATTCGTATAAAAACTAATTTTGGATTAACTTCACAATTGATTCCTGATGGCCAGGATTCTTTTATTCTGAAAATCAAAAATGCTTCTACCTTTGGGAATAATTTCGATGATTTGGTTATTAGTGGACTTGTAAAACATGTTGATGTTTCAAACACAAATGGAGATGTTCAGATCAGGATTAAGAAAAAAAGTGAAGCTATTACTGTTGAATATTTTTATCCAGGTGATAAAAAGGAGTTGGTTGTGCATCTATTTGAGCGTGAAGATTCACCATGGTTGGAAAGAGAAAGCGAGCACTTCAAAGTTATATATCGGGAATATCACTCGCATCTGATTAATAATATTCTTGTTAGTGCCGAGAAAGCACTTAAACCTCTTTCAGAGTTATTTAATTACACTCCTACTGATAAGATAATTATTAATACCTATGATGTCAGCGATTATGGTTTTGCGGCAACTAGTACGACTCCTCAGAATTTTATTAGACTTGAGATTGAACCAATGGAACCTGGTTACGAAATGGTGCCTTACAACGAAAGAATACAATGGCTGATTAACCATGAACTTGTTCATGTAATAGTAAATGATGCTGAAGTTGGATTTGAATCCTTTTGCAGATCAATTTTTGGTAAAGTACCTCCTGAAAAAACTCAACCACTCTCTGTTTTTTATGGGTTTTTAACAAATTATAATCGTTACTCACCTCGCTGGCATCAGGAAGCTATTGCAGTTTACTTCGAAACCTGGTTAAGTGGTGGATATGGCAGAGTACTTGGCAGTTTTGATGAAATGTATTTTCGAAACCTGGTATATGAAGAAAAACAATTTCCATCACAGTTAGACTTGGAGACACTATTGAGTCATAACTCAATTCTTCTTGAAAATATTCATTATATCTACGGCGGAAGATTTGTTGCTTATCTCTCAATCATTTATGGAACAGAAAAAGTATTGGACTGGTTCAGAACAAAGGAAGGTGATGCATATCGCGGTTTCGAAGGAAAATTCCGGAAAGTATTTAATGCGGATTTCTATAAAGTATGGAATGATTTTCTTTCTTATGAAACAAAATTTCAGCAAGAGAATATTAGAGTACTAGAACAGGCAGTGAAGACACCACTTAGAAAAATAAATTCTGAAAATTTTGGATGGGTTTCTCGCCCCTTCTTTGATAGCCCGACAAACTCGGTGATGTTTGTTTACCATAGACCTCATGAACTGACCGCATTGCAATCGCTTGATTTAAAATCTGGTATTTCAAAGAAACTCATATCTATAGCAACTCCAAGCATGTTACAGGTTTCCTCAACCGCATTGGATGAAGTTAATGGATTACTTTTTTATACAACAAATAACAATCAATTATTCAGAGATATTTGGGTTTATCATTTAGAATCAGGTGATGAAAAGTTGCTGTTTGAGAATGCAAGAGTTGGTGATTTAGCTGTTTCGCCTGTGACCCATGATTTATGGGGGATTCAGCATGATGCTGGCTTTGCCACATTAGTATTTTCACCCTATCCTTATAAGGAAATTAATCGCCTGATTACTTTTAATATGGGAGAAGAAATATTTAATCTTTCAATTAATGACACAGGTAAAAAACTAGCCGCAACTTTAAAGAAATCAAGTGGTCAGCAATCTATAGTAACATTTGATGTTGAAAATGTTCTTACTGATTCCTCAATACAATATAAAGTTATTTCCAGCAGCGGTTCTCCCGAAAACTCTTCATGGAGCAGAGATGGAAATGTTTTGTATTGGAATGCTTATACTAATGGCGTGTCAAATATTTATAGATATGATTTCGATGATAAATCTATAAAAGCGATATCACATTGTATTTCAGGCCTGTTCAGACCAATAGAAATTTCGCCAGACTCAGTTTTTGCATTTGAATTTGTTTCAGAAGGATTTAGGCCTGTTATTTTCGGCAACAGATCAGCGAGCTTTTTACCAGCCATTAATTATTTCGGTCAGCGTGTTATCGAGACAAATCCGGAATTACAAAATTGGAATTTAAACAATGACTCTACAAAAATTAATCCTGTTGACTTTTCAATTGAGTCAGGTTTTAATGGATTAGAAAACTTGCATATACATTCGATAATGCCTGTGGTGAGTGGATTTCAGAATCAGGTTGTCTTCGGATTATTTACCAGAATTTCCGATCCACTTTTAGTTCATGATTTTTACATGGAAGCAGGAATCTCTCCACTTAACGAAACACCAAATAATCCTCTTTGGCATCTTAGATTCAAGTATGATTACAAGCAGCTTTTTTACATAGATGTGCTCTACAATGGCGGCGATTTTTTTGATCTGTTCAATGATAGAAAAAGAGGGACTATCGGTACACAAGTTAAACTTGGTTATACATTTTTTTGGAAATATGATAACCCACTGAAGATGAAGCAGGAAACAAATTTAACTTTCTATAGAAATGTTAAATTTATTAATGATAACCTCATTCCGGTTTCTCAGCCAGACTTTGCAGTTCTTGCCTCAAATCTGAATGTAAAAAACCTGAGGAAAAGTATTGGAAGTTCAGATTTTGAATTAGGAAATGAACTAAACTGGACAATTGGCCTCTACGGTACAGAATTTGAACAACCAGAAGTTGCATTTAATTCTTACATTGAATTAAGCAATTTCTCCACGTGGTTGTGGAATCATAATATTTTGCACGTAAAAATTGCAGGTGGATATAACTACGAGAACGAAAATCTTGTTCAAAGTTTATTTTATTTAGGTGGATTTGGAAATAGAGCAGTCGATAATGATGAAATTAAACAGTTTAGAAGGATTTTTAGATTTCCGGGTATTCCGATTTACAGTCTTGTCGCAAATAAATTTGGAAAGATGATGCTGGAAAATGCATTTCCACCGATTAGGACTTCAGGATGGTTATTACTGGATCAGTTTGTAAATCACTTTGATTTTGCTATATATTCACAAGGATTAATAACTCAGTCAAGTTTAGGAAACTACTTGGTTGATGTTGGCGCTCAAATGGATGTTAAATTTAAACATTGGTATAATCTAGAATCAACATTTTCCGCCGGCATTGCTAAAGCCTGGTCGTGGTCTGGTTATAATGATTGGGAATGGTTTTTATCAATTAAATTACTAAAGGATTAATTTTCACATAATGAAATTCTCTGAATTCAAAAAAAATATTGATGACGGAATAAAAAATGTAATTGCTGAAGATGAGTCGTCTGAAAGGTTGAAAAATCTTGAAGCAATTCTAAATGTTGTTAATACAATTAACAGGTCACTGATCTTAGATGATGTACTCGAACTGGTGCTTAAAAATTCAATCAGACTTACTAATTCTGAAAGAGGATTTATAGTCCTTCAGAATACAGCGGGTGATTTGGAATTTAAGCTGGGGCTTGACGATCAAAATGAAAATCTTCCTAAACAATCTTTTGAAGTTAGTACCACTGTTGTTGAAGATGTTTTTCAAAATGGACAATCTATTTTTATTGAAGGCGCACAAAGCGATGCTACTTACGATCCTACAAGAAGCATATTAAAACTTGATTTACAAACCATTCTTTGCTCTCCATTAATTACTAATGGCAAGAAAATAGGAGTAATCTATGTTGATAGTAAGCACCTGCACAAAATAAAAGTAAGAGAGATAACGGGTACTTTTGAAATTCTTGCCGGACAGGCAGCCACTGCGATCAGGAATGCTCAGTTATATGATGGACAATTAAATGCTTACAATGCACTTCAGGAAGCAAATGCACAACTCATTCAGGCAGAAAGAAAAGTTTTAAAATCGGGTATAGACTCCGAAATTGGTCAATCATTACAGGGCCTGGTTCATCTCGCTCTTTTAGAAACAGAAAGTCTTTTGCGAGTCATTGAAAAAACACAAGAAGATTTTGCCATAAAAAATCAGCTTGATGACCTTCTTTTTGACAGATTGAAACTAAAAACAAAAGTAGCAGCGGATAGCATTCGTAATATTCAAAAATATGCCCAGGTTCTGCTGGAAACTTCTATCACCGATTTGAAAAAAGATAATTATGATCTTAACAGAACTGTTCAGTCCGTAATAAAATATTTATCACCTCTCAAAAAATTCGGATCTATAACTTTTATGACTGAACTTAATCCGTTGCCTCTGTGTAATTTTGATCCTGAGCAAATACAGCATTTGGTCGTTCACCTTATAACTAATTCTGCAGAGGCAAAAAAGGACGCAACTATTACAATTAGATCATTTGAAAGGGAAGGTAAAAATTTTGTGGAAATACAGGATGATGGTCCTGGTTTCCCGGAAAAATTCAGAAATCAGCCTGCTGCCGTATTTAATTTAAGTAATGGTGGTTATGGATTGTTTCTTTGCAAGAGTATAATTGAAAAGCATAAGGGCGAGATAAAAATTCTACACGTTGATAAAGGAGTGTTAGTTCAATTTTCATTACCCGTTAGTAAATAATGGAACAGATCGTTTATAAATATTTTGAACTCTGCTATGACTTGTTGCCATTTCCGGTTGAAGTCTTTAATAAGAAAGGTTTTGTGTTTTACATCAACAATTCCTTTTCAAAAAAATGGGGCTATTCATTAAATGAACTAAACGGCTATTCATATACCTCAGATACCGAGCTTATTAAGAGAAACATTACTCAAAAGATAGATGACGTCTTCAAAAACAAAAAAACAATTTTGCTGAAGAACTATATTGATTCAAGATTGCTTGGCGGAGAACGGGCTGCTCCATTCCTTAGATCCACTATTTTTCCGGTGGAAATAGAAAACGAAGAATATGTTGTGCTCTTTCATGAAGATCAGACAGATATAGTACTGGCCGAAGAAGAAGTTAGAAAAGCTAGAGATGGAAGCAAGGAGGCTGAAAGACTTAAAGGTACATTTCTTAACGTACTTTCGCATGAACTAAGGACACCCTTGAATATTATTCTTGGTTACTCAACAATCATTAAAGAAAATCTAAAAGATAAAATTAGCAGTGAAGATAAAATCTACCTTGATAATCTTTATTCCGGAAGCGAAAGGCTGTTTAAAAGCATAACTCAGATGCTTGAGTTTGCTCAGATCGAAGCAGGCAGATACCAACTAAATGTTGATAGTTTTGATCTGGTAAATATTTTTAAAAGTTGTATTGAACCCTTTAAAAAAAGAGCAACTGAAAAGAGACTGGATTTTACAAC
>JACZKK010000046.1 GCA_014860115.1 Ignavibacteriaceae bacterium
TTTCTTTCTCCAAATGAGTTTGTTGACTTGATGAAGAAGGCCGGATTTGAAAACATCAAACGCTCTCCTCTCGGAAGCTGGAGAAAACCGGTTTTACATACATTTATTGCACAAAAACCAACTCAATAACTATGAGCATAAAATCAATAATCGCAAAACAAATCGAGAAAAGACTCGGTGGATACAAAATCCAGCTAAACAAAATTGATTCTTCTCTTCCTGAAAAACTTTCAAAAGAAAAAAGTGTTGGAATTATCGGCGGAGGATTAGCAGGAGTTTCTGCTGCAATCTTTCTTTCGGAAAGAGGATTCAGAGTAAAGATCTTTGAAAAAGAAAAATATCTTGGTGGAAAGGTTGGTTCCTGGCCAGTAAAATTTGACGATGGCTTTTCAACACAAGTTGAACACGGCTTTCACGCGTTCTTCAGGCAATATTACAATCTTCGCGAGCTTTTAAAAAAAATTGATGCGTTCAAATATCTCATCCCGATTGACGATTATTTAATCCTCACTAAAGAACACGGTAATTACGGATTCAGGAATCTCGACACGGTTCCTGTTCTGAATATTCTAAGTATGGCAAAGACGGGGATTTATTCTTACAAAGAGGCAATGTTGAATCCCGGTTTCAGAAAAATGACTTCTCTGCTGACTTATAATCGAGAAAAAACATTTTCAAAGTTTGATAATGTTTCATTCAAAGATTTTGCCGATGATGTAAAGCTTCCACCGGAAATGAGATTAATGTTCACAACATTCTCGCGTGCATTTTTTGCTGAACCGCAATACATCTCAATGGCTGAGTTGATAAAAAGTTTTCATTCATATTTTCTTAGCAATGATCATGGTTTGTTGTATGATGTTCTCGATGATGATTTTGAAGATACTCTCTGGAAACCGGCAAAAGCTTATTTGAGTAAGTTCAAATCAACCATTTCTCTTGATTCGAAAATTACTTCGTTCAAAAAAGAAGGGAATCAATTTGTGATTAATGATGAACGATTTGATTATGCTATCATTGCTTCAGATGTAAAGGGAACGAAGAGTATTATTAATAATTCTGACTATTTCAAGAACGAACATCCGAGCTTCTTCAACCAAATGACAAACCTGAAACAATCTCAGCGTTATTCCGTTTTAAGAATTTGGATTGATAAAGATATCCGGCAGGGAGTTCCATTCTTCATTTTCACAGATGCGCTGAAAATCCTTGATTCGGTAACAATTTATCACCGAATGGAAAAGTCTAGCGAAGATTGGGTAAAGAAAAACGGCGGGGGAATTTTTGAGCTTCACTCGTACGCTGTTCCGGATGATTTTCCTAAAGAGGAAATAAGAAATCAGTTCCTCGAAGAATTTGAAGAATATTTTCCGGAGATAAAAGGTTATAAAGTCAAATACGAACACCTGCAGGTGAAAGACGACTTTACAGCATTCCACACAAATCTTTATAAGACTCGCCCCACGGTAAAAACCGAAGTTGAAAGTCTCTTTCTTGCTGGTGATTGGGTTAAGCTTGAAAATCCCGCTATGCTTATGGAAGCAGCCACAACATCCGCTCTTTATACTGCAAATTTAATTTTAAGCAAAGAAGGATTGAAAGGAGAGTCTATTCTGTCGGTGCCTTTAAGGGGATTGCTTGCTTAATTGCAAGTTGATTTAATTACTGTTTTTTACAATTAGTCCTTAATCACCTTTGTAAATACCTGACCATTCAATATTTTAACTCAAGTAAATTTCTTACAATAAGCAATTACTAACATTAATAATTTAAAGGGATAGTGTCATGAAAAAATTACTGGTTCTCTCTTTGCTGGTTTTTACATCTTTAAGTTTTTCACAAATAGAAAGTTTTGATTCAACTTATATTGAAGGATTGAAAAAAGACGTCGGGGGAACATTTAAGGAAATTGTCAAGGAGAATCTGAAATTAACTGAGGACGAGGCAAAAATATTCTGGCCACTGTTTGATGAGTATATGGCTGCCCGGAGTCCGATATTTGAAGAAAGAGTAAGCATTACCGAGGAATATATGATGAACTATTATGCACTTGATGATGCGACGGCCAAAGATCTTATAAACAAATCTGTGCAGTCGAATCAGGATTTGTTAGACTTGAGAAAAGAATATCTGGATAAAATGTTCGAACAGCTTCCGGCGCCGCTGGTTGGAAAATTCTTCCAGTTAGACAACAGAATCTCGGCACTTGTTGATTTGGTTAGAATGTCTGCTACACCATTGGTTCGGGACGAAGAATAAAATCCCGGAACAACATTAAAAACCCCGGTAATTGGGCTGGGGTTTTGATTTTAGTGACCACGTTTATCTTCAAATTATGTCAACCCTTGTAATCACCTCCACAACATTAATTACTCTTGCATTGATATTTTATTCTCTTGGTGTTTGGGCAGAACGAATCGCTAGATATTTGAAACCCTGGCACGTTGTTGCGTTTTGGATTGGTTTCACTTTCGATATTTCGGGAACTTATGCAATGCATCTATTAGCAAAAGGACCTTTCGATATAACCGAGCCACACACATTAACAGGTCAAATTGCTCTTTGGCTTATGTTGGTTCATGCAATATGGGCAACACAAGTTGTTATAAAAAATAACGAAAAGCTGCGGTTGAGCTTTCACAGATTCAGCATAGTTGTTTGGCTGATCTGGCTCATTCCATACTTCGGCGGA
>JACZKK010000005.1 GCA_014860115.1 Ignavibacteriaceae bacterium
GTCTGATGATAATGAATCCTTGAGGGCAGGAGGGTTACTTTTGTTAAGATCAAGAAACAGAGAATCTGGTGCCCACTTAAGTTCAATCTTTTCTCTGATTAGTGGAATTCCTTCAGGATTAAAATAATTTACAACTAATCCCAAAACGAAACTGGTAATCAGGATTCCAAATATTTTCTTATAACTTAAAATTGAGAAATCTCCATATTTAAAATAAAACCCTCCTCAAGAGGGTATAAATAACCTAGTACCGAAGGCCGGACTCGAACCGGCACATGGGGTGAGCCATACTGGATTTTGAGTCCAGCGCGTCTACCAATTCCGCCACTTCGGCAAACATATCGTATTCAATAATTAAAAAGAACGGGGCAAAGTTAAAAAACTTAGTCCGATATGGCAATCCAATTGCAATTGTTGTCGTCATCCAGTAGCGACAAAACGTTCAGTCCGTAATTTATTCTGGAAAAATGCCTCCTTTTTTTCCTGATTCTAATTCTTGGACACCAATGTTAAATAAATATTGCTGAAAAATTCAATGAATAAATACTTTTTGCTGACGCGAGTACAAAAATGTCGGCACGACACATCTGGCATTAAAGTTGGACTTTAATAATCAAATAATTTTTTTTCAATCAGGAGGTACAAGAAGTGAATAAACATCTACAGCAAAAACAAATTTTCGATTCTTTCTTCAACGATGAAGATTTACCTATACTTTCAGAGGATGAGCCGTGTCTGGATCCAGATTGTGTAGACAATGAAAAAATTTACGAAATCATAGATAACAACGGCTATGGTGATATTAGTATGAATGAATTGGACCTGGATGATTATGATGATTTTATGCAATTATAAATTTTAACAAAGGGGGATGAATGAAAACTTTTATAGGCAAAGAAGGCTACTACGATATAGAGGACAATGGAAACGTAATCCAGAGAATGGTTGATGGATTAGGAAAACTGACAGGAATAATTAAAGAGTACAGGGACATCAGTAAAATACCTAATCCGTTTGATAGAGAGGAAATAAATAATCTCTTGAAAATGTTGAATCTTTATAAATTTGTAGGCCGCTGTTAATAATAATTTCAAGAATGAATTCATACATTCATTAGGGAGTGACTCCATAAAAAGGAGTTAGTTCCTTCTTCTTTTTACTTACCTGCCTGTTCAATTTTAGCCCAAGAATCTCTAAGCGTAACTATACGGTTAAACACCGGTGAATTTTCCTTACTGTATTTTGTATCGACACAAAAATAACCAATTCGTTCAAACTGAAATTTTTCGCCTGATAAGGCGCTTTTTAAAGAAGGTTCAAGTTTACAGTTGTTTAATATTTCAAGCGAATTAGGATTTAGAAATTCAGTGAAATCTTTTCCTTCTTCTCCTTCCGGATCTTCGACAGAAAATAACCGATCATATAGCCTGACTTCAGCTTGAAAAACATGTTTTGCCGAGACCCAATGAATTGTTCCTTTTGCTTTTTTCGAACTTGTGCCTGAACCAGATTTTGTATCAGCAAAGTATGTGCATCTTAATTCTATTACTTCACCAGAATTATCCTTAATTATCGCATCACATCTTATTATGTATGCATACCGAAGCCGTACTTCCTTACCAGGTGATAGTCGGTGGAACTTTGGTGGAGGAACTTCTCTGAAATCATCTCTATCAATATAAATTTCTTTTGAGAAGGGAAGAGTTCTTGTTCCCATTGAAAGATCTTCTGGATTATTTACTGCCTCAAGATCTTCAGTTTGGTCATCGGGATAATTTGTGATTACAACCTTTAATGGATTCATAACAGCCATTACTCGCTTTGCTTTCAGATTCAAATCTTCCCGAACACTGAATTCAAGCAAAGACACATCAATTGTATTTTCACGTTTTGCCATACCAACTCGTTCAGAAAAATTTCTTATTGATTCAGGTGTATAGCCGCGTCTTCTCAATCCGGAAATAGTTGGCATTCTTGGATCATCCCAGCCGTCAACTAATTTTCCTTCGACGAGTGAAAGAAGTTTTCTTTTGCTCATAATGGTGTAGCTGAGATTAAGTCTGGCAAACTCAATCTGTCGGGGAGGATAAATCTCAAGCTCTTGAACGAACCAATCATATAGTGGTCGATGGTTTTCAAACTCAAGTGTGCAAAGTGAATGTGTTATTCTTTCAATTGAATCTGATTGACCATGAGCCCAGTCATACATTGGATAAATGCACCACTTGTTTCCTGTCCGGTGATGCGACTTATGAAGAATTCGGTACATAACAGGATCACGCATATTCAGATTTGGAGATGCCATATCAATTTTAGCTCGCAAAACATAGTCACCTTCCTTAAACTCACCGTTTCTCATTTTATCAAACAGCTCAAGATTTTCTTCAACACTACGATTTCTGTATGGACTTTCTTTACCGGCTTCGGTTGGTGTTCCTCTGGTTTCTCTTATCTGATCAGCGGTTAATGAATCCACATAAGCTTTTCCTTTTTTAATTAGCTTGATTGCATATTCATACAACTGATCAAAGTAATCTGAAGCATAATATTCTCTGTCCTGCCAATCGAAACCAAGCCATTTAATATCTTCTTTAATCGAATCAACGTATTCCTGTTCTTCTTTAGTCGGATTTGTATCATCGAATCGAAGGTTACAGAAACCATTGTAATCGATTGCCAAACCAAAGTTCAGGCAGATGGATTTTGCGTGACCAATGTGAAGATAACCGTTTGGTTCAGGGGGAAATCTTGTATGGATTTTTGTATGCTTGCCGTTTTTCAAATCTTCATCGATAATGTCGCGAATGAAGTTTGTTTGTTTCTTGCTTTCGTTTTTTATTTCTTCTTGATTCATAATTTTTCTTAACTCAATTTTTTCAATGCAGAATTGATTCTGGAAATAGTTTCTTCTTTTCCAAGGACGGACAAAATATCATAAACTCCTGGTCCTTCACCAACTCCAGAGACTGCGATCCTTAACGGATGAACAAACTTTCCTTTAATAATATTTAGCTGGCCTGCAATCTCTTCCAGTGCTTTTTCAAAATCTTCTTTTGATGGATTTACTAACGCTTCAAATCGTTCTTTTAATTTGTTCAGCAATTCTGCTGAATCTTCCAACCATCTTTTTTTAAGATTTTGTTCTTCATAACTCTCAGGAGCTTGAAAGAAGTAAGGACTTTTTGTTAAATAATCTTTTACAAATGAAACTCTTTCCTTCATTGCTCCAATTATTTTTATAAGATATTCATCACTATAAATGTTAGAGCTGAATTCTGATTTACTAATCTCTGTTCTTAACATTTTTAGGACTTCGGCATCAGGTTTTTTTCTGAGATGTTCGTAATTAAGCCAGTTTAATTTTTCAAGATTGAAGACTGCTCCTGCTTTGTGAACTCTTTCAAGAGAAAATTTTTCTATCAGTTCATCCATCTCGTAAAATTCTTTGTCATCTCCAAAATTCCACCCAAGCAAAGCAACAAAGTTTATAAGTGCTTCTTTCAAGTAACCTTTTTCTCTGTAATCCTCAACAGCAACATCCCCTTGTCTTTTGCTTAATTTTGATTTGTCAGGATTAAGCAGAAGAGGAAGGTGAGCAAACCCAGGTTTGTCCCATCCAAAATAATCATAAAGAATAACATGCTTCGGAGTAGATGAGAGCCATTCTTCGCCCCTAATTACATCAGTGATTTCCATCAAATGATCATCAACAACATTGGCAAGATGATAGGTAGGAAAGCCATCACTTTTAAGCAAAACCTGGTCATCAATGTTATTTGTATCGAACTCAACTGTCTCTCTAATCACATCATTAAAAAAAACTTTCTGATCTGGTTTAACATTCAACCTTATCACAAAAGGAATATTTGAATTCAATTTTTCATCGATTTCACTTTTAGATAATGAAAGACAATGCTTATCATATTTTGCCTGGGGTAGTTTTAACTTTTGCTGTTCTTCTCGAAGCTGCTCAAGTCGTTCAGGTGTGCAGAAACAGTAATAAGCTTTTTGTTCAGCTACTAATTTTTCAACAAGTTCTTTGTAAATCTGCAGCCTTTCTGATTGCAAATATGGCCCGGATTCTCCACCAATATCGGGTCCCTCATCGAAAGTTATTCCCGCCCAGTTTAATGTGTCATTAAGATTTTCAACCGCTCCTTCAACAAATCTTTTTCTGTCAGTGTCTTCAATTCTGAGTATCAGTTTGCCATTCTTATTTTTTGCAAATAAGAAGTTGTACAAAGCAGTTCTTAACCCTCCGATGTGAAGATATCCTGTTGGACTTGGAGCAAAACGTACACGCGGTGTTATACTATTCATTACTATTCAAATAATAGAAAAAATTAAAACTAAAGATAAAAAAGTAAATAGGTAAAAAGCTAAGTAGGTAATGAGATCGGTATTACGATTTAGCAACCAGCTTATTCTCTGTGTAGTATTTAACTTTTTGTATAAACTCGTGACTATCAATAGGCTTCGGAATATAGTCGGTAGCACCGGCATCAAGACATTTTTCTCTGTCACCTTTCATTGCAAATGCTGTCAATGCAACAATTGGCGTATCTTTATATTCAGTAAGTTCCCTGATTTTCCTCGTTGCTTCAAAACCATTCATCACTGGCATTTGCATATCCATCAGGATTAAATCGTAATGCTGCTGCTTTACTGCATCAAGAGCTTCCTGTCCGTTTTCGACAACAACTATTGAATCAAAATCATTTTTCTTAAGCAGACGGGTGACAATTATCTGCGAATGTTTGTAGTCTTCTACCAGTAAAATTCTAACAGAATCCTTTTTCTCTTTAACTTCTTCAGGTGTTGCCGGTTCTTCATAGCGGTTAATCATTGCAGTAATAGTATCCTGCAGATTTTCAATGTTTGTGCTGCTTTTATGCAATAAGTTTTCGAACAATCCATCTATTCTTTTAATATCCTCATCCAAACCTTCTTTGCCTGTATAAATAATAATCGGCAGGTTTTTAAATTGTTCATTAGACTTAATCATCTCAATAAGTTCCACACCGCTTATTTCAGGCATATCAAGATCAATGATGGCAAGATCAAGAGAAAGATTTTGAATGAGATCCATCACTCTGGTAGAATCTGATTGAGCAACTGCTTTGAGCCCAGCCTGTTCAACGGCTTCTTTTATTAAATTTAAAGTTGGAATATCATCATCAACGATCAGAATGTGAGAATCTTTTCGAAGTCGATAATGAGTTAAAACCTCTACTAAAAATTTATAATTTATCGGTTTAACAAAGTACTCAACTGCACCCATCAGGAAAGCTTTCTGCTGTTCGGCTTCAACTGAACAGATAACCACAGGTGTTTTTTTTGAATTTTTAATTTCCCGAATTCGCTGCAACAGTTCCAGTCCATTTGCATCTGGCAAAACTATATCCATTAATATTGCAAGAAATTGTTCTTTCTCGAGAATCTTTAAAGTTTGTTCGGCTGAATTTACAATTGTTGGCTCGTAGCCCCATTTATTTAAATAATTACCAAGTAGTTTAGATGTTGCATAATCATCTTCAACAACAAGCACTTTATTTGTCAAGTCAGGTTTTGGTAATGTACTTATTTGTTCTTCAATCGCAGTTATCTCTTCGACCGGGATATTGAGATTAAATGTAGTACCCTTTCCAATAGTACTGGAAATTTCAAGTTCTCCATTTAGAAAATCAATGTATCGTTTTACCAGGGTTAAGCCGAGGCCGGTTGTGCTGCCGGTTGTATTGACATATTGTTCCATGAGCGAATAAGGTGTAAAGATATCCTTTAGCTTGTCAGCAGGTATGCCAGTTCCTGTATCCGAAATTCTTATTTTGAGCTGATTTTTTTCAGAAGAAAACACGCTCAATGTAATTTTTCCTCTCTCGGTTAATCTCAACGAATTCGAAAATAAATTCACAACTATATATCTTAGTTTATTTGGATTAACTCTTGCCGATACGGGAAGGTTCTTATCAATAT
>JACZKK010000047.1 GCA_014860115.1 Ignavibacteriaceae bacterium
ACAATTTTGTAATCTAATTCCAGCTGACTGTCCACTGCCTCCCACATAAACAAAATTATTAACTATCCAACCCGGATCGAATTCAGTGCCTTCGCAATTACTTAAATAAATACCATTTATCGTACCTACATTTATTTTGTTACGTCGGATAGAAAGAGCATTATCACAATTTATGACCTGAATTCCATAAGTGGAAGCAGAAATATTATTGCCATAAAATGCAGGAGCTTTATGATATTGGACATATATGCCTGTATAACCGTTCTCGTTGATAATACTGTTTCTAACTTCCAGATCTTCAGGATATTCATCGTTTGAATTTTCTCTCCTCATATACACTGCAAATGTTCCCCGGTTAAAAACATTTCCATCAAGGTTGCGGCTTCTAAAGTAAGAATCCTCTGAGTAAACTATAGCTTGTCTTTGGTCATTGCCGCCTTCAGGGATACTGTTCAATATACAATCTTGAAGAGCAAAGAAATCTGTTCCTTCATAAAGATCTAATACTCGTGCAAAAGGATCACCAGTAGCAGTAAAAGTTAAATCATAAAAATGAACATAGTCGGAGCCGTACAATCGAATAACATAATTACTGTCTAGATTGTTTGCCGTGTAAGTAATAACCACATCAGCAGCATTGCCGGTCTGGGATTGAAAGCCTACTTCATACATTGGTGAAGCACCGGGGATACTTACAATATCAATTTGTTCGTTATATACTCCTGACAGCACATCAAAATCCAAATCGTCAGAGATTCCTTTTAACACCACATCATCAATTGCTTCATTAAAGGTTGCATAGTCACCACCAAAACCTATAGTCATTGTTCCAGACAAAGGTATTTTAGTTAAAGGGTCAGGAGTAAATTCGTCAGCACCAATATCGGGAGAAGTCAAATTTCGTGGATCACCATCTATATCATCTAATATCTGTGCTATTGGTTGTGCTTTTTCATCAAGCCAGGGAGCAATTGTATGCAGATCACTTTCAGATAAATAATGAGGATAAACTGCAAGTGAGTTCAGATTCTTTCCACTAACAAATTGTAATTCCACTAAATCAACAATATTGCTATCGCGGTATGCTATGTAATTTCCCGGAGTATATAAATTATTATTGTCTGAGATGTTTATGGCTGAGGCTGTAAAAACGTAGTAAGCATAACCGGTATTCATATTGGCAAAATTATTATTCAGAACATTGTTCATTCCACCAGAAATAGCATTGAAAGCTTTGGATTGTCTATCAATGCTTTTATTACATACGCTATTATAGTATACATCGACGTAATCTGAATTTAATATATTAATACCATGGTCACCAGCTGATCCTAGCGAGACAAAATTATTCGATATGATACCATGATTACTACTCCCGCCTGCACAATTAACGCTTATACCTTGATTACTTGCAACAATTTTATTTTTTCTGATTTGCATTGAACTGAATGCTTCCGGGATACGAATACCGTAGAAATCAGCCTGGATAATATTTTCCACCACAACCGGTGAATGCACCCAATGAAGATAGACGCCTGTGTAGCCAATGTTGGAGAAGGTGTTATTGACTACTTCAATCCCGGGAATTTCGTAAGTATTAGTCCCCTCAAGAAAAACTCCATAGCTCCCATCAAAAAATTGATTCCCGGTAACCTCAATACTATCAATATCTACCTCATCTGAATAAATTATTGCGTGATGGTGGTCAGCACCGGTATCGTAAATTCCTTTAAATACATTGTTAATAAATTTTATACTGCCAGTATTGTAGGTTGGACTTTCCATAAGAAAAATACGGCTATAAGTTGGACCGGTGCCATGGAAAGTAAGATTTTGAAAAGTGATGTTACGAACGCCATCCAGCTTCACAACATAATTAAAATCATATGTTTGTGATTCAAACCATAATGTAACACTATCAGCCACACCTTCTTGTGATTTAAACGTTACTCTATAAAAAGTCATTCCTGTAAAGTATTGCATCATAATTTGTTCATTATAGGTTCCTGAAATAACATTAAATGTAACGTCCGCATTTATACCCTGTGTATGAAGTGCACTCACCGCATCCGTAAAATTTATGAAGTCTCCTCCGCTACCAATCGTATAATTACCAGAGAGTTGAGCAAACAATAGGTTTGAAGGAAGGCATAGTGATAGTAATACGATGGTCATCACAAAAAATTTCAAATAGCCTTTATGATGAGTTCGATTATTCATTTTCTACCTCCTTAATTTTATTTTAAACACACAGCTGTCATAATATTTTAGTCTTAGCCGATTTTTTACTTTTATTTTATAAACTCTTCCCAATACTTTTAATCAAAGTTCAAACTGTAAATTATTCTACTTCAGAAAAATCATTTTCTTCGTCTGGATAAATTTTTCAGCAGTTATCTGATAGAAATAAACTCCGGAAGCTGGATGATGGTTGATGGTTGATGGAATAAATTCAACTGCATACCTTCCTGCAGGTTTTTCTTCATTAACTAATGTTGCTATTTCATTTCCAAGTATGTCATATATTTTCAGAGTAACTAATTGACTACTGCCTATTGCATACTGGATTTTGGTTGATGGATTAAATGGGTTAGGATAGTTCTGCTCAAGCTTAAAAGTAAAAGGTAAGGTCATATCATCTTCAACATCAGAAACAGAACCTACTGGACCTCCGGGTTCGACGATATATCCGTTTACTGTTATATCATTATCTCCACGTTCGCCATCAAGAAAATGAAGATCAACCATGTTTTGCTGGATTATTTCAGCACCGGTTTGAGAATCATACATAAACTGATACCAGTGAGGTAAAGGAAAAACCGCTGTCTGGCCATATTTGTAATAATCGGTTATTACAACACCCTGAGGCAAATACATTCTTACCACAACAGGTCCTGTCATTCCCTGTAAGTCAATAATGAAGCTGAAAAATCCAACGGGAAATTCCAGGTTTGGGGCATTCCCCGGAGATGGATTATCAATCGCTCTTACATCAATAAGAATATAGCCACTCGTTACGGCAAGTGTTAAATAATATTCATCACTATAATTCCAGAATGAAGTTACGTTCGATTGGTTCCAATCGGGTGTTCCATCGGTGTTACCGTCATAAGTTGGATCGTTTCCATTTGGTCCTTTTTCTTCAATATCTGAAATACCATCACTATCGTTATCAACTATCATCTCTATTGAACCAATGTCAGCTATCGCATTTCCATTTTCATTCCCATCCTGTGGTCTGTAAATTCCTCTTTGGTCTGTTAGCTGACAAGAAAGGTTGTTGCCTGCATCAATAACGGGGCTTCCGATTACTGGTTGAAATGCTTTTACAGTTGGCGAAAATTCTGTAAGGTTTCCAAGTGCGGGATCTGTTCCATAAATATTTCCTGTTTCATCACCGGCAATTGTAGCTCCGCTTACATCTTCAATTAGATTATAACCCAGTGAACCAAATAATCCGTATAAGTCATTTCCATCAGTCGCAGTATTATTTGCAACTATGGTATGACAAAGAGTTATCATCGTATCTGTGGGTGAAGATGAAAAATTTCCAATACCTCCTCCCTCATCAGAGTTATTGTTAACAATAGTACAATTAAAAAGTTTCAGACTCCCATACTGGCTATGATAAATTCCACCAGCTTTTTCAGGATGTGTGTTGCCGGCAACTGTGCAATTCTCAAGTATTAAATTTCCGACGTTGTATATTCCCCCGCCTCCCCATGTTGGATTAACAGTCGTTACAGTATTATTTATTATCGAAGTGTTCTTGAAGTAACCATTTGAATTAATTGTGACACCAGCTCCGGAAACCTGATTTGTGTTATTTTCAATAAGGCAATTTTCAATTTGTGCTGCCCAGGACATAATATAAACACCCCCACCACCTGAATTCGGATAGGAAACAAGATTATTCTTAATGATACAATCGTAGATATTTACAAATTGAGTGTAGGCAAAAATTCCTGCACCTGGACCTGTTGAACAATGACCACCTGAAATAGTCAAACCGTGGAAATTAAAAGTTGCATCATTTACATCAGAAATTTCGATAACTCTTCCATTGCCACCGGAAGTTATGTTAAGAAGGTCAGGACCCGGACCAATGATCGTTAATCCTTCTGTTAAGTCAAGTGTACCATTATTATTAATTGTTCCTCTTACATTTGCTGCGAAAATTATTGTGTCAGCCCCAACATTATTATTTGCATCCAGCACAGCCTGTTTAAGTGAGCCGGCTCCAGATGAATTATTATTCGCAACAGTGAATGTTCCTGCTGTTAAAAGTGAACTTGTGCACAGAATAAAAACCAAAGTGCGGCACAAAATGTTTAGTGATTTTTTCATTTTGTCCTCCTTGAATATTTATAAGATTTACTTAAAGTTTAAATATTTAAAACTGGTTTTTTCATTTCTTAAAATTTTTACCTAATTTTTTGTAAAGTTCAGATATTTAAAACAATCATCATAAACGCAACAGTGATTATCACAATCAGGATAAACAGAACTACACTGATTACTTTCTCTTTCTTTTGCATATCGGAAATCCCATCACCTTCTCTTATTGCTCTTTTCAAAGATTTCGACATAGATGACAAGTGACTTTTGAGACTAACTTTCATTGCCCGCCTGGAATTTTTTGATAATTATTAACCCACATCATCAGCTTTGTACGTAAACTGAGATTTATTAATAGCAAAGTTAGAGCGTCCGGGATGCCGGAAATTGTTGATTTGAGACTATGTTTTGCTCTTTTGTGACAAATTAAAATAAAGATGATCAGATGATGACAAGGATTGAACATTTGTTATTTACAGCTAAGGATGGAAATATTAAAATAAAAAAATCAGAGTGCCCTTTTCTATCCCACCTTAACTCCGGACACTCTGATAGTTATGCCTCCCCAAATGTGCTTAGTATTAATTTAATAATACTTATTCGTGGCTTTAATTTTAAAGGAGATACATCAACAATTAGAAGTAAACACCAACTGAAATTAAAAACACTGCGACAGATATTTCAGCTTCTCCATCATAAGTATCACCATCTTCATCAAATGTAACATCAAACTCAGGTTCACCGCATCCTAAATAACGAAACGTAACATTAAATTTATCATTAATAAGTAATCCAGCTCCAACACCGAATGTGAAGGAAGTAGCCATTCCAAAATCAACTTCTAATGAATAATCAGTCTCCGGATAGTATAATTCCATGGTAGTTTTTTTAATAAAGGACAGACCAAGTTGGCCTATGATTAGCGCATCCAGAGTTGGTGAAAGTGGTGCCTGATAACTCAAACCTGTAATAACCGGAATAATAAAATAATTACCTGCCGTAACTTCAGCGTCTTCATCATCAATATAATTTAACAATTCCTTATCATCGAAACCATTATACAGAAAACCGGCTGTTGTATGCCAGTTTAATCCTGGCGCACCGACCGAATAAAGTAATTCCAGCCCTCCCCCAAAGCCAAGTGTAGCAAAGCCATCACCTTTACCAGTTTCAAGATTAAACATTTTATCTTCACCGAAATCTCCTGTTGGTATTGAAACACCTCCAAAGATTCCAAATTTGATTGGGGATGATTGTGAGTAAGATACATTTACTATAAAACAGGATATTAAAGAAAGAAGTACAATGAAGCGCCACATAGTATCACCTATGATTTATTGATTGAATGTTTAATTAGATGTTGATTAAAGTCATTTCAAGGATTTTAACTGTTAAGTTTCCTGATTTCTATTTCATACTAATTACATTCGTTTATAACAATGTTCATATTTGCTATCTGATTTTTTATTTTAATATCAAATGTATAATCTGCAAGGAACCCTAAATTGCTGATTTGTGACTATGATTTGCGCTTTTGTGACAAAATAGAAGATAATATATCAACTTCTACCGGTTTGATGAGGTTATCTAGTACTGGCTTTATAAAAAATGATTAACTTTAAGAAATGCTGGTTTGATGCCGGATGTTTTGACTGAACTCTGAGGGGAGAACATTAAAATACTTTTTAAAAGCACGGGTAAATTGTGCCGGACTCTCAAATCCAACTTCAAGTGCTATCTGAGTTACACTTAATTTATTTTCCAGCAGCATTTGTGCTGCATGTTTTAATTTCAATGTTCTGATAAACTCGCCGGGACCTTGCCCGGTTATGGCTTGCAGTTTTCTATGCAGCTGACGCCGGCTTACAAACATTTCCTGCGCTAGAAATTCCGTATCAAACTTTTCATTTTTCAGGTTCTTTTCGGAAACTGCAATTATCTTTTGCATAAACTCATTATCAACTTTGCTGCTGGTTATCGAATCAGGCTGTATGTTTATTTCTTTACTGAATTTTTCCCGCAGGCGTTTTCTTTGTTCAATAAGATTCTTGATTCGGGCAGCCAGTTCCTCATAATTGAAAGGTTTAGTTAAGTAATCATCAGCGCCAGTTTCTAATCCTTCAATTTTGCTTTCATCTGTAACTTTTGCAGTTAATAAAATGAATGGAATATGACTAGTCTGCCAATCAGATTTTATTTTGTTACAGAATTCAATTCCATCCATTCCGGGCATCATCAAATCGCTAATAATCAAGTCAGGCATATTCTTAATAGATAATTCAATTCCTTCTTCAGCTTTTTCGGCTAGAAGAACATTATAATCTGGTTTCAATAAGTCATTTACAAATCTTCTTACATCAAGGGAGTCTTCAACAAAAAGAATAACTGGTTTATCAGGGGGATCTATTACTTCCTCTATCTCAGTTTTGTCCTCCGTATAATCTAAAGAAGAAACTTCATTATCCTTATTATCAGATGACACAATACTTGAGGGTAAAACTTTACGATCATCGAATTCATTTATGTTTTCGAGCGGAATTTTCAAAGTAAAAACTGTTTGTATACTTTCAGCGCTTTCAACGGATATTTCCCAATGGTGTAATTCTGCCAATTCTTTCACCAGAGCTAACCCAATACCTGAGCCAGTCTGATTTCGATTTGAATCATCTTCTATTTTAAAGAATCTATCAAAAATTTTGGACTGATATTCCTGTGGTATTCCAGCTCCGGTATCTATTACTTTTATTATTGCAATGCTTGGTTCATTAGAATTTTCAATTAAAATATTCACACCAATTTTACCTCCCGATGGTGTAAACTTGAAAGCATTACTGAGCAGATTGTTAATAATTTTTTCCAGCTTATCCCTGTCTAAACTAATATTCATTTTATCAACAGCAGAACTAAAGTTTAGTGAAATAAATTTTTGCTCAGCCAATGGCATAAAGGAATATGTAAAGCCTTTAAGCAAGCTAACCAATTCAACCTGCTGTTTGTTAAGTGGTATTGTTTCGGCTTCAAGCTGTGAAAGTTCAAGAAGCTGGTCGATGAGGTTCTGCAGCTTTTCAGTATTTCTAAAAAGCATTTTATAATAGTCAACCAGGTTATCTTTAATTCTTCCGCTGATTAATTGTTCAAGAGGTCCTTTAATTAATGTCAAGGGAGTTCGAAATTCGTGCGAAAGGTTAGCAAAAAACCTTGACTTCATACTTTCAATTTCCCGAAGGTGATGAGATTCAAATTCCTGCATCTTTAATTCCTGTTGCAAGCGATGGCGGTAGGTTTGAAATTTAACTATTCCCCAGACACCAAGTATAAAAATGAGAGCATACAAAGCAATTGCCCACGAGGTTTGCCACCAGGGAGGTGTAATTATAACTTTTAAAGTTTTGATATTTTCATTCCAAATACCATCACTGTTAGTGGCTTTAACTTTAAAGATATATTGACCGGGATTAAGATTGGTATAAGTAACAAACCTTCTCGATCCACTGTTTATCCAATCTATATCGAAACCTTCCATTTTATATGAATACTGAATAGAACCTGGAGCTGAATAATCGAGTGCGGCAAACTGTAATGAGAAAACATTTTGAGTATAGGATAATTTTATTTCATTCGTATTGAACAAGCTGCTCTGCAAGGGTGAGTCATCTTTTATTTCAACTGACTTGTTGAAAATCTGAAAATCAGTTATTAAAACAGGCGGGATAAAAGAAGAAAGTTTAATATCAGATGGATAAAAGTAATTTAAACCTTCGGTGCTTCCCATAAAAATCATTTCATCATTATTTCTTGCAACGGAGGATAAATTAATATTGGTTCCCATTATGCCATCGGCTTTACCGAAATTAGTAAACTTATTCTGTTGAGTATCGAATAATGAAATTCCTGAGCCTGTCCCGATCCATAAATTCCCATCGTAATCCTCAATAATACTTCTGATCGAATTATCTGAGAGCCCTTGTTCAATCCCATAACATATTATATCTACATCGGGCTTTGCTAAAACGTTTTCCTCCTGCGATGAATTTTTTACAACAAACTTGTTCAAACCATTGTTTGTTCCGAGCCAAAGAACAACTTCATCCTCTCTAACATTTTTCAAATTAGTTGATTCGCAAATGAAGTAAATACTATTGCTGTTGATGCTACCGCTATCTTCAGCAGTCCATCGTAAAAATTTTCCGCCGTCTTCTTCAACAAATAAATTCAGTCCGCCGCCGTCGGTTCCAATCCACACACGACCTTTTGTATCCTGATGAATTGACCATACATCTTCATAGCTAATACTGAACGGATCATCCGTTTCATTTAGCCAGCCTTTGTATTTACCACTAGCTGGATCGAGACGGGCAAGACCAAATCCCCAATAGCCAATCCAGATTTTATTTTCATTATCACGATAGACTACTTTATTGTATTTATGGGATTGAGTGTGAATCCATTGTGAAAACATTTTTACATTTTCAAGTTTGCCTTGTTTCAAATCAAATTTAAATAAACCTGAACCGTAAGTACCGATCCATAAATTACCCGACTGATCTGAGGTTAGTGACCAGATATTTAACTTTTCAGAATTGGAAATCTTTTTAATTACAATTTCATTTTTGTCTTCTAATGTTTGAAACAGACCTTCATCTGTACCAAACCAGATACTTTTATCAGGAGTTATGGTAATAGCTTTAATATTTTTATTTTTCAATTCAGAAGCATTTAATAGATTAAACTTACTGCTGAACAAATAGTTGAACTTATTACTTTTTAATGAAAAGTAACTTAAACCTTTGTCAGTAGCCAGCCAGAGAACCCCCGAACGATCTCTAAAGATCCGGTGTACCTGGTTGCTTGGAAGACTGCCTGGATTCATTTTATCTTCGATGAATCTATTTACTGACCCATTATTAACATTTAATCGTATCAGCCCGGCATAAGAATCAATCCAAAGGATTTTTTCATTGCTGAGATTTATTTCTTCCAATACTGAAGCAACAGATGATCCGAACTGTAAATTTTGCGGATTAGGTATTTTAATTTGAGTGAATTTCTTTTTTTCAACATCATACCTTGTTAATCCATCTGCAGTGCCTATCCAGATAATGTTTGGTTCTACCTCTGATTTAGTAAGCCGCCATACTATGTTATTGCTTAAGCAATTAATACTATTTTCAATTTTAAAATGGTGTTCGAAATTTGTTGGAGATAAGTTTGGATTAAATTTATTCAACCCGAAGTAAGTGCTTATCCAGAAATTTCCCTTCTCGTCTTCAATTATAGATGAGATGTAATTATTACTGAGTGAAGTTTTATCTTCTGGGTCGTTATACCAATGATCAATTTTTCCCGAAACAGGATCGAACCTGTAGATTCCCTGGCGATAAGTTCCAATCCAGATTTTTTCCTTGCTGTCTTCATAAATACTGGTAATGGCATTTTCTTTTACTTCATCTGTTTTGATTTTCCATTTAGTAAACTTTTCAGTTAAAGGATCAAACCGGTTCAGCCAGCCGTTTTTCGTTCCTAGCCAGATTCTGCCTTTCTTATCTTCAATGAGAGTCCAAACCGAATTATCGGATATAGAATTCTCATCCGCAGGATCATTTCTGAATACTCTAAAATCGTAGCCATCAAATCGGTTTAAACCATCATCAGTTGCAACCCATAAAAAGCCATACTTATCCTGAAGAATATCAAAAACATTATTGTTTGAGAGCCCGTTCTCGGTGTTGAGATGGTTGAAGTAAATTGATTGGGGAAATACAATAGTTGTAAGCAGAATACTGAAGAGTAATATATTAAATTCCCGAATCATAATTTTTTCAGAATAACTGTTTCTGTCATCTTAATAAAACCATCTTCTTTGTTTGTATTAATTCACCAGCAGTTAATTGGTAAAAGTAAATTCCACTGCTCAGATTCCGGATACCGCCGCAATGATTGATCGCATTAAATTCAAATTCATAACTTCCTGCCGGTTTGTACTCATCTACCAAAGTCGCAATTGTATTTCCAAGTACATCATAAACTTTTAATGTTACATTGCCGCTTACCGGTAACTTATAATTGATAACTGTCGAAGGATTGAATGGATTGGGATAATTCTGAGAAAGTAAATAATCAGTTGGCCTCTTATCTACATGTTTATCTTCAATAAAAGTTATACCACCATTTGTAGTATGGATTATCATGCCATATGACCCAACTATAGTTCCATTGATAGAGTCTGTAAAAGAAACTCCAATAAGCGAATAATTGTTCAGACTCAACTGACTTGACCAGGTGGCACCGCGGTCTGTTGTACGCAAAATTGTTCCTTGTCCTCCAACAATAATACCTGTGTTAATGTCTGTAAAACAAACATCTGAAAGTCCCCAGGTCACACCACTAGCTAAACTTGACCACGTTATTCCACCATCGGCAGTGCTAAGTATCGTTCCATTATCACCAACAACAATAGCATTATCAATATCAATAAAAGCAATACCTGAAAGCGCAATGTTTACACCACTTACCAGGTTATCCCAAAATTCTCCTCCAGTAGTTGTTTTAACTATGGTTCCATCATAACCAACAGCCATACCAATATTTTCATTAGCAAAATCAATATCATACAGATAGTTGTCCGTCCAGCTTTGTTGGAATTCCCAGCTATTCCCCCCATCAGTAGTCCTGATAATATCGCCATTAATACCTACAGCAACGCCATTATTAATATCAGTAAAATGCACACCTGATAATGATCCAGGACTTCCGGTTTGATGAGACCAATTATTCCCACCATCTGTAGTCCTTAAGATTGTACCATTAACTCCAACTGCAGTTCCATAAGAGTTATCTACAAAATGTACATCTAATAAAGAAAAGGTCGTTCCTGAAACTTGTTGTACCCAGTTTGCACCGCTATCGGTAGTTCTCAGAATAATTCCGTCGTGACCAACGGCAGTACCATGACTTTGATCAGTTAAACAGATAGCACTTAGTGTAGTCGTAGTCCCTGTAGATTGGAGTGTCCAGTTAGAGCCACCGTTAGTAGAGTAAACTATTTTTCCGTGCTCTCCAACTGCAGCAGCATAATCGGCATTAATAAAGCAAATACCCATAAGCCAACCCGGTGTAAGGCTTGAGTATCCACTCCAGTTTTCACCACCATCAGTTGTTTTGATAATAACTCCATCCTGTCTTAATACAAGTCCGTTATTAATATCACTGAAAGATACCGCCACCAAATGATGAACCTGACCGCTGTTTTGAATCGTCCAGTTTAATCCGCCATTTGTTGTTCGTAAAATAGTTCCGTCTTCTCCTACTGCTGTACCGTAGTTAGAATCTACGAAAAAGACATCATATAAATGTTTGGTTATACCGCTTGTTTGACTTTGCCAGTTTGTTCCGCTATTTGAAGTATGAATTATTGTACCAAGGTCACCAACAGCAGTGCCAATGTTCGGATCACTAAAACAGACCGACGCAAGTGTTCTAGTTGTTCCACTTGATTGTATTATCCAGTTTTCACCACCATCAGTGGAATGAATTATAGTTCCATTGTCACCAACAACTGTAGCTGAATTAGAATATTTATAAGAAACACCACTAAGATAATTTGAGGTGTTACTTGTTTGGGGAATCCAACTTTGACCGCCGTTAACTGTCCTAAGAATTATTCCTGATGCACCTACTACAAAACCATTGTTTACATCTAAGAAAGAAACATCATATAAAAAATTTGCCGTATTGCTTGTTTGAATTAACCAACTTTGTCCGCCATTATTAGTCCTTAAAATAGTTCCAAAGGCTCCAACAGCTATCCCATTATTGACGTTAATAAAGTCAACACTTTTAAGTGTGTTACCCTGTGGTAATGGGTTCTGCCAGAACCATTGTGCAAAACAAAATTGTGTGGATAAAAAAAAGAAAAGCAAGATATTTAATAAAGTTTTTCCCGCTATTCTGGACTTTATCAGATTATCAGGATAAGATATTGGACTAAACATAATTACCTCCTAGTTATGGATAATAAAATTTTTATTCAGATAGTTATTTCATCAGAATCATTTTTTTTGTTTGAACGAAATTACCAGCCCGTAGTTGGTAGAAATAGATACCGGATACCAGATTCCGGAAAAGCCGGAATGACGAACCGGATGAAGCGTTGAATTCCACTTCATATTCACCGGCCGGCTTGTATCCATCAACAAGGGTTGCAATTTCATTTCCTAAAACATCATACACTTTGAGCGTGACAAATGCAGATTGCTTCGCTTCGCTCACAATGACAGAAGGAATAATGAATTTTATTTTAGTTGATGGATTAAATGGATTTGGGTAATTCTGCTCCAGGATAAAAGAATTAATTTCGTTAGAAGTTTCTAATGTAGAGATTAAATGGTTTGCCCTCCTTGCAAATATCTCTGATGCACCTTCAGCGAAATCGAACCAAAATATTGTAATGTCCAGCCAGGGTGCCGGCAAAGGTCCGTTTATTCCGTAACAAATTCTGGGTCTTAATGAATTACTTGAATTATCTGAAACATTCAATGAATCTAACCACGTAATTCCAAAATCAGACGACCATTTAAAGAAAATATCGGAACTGTCATTTGCGGGTATAGTATGAGAATTATCAGACCAAAGGAAATAAAGGTGGTCATCAAAAACACTTATGCAAGGATTACTTGACTTGCCGGCATTATTTGTAATGTTTTCAGGAGCCGACCAGGTACCACCACCATCTGAACTTTTCTTCAGATAAATTTCTGATCCAAGCATGATACCATTTTCATATGCAATGAATAAATTATTAATACTGTTGTCTGTCATATAAATATTGTACTGGAAATCAGAATCATTTGTAATGTTAACAGGTGCTGTCCAGCTAATTCCATTATCAGTTGATTTTGAAAAATTGATATCGTTATCTGTTGAAGACAAATATTCCAACCATGAACAATAAAGATTATTTACTGAAAGGGTGATCTGCACACCATCTGAATGTATCTGTTCAGAATTTGATAAGTTGATTATAGATGACCAGCTAATTCCGTGATCTGTTGACTTTATAAAATTAATCTCTGATTTGTTATTCATAAGGCTCGTTTTTTGTTCCCAGACTACAAAAATATTAGAACCGGCAACCTCTAACTGCGGATTCAAAGACCCGGAATCCATTCCAGAGATGATTTGTGGTGAACTCCAGGTTTGTCCGAAGTCCGTTGAGTAAATAAACAATATCTCATAATCCCCTGGGAATTGATGACAAACAACATAGACGTAATTATAATCAGATTTTATAGCGGGTGATCCGCAAATATTATTTGATGAAATTAAAACCTGATTATCCGACCAAGATTCTCCGAGATTCTCTGATCTTTTAAAAAGGATTTTGCCTTCATCTACCCAAACTATATAATAATTTCCGCCTGGTTCAAAATAGACTGAATGATAGTCGGACATTGTGCTTGGAGTGTTGGAAAGATTGTAAGCCGGGTAAAAGCTTATCTGTGCTATTGCAAGCTCACAAAAAAAACAAAACAGAATAAAGGCAAATGTTTTAATATTACACCTTCTTATTTAATTAATAACATTTTTTTTGTTTGGATCATTGCATGTCCTGAACCTGCCTGTCCGGCAGGCAGGTTTATTTCAGGATCTTTTACACTTAACTGATAATAATATACTCCACTTGGTAAGGACAAGTCTCGACTTGTCCCTACATCAAATGTAACTTGATAATTTCCGGCCGGTTGTTCTTCATTAACCAGTGTTGCTACTTCTTTTCCTAAAACATCAAATACTTTTAACACAACGTTTGACATTTCACCTTTGACGTTTGACGGTATGGTGTATTTAATTTTTGTTGAAGGATTAAATGGATTGGGGTAATTCTGTGAAAGATAAAACTCAGTTGGTAAATTGTTTTTATCATTTATTTCTGTAGGAGAATCAATCACAAAACCTAAAATATTACTAAACGTAAACGATGCCTGTGAAGTGTATGCTTTAACTTTCCAGTAATACTGCCCGTTCTGAAGTTGTGTTACATATGATGTATCAATTAACTGACTGATTTGTAAAATTACATTATTAAACTGTTCATCAGTTGCGACAATTAATTCATATTCTACCTGGTCATAAAGATTTAACGAATATGTTGAGCTCCAAAGAAAATTTATGTCTGTTTGATACAAAGTATCCTGCGGCGAAATGAGGTTGAAGTTTTTCGGTTGTAAAGGTTTCAATTCGTATTGAAAAATTATTGAAGTATCACTTTGTGCTAATTCTCCGAAAGCGTACTTGAAGTAAGATGTATCTTCTTTAAGAAATAAATTAAAAATACTCGCTAAATAGTTTCTGGTTAATGAAAGCTGCTGAGCAGCAGTTAAATATCCATTCGGGTCCGTCCAATCCCATATCCTTGTATCCATAAACCTTGTATGATTAGCACCTTTTATTAACGGCAAGGCTTTTACTGGATTAGCATTATTATACATCGGTATCTGATGCTGTGGGGGCGGAGTTATTCCATCATTCTGTGCAGAGATTAAATACACAACTCCCTTAATCTGGTTCATTACATTGATGGCTGAAGGATTTGTTTCGGCGGCTGCAAGCGGTGCAGCAACAGTAATTGTTGAATCATTTGCAGCTGCAAGAAGACTTGCTCCCCCGCCCATTGAATGACCGGACAATCCAGCTTTTGTTACATCTATCAGATTAAAAAATCTGGATGAAGAATTTGTATTTTGAGTTTTTATATAGTTAATGCAGAATAACAAATCATAGGCAAGCTGAAGATGATTGTTATCAGGGAACTGCGGAGCAATTACAACAAACCCATAACTCGCAAGATGCTTGTAGTGAGAAATGTAATAGCTGTTCTGCATAAAAAATCCATGACCAAATGCTATTGGCTGATAAGGTCCGTGCAGAGTGTCTATCTGTGTTTCACTTCCTTCAATAAATGAAGGATAGTAAATGATTGTGTTGAGTGTCCTTCCCTCACGATTTAAGGTAGCGCTTGTCCAGCCAGCTTCGTATGGTCCTTTGTTATTAGGCTGTGCGAAGCAATTAACAACCAGCCACGGCTGGTAAATTAAAAATGAAAAATGAAAAATCGAAACAAGTAAAA
This sequence comes from Ignavibacteriaceae bacterium, assembly GCA_014860115.1. Lineage (GTDB taxonomy): Bacteria > Bacteroidota > Ignavibacteria > Ignavibacteriales > Ignavibacteriaceae > IGN2. The sequence continues at coordinate 15,464 of JACZKK010000047.1, forward strand.
TTCGTTTCATATAATCCTCATTTGAGTAATATCATTTTTTTGGTTTCGATGTAATTTCCTGCTGTGAGCTTATAAAAATAAACTCCGCTTGGCAATTCCCTGATTCCGGACAAGCCGGAATGACTGATGAATTCTACTTCATACTTTCCTGCAGGTTTGTATTCATCAACTAAAGTTGCAATTTCACTTCCTAAAACATCATACACTTTGAGCGTGACAAATACAGATTGCTTCGCTTCGCTCACAATGACAGAAGGAATAATGAATTTTATTTTAGTTGATGGATTAAATGGATTTGGGTAATTCTGGTATAAAACAAATCCTTCCGGCTGTTGCGACTCAGATTCTACATAAACCGGATTGGTATTATTAAAGAATAAATAATTCCCTTTGCTCTGATCCCAGTTTGTAATACCCATATCAATATCCCACGAAACTGAAGCTTCGACAATTATAACTGCCTCGGAATCAGGCTGCGATGCAAGCATTATCCAGCCGTTTTCAAGATCATAACAATATTCATTCAACTGGAGAGTATCCGCATCAACAATTACTTGATGGATTTCCTGAACCGGAGTTCGCTGCAGGTAAAATAATTTCATTGTGCTGTTACTGATAAATACTTCCTGAATATTTTGAAGTGCATCGTTATCAACATCACCCATAACAATAACTTCGACAACGCTTGTGCTTGTGGATGTGAATTGCGGAGTAGTTGGAAATGTTCCGTTATTATTTAAATAAATTCTAACTGGCTGCCACCATCCGCCTGTTATCAAGTCAAGATCGTTATCATTATCAATATCGGCTAGGTTAATCCCCGAACCGTATCCTGAGAAAGTTGATGTCCAGAATGGAGTTGTATTTAAAATTCCATTGTTATTCAAATAAATTTTAAATTTACCTGAACCGCCAAGCTGATTGTTATCAGAAATTGCCAGATCAAGAAATCCATCGTTATTTACATCGCCAATAAAAAGAGAATTTGCATACTGACTTGCATCTGTTGATTGCCAGGTTGGAGTGACACTTATCGAATCTCCATAATTTTCAAAAATATAATTCGGATTGCTTTCACCGGCAAAGACTACATCAAGATCTCCATCATTGTCAAAGTCTGCCCAATTGACATCATAACTATAAATTGAAGCAGTTCCTTTCCACGAAGGAAGAGTTTCAAGCATACCACCATTGTTGTAATAAATTCTCGGTTGAGCAGGATTGTTGTAGTACGCCTCACCACCGGCAACTGCAAGATCGAGATCGCCATCACTATCGGCATCACCAAATGCACAACTGAAAGTATAAAATAGATCAGCAGAAACCCAATCGGGATTTGAAGAAAGGGTTCCGTTATTGTTTAAATATAATTTCACTTTACCGGGAGTAGTAAATCCTCCGTTCCCGATGTAAACAGAAACTGCAACATCAGGCCAACCATCACCATTAACATCACCGACATCACAATGACCATGATAATTAATATCAGTAGACTGCCAATCGGGGGTTGTTGGAAATGTTCCTGTTCCATCATTGTAATACACAACAAGTTTTTGAATTGAAATATCATTCCCGTTCGCTACGACAAAATCAAGCCATCCATCCCTATCAATATCTGCGAATGTACCACCGGTTGAAACACTGATCACATCAGTTGAAATCCAGTTTGGATTTTGATTGAACGGCACCTGAGAATGCAACTGTGAAAAGGTAATTAAGAATAGAATTGTCGAAAAGAATTTTTTCATTTTAAACCCCTAACAGCTGTTTAATCTGAAATACTTATTTAAACCAAATGCAAACTAATAATTTCTGCAATCAAACACATTTAAAATAAAAAACCCCTCCTTAAGGGAGGGGCTAATTGAGTTGATTTTTTTACTTAATAATTATCATCTTCTTAACATCGACAAACTTATCAGCTTCCAGTCTGTAAAAATAAATTCCAGAGGTTAATGTGCCGGCATCAAAATCTACTTCGTGGTAACCTTCTTTAAGTTTGCTGTTTATTATTTCGGCAACTTCTTGTCCAAGCGTATTATAAACATTCAACTTTACATCAGTTTCAACAGGAATGGAAAATCTGATTGTAGTAGACGGATTAAAAGGATTAGGATAATTCTGCTCTAGCCCAAATGAACTTGGTGCAACAATTTCCACTTCAGCAGTTTGCGAGTAGCTGAATGATCCATCAAAATCGATTTGCTTCAATCTATATGTATAATTTCCTGCACCAACTTTTGAATCAACAAACGAATAAGTTTTTAGCTCTGTGGTTGTACCAAATCCTGGGACATAACCTACTTGTTCGAATACACCACCGTCACTCATTCGT
>JACZKK010000048.1 GCA_014860115.1 Ignavibacteriaceae bacterium
TCCTCCGCCTCCTCCTCCACCAGAGGAACCACCTCCTCCACCACCTGACGAAGAACCAGGTGCAGTTGATGATGAAGATATTGTACTACTCAAACTTCCTGATAATGAAGATGCAAACCCTGCGGCACCCAACGTGCTCCAGATAGTTCCAGAATACCAACCGGGTTTATATGCTGTGGAATCTGTTTCTAAGCTGGATAATATATTTGAAAATCTCTCAGCCCATTGATTTTCAACATTCAAAGCAAGAGCATATGGCAAAAATGATTCAAATAGTTCAGGAGTTCTGTCTGGTTCTTTTACTGAATAAAGACGGTCCTTCTCAGCTACCCCCAGATACATTTTAAATCCATCTATTTTATCCATTATCTTTCTTCCAAGAAGAGTCGGTGCTTTAAGCAGGTTGTAAAAAACGATGTTCACAAGAGCTATAATTGCAATAACAAAGATCATCAGCGGTGAACTGACTTCCGCAAGGAAATAAAATCCTACTATTTCACCAATAACAAACGGAATGGAAAAAAGTGTTAAAAATATTGCACCACCTAACGCTGTTACCTTTCCCCTTCCCTTGCTGAGAGAACCTTTCCATGCATTAAAGACTGCAAACATGAGAGCAGCTACTCCTATACTCCAGAATGAGATCCAGATTAAAATAAATACCTGTTCCCCTGAGCCTCCAATAATAGAGATTAACAGAATCAGAATAGATATTGCCAGACCAATGAAGAAATATTTCTTGTTAGTAAGAAAGTAGTTACTCTCATAGCTGTTCTTCAGTGAACTTTTTAATGCTTTTATAGCGCCTCGAAGAATTGAATGGTTTTTCTGTTCGAGTTCAAGAACCTGTCTGCCCCCATCGTTCTTAAAACCTAATTTATAAAAGACAGCTTGTTCATCATTGGATAAAGATTTTTTACTACCTATAACTTTAATCAAACGATACTCACTTCCCTCCTCTTCAATTTTCAAGTATCCCTTTACAGCAAGGGACACTATAGTACTGGTGAATATCTTATTGTCATATCCCATTTCCGATACAAATCTTACGGAAGCAGGAGACATATTATTGGGTGGTTCATAAAGTGGAATGATAAGTCCTTTTGCTGGGTCTTTACCTACCCGCATCCAAATAATCAAGTAGTAAAATATCAATGCAACAATTCCAACTAAACCAAATACTATTTGAATATTATCCTGAATAAAGTAACCAACTCTTTCAGTTTGAGTTGGCTCGTAAACTAATCCCTTTGGCCATTGTATTGAAATTGTCAAGCCTTCATTTGGATTGAGCATATTTGTTGAATTAAATACGACTTTGTCAGAACTTATGATTTCATAATCATAATCGCTTCCTTTATATCCACTATAGCCTGTGTAAGCATATAACTTCAGATCGTCACTTGAAACAGGTGCTGGAAGATTAACAGTTGCTGTAACCTTTTCAATAAGAAAATCCCAGCCGTTACCAGTAACATTCCAATAAAGTTCATCAAACTTTTCAAAGTAGCCTATTTGAAGATTAGTTTTGTATTTAATTGAATAAGTGTATTCACCAACCGGAAGAAAGTAATCACTCCTTCCAAAATATAACCTGATACCATTGGAAAGGTTTTCAGTATGATACTCCTCTGAATTTCCATCCCTTGAGACTTCCAATACATCAAATTTTATATTTACGTTATTCCCGTATTGATCTTTGTATTCGGTTGGAAAATCTCTGTAAATACCTCTTTGTATTTTTTGCCCTGCAGCGTAAACTCTGATCTTTTCAATAACTATCATTGAGGCATCTTCACTTATAGTTATTTCACTGTCGAAGGAAATTATTCGCTCAATATGTTCGTATTGAGCAAATGAAAAATTACCCCAAATGATGAGGATGAAGAGAAAGATTAAGTAAAACATTTTAATCATAATTTTACTTCGGGAGTTGCTTTTTCGGTTGCCAGAGTTATCTCAAAGAAATTATCCTGCTTGAAATTTAAAATGCCAGCCACAACATTCGATGGGAATGATTCAACCCTGATGTTATAATTTCTTACAGCACCGTTATAATATCTTCTAGCATACTGTAACTGATCCTCAATTTCAACCAGTTGCTTCTGTAAACTGAGGAAGTTTTCGCTAGCCTTTAAGTCAGGATAATTCTCAATAACTGCAAAAAGATTTTTCAGCATTCCTGAGAGATCTGACTCTGCAGGTGCTTTATCTTTGATGCTTTCAACCTTAGCTGCTTCACTTCTTTTTTTTGTGATATCCTCAAGAAGACTTTTTTCGTGCTGGCTGTATCCCTTAACTGAAGCAACGAGATTTGGGATTAGGTTATGTCTTCGCTTAAGCTGAACATCTATTCCGCTCCATGCTTCTTTGATTAAATTCCTGTCACGAATAAAGAGATTATAAATGATAATCATCCAGATAACTATTGCAGCAGCAGCTATGATCAAAACTATGGTCAATTATTGGCTTCCTTAAGAATGTTTCTTAGTTCTTTGAAATCCCTGATTACAGGTATTCCCATCTTCAATAATCGTTCCTCATCCTGATGACCATGTGAAAGAAGAATGCAGTCAGAATTTATTTCTTTTGCTACTTCATAGTCGTGAATTGTATCTCCTACAAGTAATATATTACCTGCAGATCCGTTAGCACGGATTTTCATTGCCAGCTCTTTTGCAAGATGCGATTTTCCGCTTGCATAAATATTATCCAGCCCAACTATATTTTGAAAGTAATCTTCGATGGCAAAATATTTTAAGATACTATTCAAGCTGTTCTGTTCATATGCAGATAATAGATGCTGTTTAATGTTTGTTGATTGCAGTTCTGATAATAGCTCCTTTGCTCCGGGAAACAAGCCGCAATTATTTTTCCTTATTTCGTATTCAACCATAAACTGTTTCCCAAGTACTTCGAACGAATTTCGTTCAAAAGTGTGTCCAGCAATCTTATAGTATTCAACTACAGGGAAAGTAAAAATCTCTTTATATTTTTTAATTGAAATGTTTGGTAGAGATTCTTGAGTAAGAAGTAGGTTCATTACATTAGCGCATAGCTCAACATCATTAAATAGTGTTCCGTTCCAGTCCCAGATAATATGATGATAGTTTTTAGAAGATTTGTTCATTTAGAAGAGTTGATCATTCTGCATAATTCAAAAACTATTTCCGCGGTAATCCCCCAGATAACTTCTTCGGTTGAGTTGTAAACAAAAACTCTGTGGAAGCCATTCTTCCATGGTTTGGAGTATCTTGCCGGTAAACCTAATTTCTGCACGGGAAGCAGTTCAACCTTCTTTCCATTCTCATCAGTATATGAAGGATGAACTTCAAGTTTAACAGTGTATTCCTCTGGTTTTTGCTTAAGGAAATGATCAATCGGAACAAGAAATACTTTTTCAACTTCGTTCTTATCAATTGAAAGCTCATCCAAACTTTTTATTGATACCATGCCAACGAAAGCATCAACAGTTACACCCATTGGTGCAACCAGTGTCCCAACTTTACCGATAATTTTTATTTTATCTGATGGTAAACCAAGTTCTTCGGTTGTTTCTCTTATTGCGGTATGACGCAGTCCCTGATCCTTTTTTGTATCAAACTCACCACCGGGAAAACTAACCTCCCCGCCCTGCCTTATATGGTCAGCTCGCTTCTCAAAAAGGAAGTGAAACTTATCTTCAATTATAACCAATGGAACAAGCACAGCAGAGTTAAAATACTTATCCTTGCCGAGAATTTCCGGTGAGTTTGAAAGTGCGAGAGTTATATTTTCAAGAGTCAAGTTGCTCACAGATAAACAAAAAAGTAAAAACTTATTTTACAATTGCAATCTAAATCTATCTCTTTAAATACTGAAATAAAATAATTGCTTGGAGACTTGATCTTTATTTCGAGAGGAAAGATGACTTGCCAACAAAAATGGAGTTTGTAAGTGATGAACCGTCAAACCATGCTTCAGGATTTTGTGAAGAGTAAATCAGAAACGAAGTTGAATCCTGATATCCTTTAATCTCAATAAACTTTAAATCAGATGTTGTAATGTTTAATGAATATGTGGGCGTTGAAGAAGGATCAATCTTTACATCATCAACGAAACTATTATTAGAAAGATTTGCTAGTCTGTTAAGATAATTAGCAGTCTTTAGCGAGTCTGTTACTTTACCATTCAATAGCCAGCCATTTCCACTTTTAATTAGCTGAAAGGAACTATCAGCAGGATATTTAAATTGTATTTGCTGCCAGGAGTTATGGTCAGATTTGACTACTGTTCCATCCCGAAAAATATTTGCTCCCTGGTTGAAAGTCATATCAAGAAAACCGTCCACTTCATAAACATCTTTATCGTTAAACAACCTGACAAATGTATTCATAGTCCGAGGCTGTTGGAAAGAGAATCTTCCAATCACCAAATCCAATGACAATTTTGAATCCTGAAATACTTTAACTCTCGAGCCTGTACTATCAACCTGAAGTTCGCTCCATTTACTTTCATCCCTTGCAGCTAGTCTTTTTGGTTTGATTGCTGCAAGCTGTGCGAATAAGTCGCTTATTCTTTGATTGGCAACCTTAGTATTTCCACCAGAAGGAAGTGTAACACGCCATTCATCTTTATCCTTATAAAGTTTGACTTCTTTATGGTTTTGAGATTTAGGATAGATAATTATCTCCGTTACTGCCGTGGTATCAATATTTACCAGGACGTCCCTGAAAGTTCTTTCACTTTTTCCTCCGTCAAAAAGAAAAAGAAAAATCCCGGTAAGGAGTAATACCCCAAAAATAATTCCCAGTATTTTATTATTTACTGTTTGAAACATAATCTGTTGCCATTAACTCATTACGTTTATTTCTTTTAATCTGGAACCGTAATACTCCATAAACTATCACTAAAATTAATGGAAGGAGAAAATTCAAATATTTTAAAAGTGTTTTAGTTCCATCTTCGAGTGAAGCATCGAGAGGTCGTGCTGTGACACCTTTTGTTCGCAGTTCTATTAAACCTGTATCATCTGAAAGCCAGTCAATAGCGTTGGACATAAAGCTTATATTATCTTCATTTAGTTGTTGAGCATTTTGTCCTTCACCATTAACAGCAAAATCTCCATCACTAAAAACAACCATTTTATATCCAGATGTACCAGGGACCTTTCCTTCAACAAGTGCGGCAACAGGTAATGAAGACAAAGTGAAATCACTTAACGTCCATTGTTTCATCACATCAAAAGCAAGCGGAGGATTTTGTATTCCTGATTTTTCAGAAGTAACTGCTAAAGGAAACATCACCACTGATGTATCACTCTGTGTTAACCTAATCGGACTTGCAAATATTAATACAACGGATTCGATCCCATCTGTTATTGGATGCTCAGTAAAATTTGTAATTGCAGGCAGGTAAGGAAATTGGACAGGAGTGTTCATCATAAATTGGCCCTGCTGCTGCCGAACCATTATGTTGCTGCAGTTTGCATCAATCACAAAAGTCTCTTCTACTTCTATTCCTTTTTGCTTTAGCCAGGTTTCAAAACCCGTAGAAACTTTATTACCCATGCCTGAATTAAAATCTCCGGCAACTGTGTTAAGGGCAACAAGTAATCTCCCGCCTCTGTTCAGAAATTCATCAAGATAATTAAAATGATTTTGGGGAACTGTATCCTTGGGTGCAATAATAACTAAAGTTTTATATTGAAATGGAACTCCCATCGTATCACTAAACTCAAATGGTTCTACTGAATATAAAATTGATAGCTGCTGATTTAATTGAGGAATTGAGGATAAAGAGGCTTCACCGTGTCCCTGCAACAGAGCTATTGCTGGTTTATCCTTTACAGAAAGTTTTTTGATGTTTGTTGAAAGAGCATATTCCATCGCAGCACCGGGTTGAATAAATGGAATGACTTCTTTCCTGTCACCCATTTGAACTAACGCACCAAGATAAGCTCTCTGCTGTTTCATCTGGTCTCTTTCGCGCACATTAATCATAATCGGTTGAATGCCGCTCTGCTGGGCTTTCATTTCACTTTCCTGATTCTCACTCGGATTGATAAATTCATAAACAATAAGTCCATCCGAATTGCTTGAATACTCAACAAGCATATCACGAAAATCCTGACGAACTTGCTCAATGTTCGGAGGCAAATCTTCAGAAAAATATGCGCTTATCGTAACTGGTTCACTAAGCTGAGTTAAAATATCTTTTGTTGCATTACTTAATGTATACCGTTGGTCAGCGGTATAATCAAGCCGGAAGAAAAATCTTGAAGCGATCAGGTTTATTAGGAGTATAATTCCTAAAACTAAAAGTATTGACGTCTGAACTTTTTTTCTTGTAAGCATATTAACTTCTCACTCCACAATATTTCTTTTAGATAAGGAGGTCTCTGCCAGCATCAAGCCAAGAAATGTAATTGAAAAGAAGTAAATTATATCGCGGGAATCAATTACTCCTCTTGAGATTGAATCAAAGTGAGTGGACATACTTAAAAAGTTTAATACCTGACCGACTGTACCCGTAAAACTACTCGCCAAAACATCAAATATTATTAAGAAAAATACTCCGATAAACAGAGCTAATAAAAAAGAAACGATCTGATTATTTGTAATGCTGCTTGCGAAAAGTCCGATTGCGATGTAAGCCATACTCATCATTATCATTCCAAAGTAACCGCACCATACAGCACCGTGATCAATAGGACCTAACGCCCAAACTGTGATGTAGTAAGGTAATGTTAAAGCAAGAGCAACAGATATAAGAATCAGGCAAGCGAAAAATTTTCCAAGAATTACCTGCCAGTCTGAAACTGCCTTTGTTAAGAGGAGTTCGATTGTACCAATTCTTTTTTCTTCTGCCAGCATTCTCATAGTCAAAGCAGGTATGAAGAAGAATAAAGTAAAATAAGCTATAGAGAAGAATGGCTGAAGAGTTGCCTGTCCAATCAGAAAAATATCTGATCCAAACAGCCAGGTGAAAAATCCCCCGATACCAAGGAACACCACAATGAATATATAAGATACCAGTGAATCAAAAAATGAATTGAGCTCTCTTTTTGATATTACCCAGATTGCGTGCATAATTAGTTTGTAGTTAATTCTCTGAAAATGTCTTCTAATTTTGTTTCGATAGGTGTCATCTCGGTTAACACCCAGTTCTTCTGAACACAAAGCTTAAAAATATCTTTACGTGAGTTTTGATTTTCTTTACTCGTTACTAAAAATGAATTAGGGGATTCTTTTACAAAATCTACGATTGCCACAGAATCCAATCCTTTTAATGAAGTAACAACCAAATCTCGATTCTCAAAATCTTTTATTTGCACCTGAACCATCTCTTCTCCCCTTGCCCTTTTACGAAGCATTTCAGAAGTGCCATCTGCAACTATCTTTCCTTTGTTGATGATTAGTATTCTGTCGCAAGTAGCTTCAACTTCCGGAAGGATGTGTGTGCTGAGTATAACTGTTTTTTGCTTACCTATCTCTCTAATTAACTTTCTTATTTCGACGATCTGATTAGGATCAAGACCAGTTGTTGGTTCATCAAGAATTAAAATTTCAGGATCGTGAATCATCGCCTGTGCCAGACCAACTCTCTGCCTGAAGCCCTTTGAAAGTTCACCGATTTTTTTATGTTTCTCAACATTCAATCCGCAAACTAATACCATCTCTGCAATCCTGTCTTGAATTTTAATTTTCGGCACTCCTTGCAAATCTGCAACAAATTTCAGATAATCAAGCACAGGCATTTCATGGTAAAGAGGATTATTTTCAGGTAAGTATCCAATTTTTTTCTTTATTTCATCCTGATGCTCCAGAATTGAAAGATCATTAATTTTAGCATCACCATCAGAGGGAGCCATATAACAGGTCAGGATTTTCATAGTTGTAGTTTTACCAGCACCGTTGGGACCAAGAAACCCAAGAATCTCTCCTGTTTTTACTTCGAAGGAAATGTTATCAACGGCTCGCTGAGATCCGAACTTTTTTATCAAATTATTTACAACTATACTCATATTGCCTTAATTATTTTATGACGGGTGCAAAGTTAAAAACACGTCAAAATAAATTCAAGACTATTTTGGAAAAATCTACGGGAAGCTATATAAAAAAATAATTTGAATTGTTGAGTTATAAATTTTATCTTTCAGACCAAATAGTGTCATAACACCCTAAAATTATAAATTGACAAATGGAGGCTACGTGAAAAAAAACATTTTCTTCTTTTCTTTAATGATTGCTGCAATCTTTATCAGCACAGCTTTCTCACTTCCCCGCTTTGCTGTAAGGTTGGGAGATAAGTGTATCGATTGCCATTATAATCCTACGGGCGGAATCATGCGAAATGAAGATGGCTGGAACTTTGGTAAAAATATTATGAGCGCAATAACACCAAGAGATCAGGATTTTGTTACTACTCCAAAAATTGGTGATAATATCAGCTTTGGTCTGGATTATAGAACACAGTTTCTTTATTCAGAGCAAAAAAGCAGAACTGATTTCCAGCAAATGACCGGTTCAATCTATACAAACATCGGACTGGCCAAAAATATTAATCTATTGGGGAGGTATGATTTTATAACCCAGGTTTGGGAAGCTTACGGTATTGCACATATTTTGCCGAACAACGGATATATAAAAGCAGGATCATTTGTTCCAAATTATGGAATTAGAATAGATGATCACACCGCATACACCAGAGGCGGAGATATGTTTCTATTATCTACCGGAGGAAGACAAGGATTAATTTACTCGCCATATTACACAGAAGTCGGAATTGAAGCGGGTTTATATATAAGCGACTGGGCTCTCCTCACTGCAAGTGCAGGTTCAAATCTTGTTCACAATAGTACATTATCAAAGGATCCGACTTATACCTCCCGACTGGAGCTATTTCCAAAAATTGGAAAGGTTGGTCTGCTATTCGGTGGTTCATATGCAGCTGCAAAAATTCCGCAAACGGCTGACTTTTATGGTGGTTTTGCTGGCCTCGGTTACAACCGTTTATCGTTACTCGCTGAATTCGATTTAGGTAATAATGTCATTGCAATTGGCACCAAATCTAATTTCGCTATGGCAGAAGCTGCTTATGTTATTACGATGGGTCTGGAAGCTGTTCTTCGCTATGATCGAATCGATCCAAACACTGATGTCGAGAGTGATGAAATACAGCACGTTATTGTTGGGCTCGAGTGGTTCCCATATGCATTTGTAGAAATAAGACCGCAGTACAGATTTATAATTGAAGACCCCAGCCAAAAAAATAATTCAGCAGTTCTTCAGTTCCATTTCTGGTACTAATTGTTTAAGTCACACTGCACCAAGGAGTAATTAATCGAGAGATGACATCTTCTACATATTAAAAATGAACTCGAAATGTAATTATGTTGTAAAAGGCAAAAAATATACGTTTGTTTTGATCGACAAAGATGTCATCTCTCGGATTGCATCAGAAGACTTACCTAAATAAAAAAGTTAATCAAACGGAAGAATATTTAAGAGGATTGTATTCACTTCTCCAGATTTCAAAATAGTTCTGCATCCTGCCAACAAAGTATTTTGAATCTTCAGAGTAAACTTTTCTGCCTATGGATCTCGCTTCTCGCAGTAAATCAATAATTCTTCTATCAATAAAATTGATTAACTCTCTTGTATGCTGATCATCTTTAAACTTGCTCTGATTCGAAATTATTCTTTCCTTAAGAAGAAAAAGATCGTTGGCATCTCCAAGAGCATCAGATAATTTTCCCAATAGAACAACGAGCGGGCTCATTATTTCTGGCCATAGATTGCTTAAAATTCTCATTGCATACCATAGATCCTTTACACGTTTTCTCCACTCGTGGACATTTTCTTTAATAGCTTCACTGAAGACAGCATACATATAATGCCGACCCTGCTCGTATATTTTTTGAAGATTTTTTTTGATGAGCTTAAAATCATCACCTGAAAGAGGCCAATCAAAAACTCGGCTTCGTGCAAGAAGCAAATCAGTAGAGAGCGAATTGATAACTGCGCTCTTTTTACTTTTGGCAATTCTAATAGTTTTATGTTTTTCGATCAAGAAATTTTTGAAAACTGAAAAATCAAAATTTGACATTTCAAGCTCTGATTTTTTCAGCAACTTATCAAAAGTCAGGATCAATACAGTACTATCCCGTAAATCGGATAATGTTCTTCCTGCATCACGATAAAATGAATTTTCAATCTGAAAACTTTCTTCTCCAATATTTGATCTAATTAGCCTCTGAACGGTACGAATTTTCTTAAAGTTTTTTCTGGTATCATGAATATCTTCATTAAACGATCCATTCCCTTTGGCAAGATTAAATACAGATTTGTCAATAAGTTCTAAAGTAATCCGTTTTAGACCAAAGCTTAGAGTTTCATTATTTTCCAGAAGGTAACTCATCGCTAAAAATTATTTTATTAGAATTGAAGTGCATTACTATTTATAAAAAATAACTACGATAAAATAAGTAGTATTTATCAAAATCTCGTGGGGAACGATCCGAATTCTGAACCGAGCCTACAGTCATTAATCTTATTTAGCTTCTAACAACACTTTATAATTGTTATGAGTTAAATTTATCAATCAATGAAAATCTTGATTTTTATCTAAACGAACATTAGCTTTTGTCATCAAACATTTTATAGAAATTCATTTCATTATAATATTCAAAATGCGATTAGGTTTCATTACTGATATCCATGAAGATATTCAAAACCTTGAGAAAGCCCTCTCAATTTTATCAAATGAAAATTGTGATACAATAATTTGTCTTGGGGATATTGTCGGATTTACAATTCCGTTTTACCGATATATTGAAACAAGAGACGCTGAGGAGTGTGTTCGTTTAGTAAGAGAAAACTGCTCAGTTGTAGTATCAGGTAATCACGACCTCTATGCTGTAAAAAAGGTTCCGCAATTTAAATTCGGTTTCAATTATACAGATAACTGGTATGAGCTCGATTATGAAGTACGAGCAAAAAAGGCAAGGAACAGAATTTGGCTTTATGAAGACAACGAATTAAAATGTCATCTAAATGATGATGCAAAAGAATACCTCAGAAACCTGAATGAAATTGAAATAAGGGAATACGATAATATAAATTTTTTGTTCTCGCATTTCTGCTATCCTGATTTTAGCGGCTCTGCAATTTATTTTCCGCGTGAGCCATTCCATCTTGCCAAACATTTTGATTTTATGAAGAATCATAACTGCTTAATAAGTATATCCGGTCACGGTCATCCGGAAGGTGTGATTATGATTGACCAAAATAAATTTCGACTGTCAGGCTTTGGAAATCATAAGCTGATTGATGAGCAGCAGTGGATAGTAATACCCTGTGTTGCAAGAACAAGCAGGTTAAACGGTGTTACTGTTTTAGATACATCTGAAAAAGAATTTAAAGCGATATCATTTAACTCTTATCAGGCAAGTAAATGAAAAAGCCAAACTCGGTTTCAAAGGGTATTACTTATATAAAAGTACTCCTTCCAACATTTATGACCATCGGATTATTCATCGTTGCACTTTTTTGGGTGGTTATACCACAGTTTGAGAATATTATCCTCGACCGCAAACGTGAGATGCTGCGTGAGCTTACTTACTCCGCAGAAAGTATGATATATAACTGGTACCGTCTTGAATTGAGCGGAGAGTTGAGTACAGCTCAGGCAAAGCAATCAGCAATTAATCAAATTAAAACACTTAGGTATGGTGAAGAATTAAAAGATTATTTCTGGTTAACCGATATGCATCCGACAATGCTTACACATCCTTATCGTCCTGATCTTAACGGAAAAGATCTTACAGAAGTTTATGACTCACGTAATAAAAAGCTATTTGTTGAAATGGTTAATGTTGTTAATGACAAAGGTGAGGGCTTTGTTGATTATATGTGGCAGTGGAAAGATGATTCGACCAGGATTGTTCCAAAGCTTTCATATGTAAAAAAGTTTGAGCCGTGGGGATGGGTAATAGGAACGGGTATCTACATTGAGGACGTAAAAGAAGAAATAGCACAAATTGAAAAGAATATAATCACTATTTCAATACTCATTACCGTGCTTAGTTCGTTGTTTCTTTTCTACACCGCATTTCAGAACTACCATAGTGAAAGGAAAAGAAGAATTGCAGAAGCCGAACTTAGCGAATCACGTGAACGATACAGGATGCTTGTTGAAACCTCCGGTGAAGGATTGATAATGATCCTTGAAAATCAACAGATGTTTTTTAACAAAGCTATTTATAATTTGTTGGGATATGAAGACAACGGTATTAAATTAGAGCTATCTAAAATATTCAACAATTTACCAGACTCGAAAACATTCGACTTTAAGAATCTCCGCAGAAAAAGTGATTCTGATATGACAGAACAGCTTGAAACAGAATTAATAAATAAGGATGGTAAAATTATTGATGCTTTTCTTGTCATATCACCGATAAAATTTCTTAACAATAGCGGAGTTGTAATAAGTGTCAAAGATATCAGTCGACATAAAGAAATTGAAGAAGCGCTTGACTACACAAAAGAAAAATACCTTGCTTTAACAAATCAACTCACAATTGGTGTTTTCAGAACAACGCCGGACAGTAATACACGGTTTACAGAGGCTAACCCCGCTCTTATAAATATTCTTGGTCTTAAGAATGATAAAGAAATCCTGAACTTAACTCTGTTTGATTTCTTTGCTGATAAATCTTTATCTGATTCAGTTATGGATAGTCTTTCTGATCACGGGTTTGTTAGAAATAAAGCTGTTCAGATTAAAAAGAGTAACGGAATGATAATCACTGTTTCTTTATCAGCTGTAATGGTTAAAGATTTCCATGATAATTTAATTTCTATTGATGGAATTATAGAGGACATTTCCGAGCAACGCAAAACAGATAAGGATAAAGAGAATCTGATATTTGATCTTCAAACTTCTGTGCTTACACTTTCACAACAGATATCAGGATTCATAAAAGAACTTTATTCCTGCTCAATAAATGCTCCGCTAAGCGAAGCAATTAAGATTATGACATCCAACAACTGCAATGCGATTCTTGTGATTGGAAATGAGGGTGAAGAGATTGGTTTCATAACTGACCGGGATTTACGTGAACGTGTAATAGCTTCGTCTTTAGGTTTAGATACGCCGGTTTACAAAGTGATGAGTTCCCCGATTTATACTATAAGTTCAACAGCAACCATATATGAGGCATTAGTAAAATTCCGTAAAAAGAATATAAGACGTCTGGTAGTTAAACACTCTGATAACTCCATTGCCGGTATTATATCTATAGACGAAATATTTGAAGCTTCTTACACTAACTTTCTTTTCTTTATTCAAAATATAGAAAATGCAGACCAGGTAAATAAAATAACTCAATATCGAGATCAATTATTAATCCTTGTCAGAAGTCTAATTGATTACGATACCAACATACACAGCATAACAAATTTTATAACATTAATAGCGGATGCAATTACAAAACGAATAATCAAATTAGCAATAAATGAGCTAGGGCCGCCACCTGCAAAGTTTACATTCATAACTATGGGCAGCGAAGGCAGAGAAGAACAGACATTAGTTACCGACCAGGATAATGCAATTATTTATGAGGATGTTCCTCCCGGGAGAGAAAAGGAAGTAAATAAATATTTTAACCGGCTTGGAGAAATTATTTGCGATAACCTTGCCTCAACAGGTTACCGGTATTGCAAAGGCAATGTTATGGCAAAAAATAATAAATGGTGTCAGCCTTATTCAACATGGAAGAGATACTTCACTGATTGGATAACTACTTCAAATCCTCAGGATCTGCTGGATATAAAAATATTTTTTGATTTACGGTATGTTTATGGAGATGAAGATCTTTCTGTTCAATTGCAAAATCATATTCATCATGTTACTGCAAGCTTCAATACATTTTTTATATATATGAGCGATAGCGTGCTTAGTATTAACATACCTGATAATATGCAGAAATTGAAAGCACCTGTTGATGTTAAACTATTATTACTGCCTGTCGTGGATTTTGCCCGTTTATATACCATCAAACAAAAGCTGAATGAAACCAACACTTATCGCAGACTCGAAGCTATTAATGAAAAGGGAGTTCTTTCCGGCACTTCATTTAAAAGTCTTACTTATTGTTATAATTTCTTAATGCAGCTGAGATTAAAGCACCAGGTTAAACGTTTTGATTCCAGTATTGAAATAGATAATTTAATAAATCCGGCTAATCTAACCGATGTTGATACGATGCTTCTTAAATCTTACTTTGATGTTTTAGAAAATCTGAGAAATAAAATAAGTTTGGATTTTAAGGGAGGGAAAGTATAACATCGACAGTGATGGGCTGTTCTCAACACCAGATTTTTACCGTTTGAGGATGGATAGCGTCTATTCGATCTTTCAACCATTCAATCAATCCTGCTTGCTCAATCACTTCAATAGTGTATAACTCCGATGTTCTTGAGTAATAAATTTTTTGAAATGTAGCCTGCTTGCTCTAATTTTCAATAGTAATTCTTATAAATTATTTCGATACTTAGAACCTTCACCCTAATAAATACAGGAGAGACTATGGGTATTCAAGCTAGTAGTATAAAAGACATACTCGAATCTGAAAAATTCAAAGAACTTGTTAAAAAAAGATTAAGAGTATCCCTCTCATTAACCGCCCTTATGCTGATTGTTTATTTTGGTTTCATATTAACAATAGCCTTTTACAAAGAACTTCTCGCAATTAAAATTGGTGAGCATATTACACTGGGCTTACCTATTGGAATTAGCATTATTGTATTTGCCTGGCTACTTACAGGATTTTATACTCGTTGGGCTAATAATAAATATGATAAATCAGTCCGTGAACTACGTAATGAAATTTTAGAAAAGTAATAATTAACACTTTCCAATAACTGAAAAGATTTTAGGAGAACACTACTTGGAAACTATACAAACATCTCTAGGACAGGTCAATGTTGCATCAATAATAATATTTTTTGTTTTCGTTGCAATAACCTTAGTCATTACTTATTGGGCAGCTAAAAAAACAAAAACTACTTCAGAGTTTTATGCTGCGGACAGAAGCATCTCCGGATTTCAAAATGGATTAGCATTATCCGGTGATTATATGAGTGCGGCTTCATTTTTAGGAATAGCAGGTATGGTTTCATTAAAAGGATATGATGGACTTATTTATTCCATCGGCTTTTTAGTTGGTTGGCCACTTGTTATGTTTTTGATAGCAGAGCCATTAAGAAATCTCGGCAAGTTTACATTCGCTGATGTTGTTGCATTCAGACTAAAACAAAAACCTGTAAGAATTGCTTCATCAGTTGGTTCTCTAATGACGATAGTATTCTATCTTATTGCTCAAATGGTTGGTGCCGGTGCTTTGATAAATATTTTATTTGGGCTGCCGTATGAACTCGCCATAGTAATAGTCGGACTGGTGATGATTTCATATGTTCTTTTTGGAGGAATGCTTGCAACAACGTGGGTTCAGATAATTAAAGCAGTGTTACTTTTGTCAGGTGCTACATTTCTTGTGATAATGACTCTTGCAAATTTTGGAATGAATCCGATTACGCTTTTTGAAAAAGCTGCGGCTAAATATGGTGATGTTGTTCTTTCACCAGGTGGATTTGTAACGAATCCATGGGATGCAATTTCATTAGGCATTGCTTTAATACTGGGAACAGCCGGGCTGCCTCATATTCTTATGAGATTTTTCACTGTACCCGATGCTAAGCAGGCAAGAAAATCTGTATTTGTTGCTACAGGCTTTATAGGATACTTCTACATCTTAACTTTTATTATTGGTTTCGGTGCCATGGTCTTAGTCGGGCAGGATGTTGTAAGCTATTTTGATAAGGGTGGTAATATGGCTGCATTGCTATTAGCAGAATCTGTAGGCGGACAATTTTTCCTTGGATTTATTGCAGCAGTTGCTTTTGCAACAATACTTGCAGTAGTTGCTGGTTTAACTTTATCAGGTGCATCTACGTTATCACACGATCTTTACGTAAACGTAATTAAAAAGGGAAAAACAAATGAGGCAGGTGAAGTAAAGGTTGCCCGCATTTCTACTTTAATGATTGGAGCTTTAGCAATTTTTCTGGGTCTTACTTTCAAAGGACAGAATGTTGCATTTATGGTTGGACTTGCATTTGCAATTGCAGCTAGTGCAAACTTTCCATCTTTGCTGCTTTCTATAATTTGGAAAAAGTTTACTACCAAAGGAGCTGTTTCCAGCATTATTACAGGTGCAGGCTTGTCGGTATTCTTAATAATTCTCAGCCCTACCGTCTGGGTTGATATTTTTCATAATGAATCAGCGATCTTCCCTCTAAAAAATCCCGCACTTATATCGATGACAGCATCGTTTTTTGCAGGATACTTTGTATCAAAGTTTACTAAAGAGAAAGGTGCAGAAGACAAATTTGAAGATGAAAAACTACGCACTTACCTTGGAGTCGGATCAGAGTAATTATTAGTTTTTTCAAACCTTCGGATTAGTAAATCTAAATTTTGCAATACTCCGAAGGATTTTTATTTAAATAATAAACATCACTTTTATAAAAGGCTAGGTCATAATGAAAAAATTAGTACTTCTATTTCTATTCACCTCAACAATCATTCATTCACAAACAAAAAACCAATCCTTTGGTATTTCTTTTTCAGGTTTTGTTAAAACTGATATATTTTATGATTCGAGGCAATCAGTTACAATCAGAGAAGGCCATTTTCTTTTATACCCGCAGAATGAAAACTTAGATATAAACACGAATGATATAAATGATAAATCGTCATTTAATATTCTATCCATACAATCACGCGTTAATGCAAAAATAACCGGTCCGGAAGTAGTTGCAGCTAAACCATCTGCAGTTCTTGAAGGTGAATTCTTTGGAACATCTGATGCAGATATAAATGGATTCAGGCTGCGTCATGCTTTTGTTAAACTGGATTGGGAAAAGACATCTCTGCTTGTCGGTCAAACGTGGCATCCGATGTTTATTGTTGAAATGTTTCCTGGGGTTGTATCGTTTAATACAGGCGCTCCATTCCAACCATTCTCAAGAAATCCGCAAGTCAGGTTCACACATTCCATAAAAAAGATAAAGTTTATTGCTGTTGCGGCAAGTCAGCGTGATTTTACAAGTAATGGTCCCGAAGGATTCAGCAGTGTATATCTTAGAAATTCTGTGGTACCAAATCTGAACGCCCAACTACAATATACTGGTGATAATATTTTTGGCGGTGCCGGAATAGATTACAAATTGATCACTCCTAAAATATCAACAACTAAGAAAGTTAAAACTGATGAATCACTAAGCTCATTATCCTTTACTGGATATGCTAAACTGAATATAGACCCGGTAACAATTAAACTTCAGGGAGTGTATGGTAGTAATATGGCTGATCATTTAATGCTTGGTGGCTATGCTGTTAAATCTGCAGATACACTTTCTGGTATTGAGGAATATACGGCTTTAAATTGTCTATCAGTTTGGGGAGAAATATCTGTTGGTAAAGATATTGAATATGCTGTTTTTGCTGGTTACACGAAGAATCTTGGTGCAAATGATAACATCAACGGGCCTTATTATGGTCGGGGAATAAATATTGAAAAAGTATTCCGTATATCGCCCAGAGTACAATTCAATTTTGGCAGTTTAAGAATTTCAACAGAGATTGAATATACCTCAGCTGGATATGGCACGCCGAATAATCTTAACAAAGGAAAAATAGAGAACTCAAAGGATTTCACTAATCTACGAATTCTAGGAGCGATTTATTATTTCTTTTAATAAGTAAGTAAGATTTTAAAATAATTTTAAAGAAACAGAAGTAATAGATATAAAATAAAAAAAACTTAATGTTATTTTACTTTTAAGGTTTCAAGGAAGAAATTCAATAATCCTCAATTAGCATATTTCATTAACACCAACCGTTTTAATCAGTTGTTAATTGTAGAATGCCATTCTGGCTCACCTTTACCCAATATCCTTTACCTGGTTTAAGTGTATTTGCTGTGGTATATCCTCCTTCATAACCAAAAAAATCTGATATAATAATATTGGTAGGAAAGGTTGTTATATCGCTCACCGAAACATCAATTGCAAATGGTCCGATTAAATTCCAGCCCTGATTAACTTGGATTTCATTACTTCCTACGATTGTTCCGATGATTGATTTGTTTTGATTACCTTCAAATTTAACCCAATATCCTTTACCACATTCGAGTACACTTACCTGATTATAAATATTGTTGAATGAATAAAATGGCGATATAGCCGTTGGGAATAAATTTACACCAGTCATATCTGCGGCTAAAACTGGTACCGACAGTATGTTCCAACCATCAGTAAGATTAACTGTAATTTGAAGAATATTATTCTGCTCAAATTTTATCGTTGCGATTATAGGAATATGATCGCTGCTATAATGCAAAGCATCAGCAATCTGTTGGCTGACGGCAGTGTTAGGTGGCTTGTTGATCGAGTCGTTATAGTGATTTCCATCGTTTCCATAACTAATAAATGAGCCTGGCACGAAAAATATTTTTCCTGAATCAATCACCTCTTGTGAAAAAAGTATCATATCAAATCTGTCATCCATCCCTCCTGTTGCTCCTCCATTGAACTGTCGTGTTCTTGGCGATTGCGTGTGATAAACAGCATACGCTTCATTATTCCAGGTTCCAGATAGGTTAAAAATATCAACAAAATAGCCCTGGTTAGCTTGTTCTTTTAGCTTAATATATGCAGATTCGTTTGAGCTATAAATATTGAAATCACCACAAACAATAAAATTAGAAGTGGAAGCTAAATTATCGGTAACATTTCGTAGAGCTGTTACTTCTGCTAATCTTTGCTGCTGATCCGAAGATGCTGTGCCAGCCTTAAGATGAAGTGAATAAATTCTTATAGTGTCCCCCGTGATATTTTCGGTCAGAATAAACTCATTTATATTTCTAAGTGAAGTTGTGATAACATTATTAACTAAAAAAGTAAATGATGCGGATTTATAAAATATAGCATTATCTGTATCGGGCCCGTCAATAAATATTCCTGCAGCGTACCCACTCGCTGCGATATTCAACACATTATTTAAAAAACTATTTACACCCGTCTGGGATAAAATCTCCTGAACAACTAATATATCTGGTTCTGTATTCGCAATAACTGTTCTGAAGTATGGATTTCTAATAGCAGAGTCACTTCCCGGGTAGTTTAATAAGTTGTAGGACATTAGCGTGTATTGATTCTGAGCATAGCAAGCTACGCTAAGAATAAAAAGTATCGATATTTTTAAGCGAATTGTTTTTATCAATTTACTATGCTGAATAACTTTAGCATACAAAGATAAATAATCTTTGCTATAATAATTAGAAATTCTCGATGTTCATTTCGAAAAAAAATAAACGGATTATATTATTGTTATCACTTAAAAATGGGAATCCGGTTCCAAAGAAGAATCATTTATCAAGATAGTTGAGTGAAATTCAGCGATATGCGGTTTTAATTTTTTATAATTTAGCAGAAAAGACCAGGTTTAATCCGTATTGATATAAATTTGATAATTAAAAAATTTATTTATAAAAAAATCATAGTCTGAAATTACTTATCTGAACAAATTGACGATAAAATATTTAGTAGCAATACCCTTTTTCTTTAGCAATGTTATAATTATAGCATTCACCTAATTCACAAGCTTTTTTCCAGTCAGCACATCCTTTCTCTTTGTCTTTTAAGACAACCATATAAATTAATCCACGATTGTGGTAGGCTTTAGCATAAGATTTATTTACCTCAATGGCCTTACTATAATCTTTGATAGCTTGATTGTGTTGACCCTGATCGTAATAGACAATCCCTCGATTATTATAAGCATCAGCATATTTTGGATTTAGATTAATGGCCCTGGTATAATCACTAATTGCATTTTCGTTTTTTCCCAGATTGTAATAGCTTACTCCCCTGTTGTTGTAAGCATCTGCATAGTCAGGGTTTATCTCAATTGCTTTTATATATTCGCTAATCGCCTGCTCATATTTTCCCTCTTCATCGTAAGAGACACCTTTGAAAATATGGATTCCAGTCTTTGTCAGTATTTTCTTTTCAGTGATATCTTTAATTGTTTTAAGTCCAAGTTCCGCTTGGCTGTAAAGTGTGTCAATTTTCAGGGCTTTATCAAATTCTGCCTCTGCCTTTTTAAATTCACCTTTAACCGCTAACTGAAGTCCATTCTTGTAAAACTCCAAGGCAGTAGGCTGAGCGTAAATAGCAGTAGTTCTCAATAAAAATATTGCTAAGAATAAAATTGTCTGAATTTTAATTTTCATATTATTCTTTTTATTTTTTTACAACGAAATGTACTTAATTATTTGAGTAATGGATGAATATTTCAGTGCAAAAAGAGCCAGTAGTTTTTCCTTTGATTAATCACTTTTATCTAACATCCTGTGGTTTATTAAATATTATTGTAAAAAATAGGATTGTAAATTTATTATATTGTAATCGTAGATTAAATGATTTTCAACTCTAACTATTCCAACACTTCTGGCAAACCACATACTATATAATTCATATCTGCCCCAGCGGGCTTGTATTTTCAGGCAATTAAATTTGCCAGCGGGAACTGTAATTAAATCTTCTAAAGCTAATGTTTCCAGTGTCACTATTCCCTCAAATCCCCACAAATAAATTGTATCAATCCGACCGACATACGTATTTGGTGGTATGAGTAGACATTTTCTCAATTTACCTTCTTTATTTACAAACATGAATAGCGAATCTTCTTTTAAACTTAAGCCTTCCCCGTTTCCTCTGAGATTAAAGAAACAATCATCATATCCAGAATAAAAATTTGGATTAAAAGAAAAGAGAGTGTAACTATCTACGTTATAATTACTAACACATTCTAATGTATCAGTGGGTAATACATAGGGAAACAAGTAACCTTCGTATACCCACTTGTTCCCTGAATTGAGTGGGAAGTATGAACTATCAACATCATTTTTTGGATTAGTAATGTTGGGATCATTCTCTGAACACCCTGCAATAATCAATGATAAAATAAAAAGAGATATGGTGTTGATTTTCATTTTACAATTAATTTAAAAATAATGATGAATTGATTTATTTTATTAAGCCCGCCCTATCTGCCATATAACAGGGTAATTTTTCCAGCAATTTCCGATCGGAATTTGGACTATAATACATTTAATTGTTGTATCATATTTCATGATATTTAGTTTATACATCAGGGTAGACACACCTTTACTTTGTGAGGCAAAGCTTTGCGTAAACGTAATAAACTAGTTCTAAAAGTTCAATAGGTTATTTAAAATTTATTGATAAGCGATGACTAAAAGTTTTAATTGTTAAAAATAAATTACTATTAATCCCGACAAATTTATCGTTTTCTCGAGATGTATTGAATAAGAAAATGAAAACATTATAATTATCAGTTATTAAGTTCAATTTTTTTAAAGTAAAACTTGTTTCTAAGATATTATTATATAATTTAACAATCCTCAAAAGGGCGAATTTTGAATAAATCTCATTCCAGGTTTCGGGGCCACTTCGTTTCGACTAGCTTTTTCGCTACTCAGGAAGATAATAAAGCCACCAAATTACATTTATCCCAATCGCTCAAGAATATATTGCTAAGCACATTTCAGGGAAATAATTAAAATGAAAAATATATTACTTTTTCTCGTTCTAATTTCACTTCTGATAATTACTATTCCATCAAATGCACAATTCAAGGATTGGAACACTAAAATTGGCTTACGTGGTAATTTACTTTTTCCTGAAAATGAGTTCGCAAATTTTGGTTTTGGCGGAAACAATAATATGTCGTTTGATTGGTTCAACTTTTCATACCTTGGAGAAGCATTTCTAGGAATCAGAGCCACTAAAGTTCTGGAGCTACAATTGAATATTGGATATGGGATTTACGCAGGTAAAGCTTACTTTAATAATCCTGACATTTCCTATGGAAAATATACGACAACTATAATTCCTGTTAATCTTAGATTCAGACTAAGCCCCTGGGATAATAAAAAATGGAATCCCTATTTTTATTTTGGGGGTGGATTAATGAGTTATGATCTTACTACAAAACCTTCGGGAGATTTAGGTGGATTACCTACAAATGATGCAGGGTGGTTTGGAATAATACCGTTGGGAATCGGTGCTGAGTTTCCAGTTTCAGACAATTTATTATTTGATTTTTCTATTGGTGGAGGGTTCTCAACCGGATTCGATTTAGAGGGCTACCGAAGTGGAAGTGACCAAATCTGGGACTCTTACTTTAATTTTGGAATCGGATTAACACTTATCAACGAAAGTTGCAGTTCAGACAGAGATGATGATGGTCTTGGAAAGTGCGAAGAAGAAAAATTCGGGACAGATCCCAAAAATCCGGATACAGATGCTGACGGTTTATCAGATAGTGAGGAAGTGCTTGTTTATAAAACTGATCCATTAAAATCTGATACAGATAATGATGGTCTAAGTGATCTTAATGAAATTATTAATTATAAAACTAACCCTTTAATTGCAGATACTGATGTGGATGGACTATTAGATGGCGAAGAAATACTTAATTATGAAACTGACCCACTGAAAGCTGACACTGATAGTGATGACTTAATGGACGGTGACGAGGTTACGCATTACCTGACCGATGCATTAAGAGCAGATACTGATGGCGATGGCTTATCAGATGGCGGTGAGATTCTTAACTACTTCACCATTCCCCTGAAGGCTGATTCTGATGGTGATGGCTTAACAGATAGTGATGAAATAATGAAATTTGAGACTGATCCCAATAACAAAGATACTGACGGTGGATCAATCAGTGACTTTATAGAGGTTAGACGTGGAACTGATCCACTTAATCAGGAAGATGATATTGTTAGAACAGGAGTTACAATCGTTCTTGAAGGAATAACTTTTGCAACTGGTAAAGCTGATATCACCCCCGAATCAGAGAACATTTTATTAGGTGCATTTGAGACTATGGAAAAGAATGGGGACATTATCGTTGAAATAAGTGGTCATACAGATGATGTCGGAAGTGCCTCAACTAATAGAATGTTATCACAAAAGAGAGCTGATTCTGTTAGATTCTGGCTTATCAACAAAGGCATTGCACCTGATAGGATTATAGCAAAGGGCTATGGAGAAGATTTTCCAAGAGTCCCAAATGATTCTAAGGAGAACCAGAGAATCAATAGAAGAATTGAGTTTAAGAGAATTAGATAGTGTAAATTTCTTCTGTAGAATAAAAGTATAATTAACTTAAAACAGACCAGAACTTCAAATTCAAAATAGCCTGAGAATCTGGATAAAAGTTAACACTTATGCTATTACTTAACCGGTATACGCTCTCTAAAATCTGTAGCAGTGTTTAATTGAATTATTCCGCTCGTATTGGTTTTAATCCAATAACCTGATCCTGGCTCAAGTTCATTAGCGTTATAATATCCACTTCCAAATCCGTAAAATGGTGAGGCTAGTAAATTAGGAGGTTGAGTAATAATTGAATTGACATCAATAGTATTATCAAACGGTCCAATCATATTCCAACCACTGGAAACATTTATTGTATTTTCTATTATAAAATTACCGTGCAAGCTGATGGTTTCATTCGAATTAAACTTGACCCAATAGCTTTCTCCATTTAACAACGTGTCAACAGTATAATATCCATTATTATAAGCATAAACTGGTGAAATTGCTGTTGGAAAAAGAAATGATTTGCTCATATTATTTGAGAGTATAGGAATAGAAACCAAGTTCCACCCGCTATATACATTAAATTGAACACGATAAATTGTAAATGAATTATCACTTTCATCAAAATTCAGTTCGTTATTAAGATTTGCAATCCGAATGCTACAATTATTTGAAGAGACATTAGGAACATCCCAGTTAAATGAACCTGTATTAAGGCAACCAACAGTAATTTGATTCCAGGAAACGCCTGAATCAGTAGTGTATTCTATCTTAACTGAATCAGTATTTTCAGCAGTCCATGTAATTGTTGAATTACTCCCTGCCAATATGAATTCACCGCCATTAGGAGAAGTAACTGTTATTGAAATTTGAAACAAATTTGTTAAAGAAAATTTTTCTGCCTGCTGTACTTGAGCTGTATAGAAAGGTGCTTGCACCTTGTAAACTAATACAACTAGATGACATTTTTCCGCAAGCAAATTTGCCGGAACTGTATATTGAATATTTTTCGAAATAGTTTCACCAATATTCCAAGTTGATCCATTCACTAATATCTCCCCTTCAGCTCCATTAATCATAGCCCTTACAACATTGTGATGAATATATTGATTTCCTCCCGGACAGCTAGAATTTCCAGATTGAGGATATACTAAACTATCTTCAAGAATTATTAAATTCATATTGAACGTCCCTGATAAATTTTGAAGAGCTGTTGAATTTACATTTAAATTCAACAAACGATTACCAGGATTGAATGCACCATCTGCTGTAATACTTACAGTCGCAAGGATACCATTTCTATTATTGACAGTATTGAACCAGGAATCACGACTAATTGGAGCACTTGTTCTGTCAACGACACCTGTTGGGTATGCTGAGAATGTTAACAAATTTATTATTGAATTACCTTGAAAACCATCCCAAGGATCACTGCTTCCAGCTGGACCATGATAACCGAGAAATATAGCATTTGGTATACTGGATTTTATTTGCTCTATAACCATATGACCACATGGGCACCATTGACACCAGGTTCCAGTGCAATATTCAAGTACGGGATTTCTTTGTTGCTGTGAAAATAAGTTTGAGTGAATATGAAAAAAAAGGAATGAAGTAATTAGCAGAATTTTTTGTAAGTAAATCATAGTACCTTCCCTGAATTTTATCCTAACCAAATGTATCCAAAATACTTACGTTGGGCAAGTAAATATTGCTTTTCAGCAAAAAAAATCCCTATCAATTTTCATTGATAGGGAATAGAGAAATCTTCAGAAAGTTTACTTAAGAAGTACCATTTTCTTTACAGAAACAAAATTATCCGTTCGCAATTCATATATATACATTCCGGTAGCTACGCTGCTTGCATTCCACTGATACTGGTATTTGCCAGCAGTCAATGCAGTGTTCACTAACTCTGCTACCTTCTCTCCCAATGCATTGTAGATCGAAAGTTTTACATTTGCCACATCTTCTGGC
>JACZKK010000006.1 GCA_014860115.1 Ignavibacteriaceae bacterium
GTTTTATCATCATTCAATTTAATAATTTGTTTTTTATTTTATGAAATGAAGTCAAAAAAAATCTATTCCCACTCAATTGTTGCTGGTGGTTTTGAACTTATATCATAAACAACTCTGTTAACACCTCTGACCTTATTTATAATTTTATTTGATACAGATGAAAGAAAATCATGTTCGAATGTGTACCAATCTGCTGTCATTCCATCAACTGAAGTCACTGCCCTTAAAGCAAGAACAAATTCATAAGTTCTGGCATCGCCCATCACTCCTACGCTGCTCACAGGAAGCAGAACTGTAAATGCTTGCCAGATGCTATTGTATAATCCTGCTTCTTTAATAGATGTGATGAAAATATCGTCGGCTTCTCGTAGAATATCTAGTTTCTCTTTTGTTATTTCACCAAGTACACGCACACCAAGGCCAGGGCCCGGGAATGGATGGCGGTTAATAAATTCGGGGGGGATGTTTAAACTCCTTCCAACATTCCTCACTTCATCTTTAAATAATTCGCGAAAAGGCTCAACTAATTTCAGATTCATCTTTTCAGGAAGTCCACCTACGTTATGATGAGTTTTAATTGTAGCAGAAGCTCCTTTTACTGAGACGGATTCTATAACATCAGGATAAAGAGTTCCCTGAACCAGAAACTGAGCATCTTTAATTTTTAACGCTTCTTCCTCAAATACTTCTATAAAAGTATTGCCGATAATTTTTCTTTTCTTTTCAGGATCGGAGACACCTTTAAGATTTGTCAGAAATTTTTCAGATGCATCAACATGAATATGATTGAGCTTCAGCTTTTCATTGAACAATATTCCAATTTTTTCACTTTCATTCTTTCGCATCAGACCATTATCAATATGGATGCAGATTAAATTATCTCCAATAGCCTTTTTAACGAGAACTGCAGCAACTGTAGAATCCACTCCTCCGCTGAGAGCGCAGATTGCTTTCGAATCACCTATCGTTGATTTAATTTTTTCAAGCTTCTCTTCAATGAAGTTTTGCGGAGTCCAGTCTCCCTTGCATTTGCAGATATCAAAAAGGAAGTTGTTGATAATATTTTCACCTTCTTCGGTGTGTGCAACTTCAGGATGAAACTGCAAGCCATAAAATCTTTTTGAAGGATTTGAAATAGCGCAAATAGGAGAGTGGTCTGATTCACCGACAACTTTGAATCCCTTTGGTAACTCGGTCAAATAATCACCATGACTCATCCAAACAATAGAAGCATCCTCAACTCCACGAAGTATATCAGTATTATCTGTGATTCTTAAAATAGATTTTCCGTATTCACGGTTGGTTGCGGGTTCTACTATTCCGCCAAAATTTTTACAGATTAGCTGAAGACCATAGCATAGACCTAAAAAGGGAACTCTAAAATTGAAAATCTGCGGATCAACATCAGGCGCGGAATCATCATATACACTCATCGGCCCGCCAGAAAGAATTATTCCTTTGGGTTGAAGGTTTTGAACCTCTTCAAATGAAATTGTATGTGGATGGATTTCAGAATAAACTTTGACTTCCCTAACCCGACGAGCAATAAGTTGAGTGTATTGGGATCCAAAATCAATTATAAGAATTAAGTCGCGTTGTTTCATTTATCCTAAAATAAATATTTAACCAAAAATAAAAACCCGTTATTCACGGGTTAAAATAGAAAAAATTTCTATTTGAAATGGATATCCGATTTATCGACCGATAAGACTCTTATAAGCCTGCGCATCAAGCAGATCATTGAGATCAGCAGGGTTTGACAATTCAGCTTTGATCATCCAGCCTTCACCATAAGGATCAGAGTTAACAACTTCAGGAGAATCTGAGAGCTTTTTATTTAATTCAATCACCTTACCGCTAAATGGTGCAAACAAGTCGCTAACTGTTTTTACAGCTTCAATCGTACCGAATGAATTTCCCTTAAAAATTTCCTTTATATCAGGATCAATATCCATAAAAACAACATCACCAAGTTCTCCCTGTGCATAATCCGTTACTCCGATTGTACCAACATTTCCATCAACACGAACCCACTCGTGATCATTAGTGTATTTAACATTTTCCGGTATTTTCATTTTTCCCTCTTACGTAATTTTTTTTTTGAATAAAAAGAATATTAAAATTTTTCAAGAAAGCTCGTATCAAAAATACCACTTTTAAATCTGTCATCTTCCAGAACTTTCAAGTGGAAAGGTATAGTTGTTTTAATTCCTTCAACGATGAATTCGTTCAAAGCTCGCTTTCCACGCATAATGGCATGATCTCTGTTTTTGCCCCAAACGATAAGCTTTGCAATTAATGAGTCATAATAAGGAGGAATGGAATAAGATTGATAAATATGGGAATCATTCCTTACACCGAAACCACCGGGAAAATGGAGCGAAGTTATTTTACCCGGCGATGGTCTGAAATTGTTTTCAGGATCTTCTGCATTAATTCTGAACTCAATTGCATGTCCGTGGGGCTTTTTTGGTTTGGTTTCAATCTTTTCTCCAGCGGCCACCAGTATCTGCTGTCTTACAAGATCAACGTCATAAACTAATTCGGTAACGGGGTGTTCAACCTGAATTCTCGTATTCATTTCCATGAAATAAAAATGCTTATGCTTATCGAGGAGAAATTCAATTGTGCCGGCTCCTTCATAATTTACTGACTTTGCACCTTTAACGGCGGCATCTCCCATACGGGCTCTTAAATCTTCATCAACAGCGGGTGATGGTGATTCTTCGATTAACTTCTGATGTCTTCGTTGAATTGAACAATCTCTTTCACCATAGTGATAAACATTTCCATGCTGATCGCCCATCACCTGAATTTCGATGTGCCGTGGATTTTCTATAAATTTTTCTATGTAAACATCACCATTTGCAAAAGCGGCTTCAGCTTCTGTTTGTGCAGTCTGAAATGCTTTTTGAAATTCACTTTCCTCCCAGACTATTCTCATTCCTTTTCCACCACCGCCGGCAGAAGCTTTAATGATAACAGGGTAACCAATTTCACTGGCAAGTCCTTTTGCCTGATCCAGATTCTCCATAACGCCGTCGCTTCCAGGAATAACAGGCACATCATTTTTCTTCATGGTTTCTTTAGCAAATGCTTTATCGCCCATCGCTCTAATCATTTCCGGAGAGGGACCAATAAATTTTAAATTAGATTCCTGGCAAATCTCGGAGAAGCTTGCATTCTCGGCAAGAAATCCATAGCCGGGATGAATTGCGTCGGCACCAGTAACCTGTGCTGCAGAAATTATTGAAGGAATTTTAAGATAGCTATCCTTTCCAAATGGGGGACCTATACAAACTGCTTCATCAGCAAAAGTAACATGAAGGGAATCTTTATCAGCTTCGGAATAGACGGCAACAGTTTTTATACCCAGCTCTTTGCAGGTGCGGATTATTCGAAGTGCTATTTCGCCACGGTTGGCAATTAATATTTTGTTAAACAAAATCTATCCAGGATTTAGAATTGGTTAAGCCATCTCGATTAAAAAAAGCGGCTGATTATATTCCACGGGTTTACCATTCTCTACCAAAATCTTAACTACTTTACCGGCAACATCCGATTCAATCTCATTCATTAATTTCATTGCTTCAACTAGACATAAAACACTACCCGGGGATACGACTGAGCCAATCTGAACATAAGAATCAGCATCAGGTGCCGGTGCTCTGTAAAAAGTACCAACAATAGGTGATCTTATTTCATGAAGGTTAGCTGCAGTTACTTCAACCTCGGCTTTATGTTTAGCAGTTTCTTCCGCGCCAACAGCAGCCGGCTGAAGAACAGGTTGAGCCGATGCAACCGGAATTTGTGTCTGTGTGATTACCTGTGAGCTTCTGATCTTCTTTGCAATCTTTATCTTTACACCATTCTCTTCAATCTCAAGATCAGTAACACTACTAGTATCCACAATTTTTACAAGTTTTTTAATAAGATCAAGATCCATATACAGCCTCTAATTTAAGATTTAACTCTTTCTGAATATTCCCCTGTTCTGGTATCAACTTTAAGCAGATCGCCTTCATTTATGAAAAGGGGTACGTTGATTTGAGCACCTGTTTCCAGTTTTGCCGGCTTTAATGCACCAGTAGCAGTATCGCCTTTAAAGCCCGGTTCTGTTTCAACAACTTTAAGATTAATAAATATTGGTATGTCGACTGAAATTATATCAGAACCATTAAAAAGGATTTCAACCTCTTCACTCTCTTTAAGAAACTTAACACCATCGCTGAACAAATCTCTGGGAATATTAATCTGTTCATAAGTTTCGTTATCCATACAAACCAGTGAATCGCCTTCTGAAAAAAGATATTGATATTTCCTTCTCTCGACTCTAACAGTATCAATTTTTTCACCTGCTCTGAATGTGTTTTCTAAAACTCTCCCTGTTCTTAAATTTTTAAGAGTTGAACGTACGAATGCACCGCCTTTGCCAGGCTTCACATGCTGGAATTCTACAATGCTGTACAAGTCATTTTTGAATTTTATTATTAGTCCATTTCTGAAATCTGAGGTATCTGCCATAAAAAATTAAATAATATTCTGATGCTTTAAGTTTTAAATTATTTTTTGTTAGGAAATAGAAATCTGACACTACTAAGTTAATTAAAGAAAAAGATTAATGCTGATCGATCAATAAAAAATCGTTAATAAATCATTGAAAGATATTTATCAACTTCCCTGTATGCTAACGAAGTAGCGTAATCTTCTTTTATTCTGTTAAAAAGAATTTCTGCTTCTTCTTTTTCGCCTGCCTTTAAATAATATATTCCCGCATTCAGCAAGTAATCAGGATTTTGCGAGTTTATTTTTGACATTTTTGAAGCTTTAAGATATAAGTTTGCAGCTTTCTCAAAATCTTCCTGAACTGCATAATAACCTGCCTGCCCTGCTAAGGATGCGGCCTCAAAGTAATCAATGGTACCACTGTAGTCTTCGTAATACTTAAACGCTTCATCATAATTACCAAGAAAGGCATAGCTATTTGCCAGGTATATTTTTGCTGTTTCTCCATTCTCTGAACCACCAAAGTCCTCGACAAGTTTTTTAAGACCAATAATGTTGGTGCCCTGTTTTCCCTCAATTGCTTCAAGGTATGCACCTTGATCATACAAAGGCATTATGCGAGAAAGTTCCAATCCAGCCTTTTCATTGCTTTCAGATTTCTGATTTACATACAAATAAACTACTGCTGCAACCGCCACTAAAACTCCAGCATAAATAAAGATTTTGTTCTTGTACTTCTCAAAGAAAACAACAGTTGTTTTATAAAAATTTAACAGTTTATCTTCTTTTATTTCTTTCTTAGAAAGTTTTTTCTTTTTCTGTAGCATTAATACATCCTTTAGTTAACAACTATTTAATTAAAAACCCTGCAAAAATAATACTTTTTAATACAATCTACCATTTAGATTGTACGCCCAGGAGGACTTGAACCTCCAACCTTTGGAACCGGAATCCAACGTTCTATCCAGTTGAACTATGGGCGCATTAAATGCCGATTCTGATATGATTTGAATAAATCCATGCCTTATTGAAATAGGAAACCTCTACCCTGTAAACACCAGCTTTTTTTACTTCAAATTCTGCTTTATCTGAGCTAAAATTAGCGATTTCTTTACCGTTTCGTATGATCTTGATTTCTGCACTTTCAACCGGCAAAGTTACATATAAAGTAACATTTTCAGAAAGATCAAGATAGTCTCCCATGTAATATTTTTTCTTACCGGATTTAGCAAAAAATTGAAAGCCTTTTGAGTTGACGTGATAATCATTTGCAACGAAGCTTCTACCATAAGCGAGAGCTTCATAAATAGCTGCTTTTGATTTGGACAGCTTCTGCTTACTGTTTCCTTTTACAAGGGGTTCAGGTAAGAAGACATGGTTATGAATAGATTTGAAGAGCACTTTATAAGGGAAAATTTCTACTTCAAAGAATCCAAAAAGATTCTGTTTATGAGCATGAGCATCAACTCCTCCCATTCCCACTACTTTGCGTTTTACATTAAGCTCATCCCATAATTTAAGTGTTTCAGGAGGAGGAGAAACTATTGAACGTAACGGATGAAGAAATGAAGTGTATTTATTCTGCTCTGTTAGATTTTCCATCCACTCAGACATATGGTTCCAGATTTCAATTCCATTATAATCCTCAATACTCCAATCAACCCAGGGATACGGAGGATGTTCTTTCATGTGGTTTCTTTTTTCGTGAGGATGAGCAAGAAAACCGATACCACCAGCTTCTTTTACTTTTCGAACATATTCTTTTGCAGATAATCTAGTGGAATATGTTTCATTAATTCCGAACGCCAGGTAATGATTTCTGTTTTCTTTATCATTTATTTCACAGCCAATCAGGCAGAGTGTTTTGCCGTACCATTTTTCGAATCCTTCCTGCAATCCCCTGAGAGTATTGTGATCCGTCATCAGAAGAAAATCCAGATCTGACTCATCTGCATACTTCGCTATTTCAGGTATCTCGCCCGTACCATCTGAAAACAGAGAATGTACATGTGCAACACCAACGTATTCAATCATAAAGATAAAAGATTTTGTTAGTCAGAAATTAAAGAAGATTAGCTTCTAAGGAAAATGAGTAATTAGGGTATGTAACTTCAAAATTGCGATTCTTTGAAGTTTTAAATCTTAATTCAAGAAACTGCGAATTATTACTTTTGGGTGAGAATTTCTATAACTCTCATCGAAGTTAAGATCGTTACTACAAATCAACCTCTGATTGAGTAGTATACTTAGTAGTATGCTCAACCGTCATCCCACTGATTTTGTTGATTAGAATATTTATTCTCTCATCAGTAGCATCTTCAAAATTTTCAAAAGCCTCGTCTGAACTGAAGATGTATTGTTCCTGAAAACGATTTGGTTTCCCTTTAACTTCGTAAACAGAATAACCTTCCAATCCTTCAGCTTTGATTAAACTTTTTAGCTCCCTGATGGTTTTAATATATTCTTCTTTTTTATCCCC
Source organism: Ignavibacteriaceae bacterium (assembly GCA_014860115.1). Taxonomy (GTDB): domain Bacteria; phylum Bacteroidota; class Ignavibacteria; order Ignavibacteriales; family Ignavibacteriaceae; genus IGN2. The sequence goes on from JACZKK010000006.1 coordinate 6,986, forward strand.
TTGAATATCATAATTTATGGTGAATAGAACTTTTGACATTAGCGCTCCGAATTTTATATTTTCATTTCGCCGGTAAATATAACTTTAGCCGGACCTGTAAGTGATAAGTTTCTTACTTTTGAATTTTCCACATCAAAATTTACAAATAATTTTTCATTGGATTTAGTAATTATTTTTACCGGAACAGATAATTTTTTCGTAACAAAACAAATCAGTGCTGCTGCAACTGAACCGGTTCCGCACGCTAAAGTCTCAGATTCCACACCTCTTTCATAAGTTCTGATATTAATTACCCCATCTTTAACATCAATAAAGTTGACATTAGTTCCACCCGGTGAAAATTCTGGTAAATTCCTTATCTCTCTACCCAAAGATTCTACCGGTACTTTTTCAAGTGAAGTCAGGAAACCCTCACTTTCGTTTATATCAATAATGACGTGCGGTGAACCAGTATCAGCGAAATGGGCGTTTATCAGCTTTCCGCCAGACTTAATCTTAAAATTATATTTGATTTTCATCGGCGGATTCAGGAAAAATTTAATTTCAGAATTGGATATTACTTCACCTCTATATTCAACTTCATTTGAAATAAATTTTGTGGTGTTTCCAACTAATCTGCCGGAGACTGAAGCATACAATATTGCACATCTTGCACCATTTGCACATAAGCTTCCGGTTGAACCATCAGCATTATAGTAATTCATTATGAAATTATGAGTGGTGGAATCTTCAATCGTGATCAAACCATCGGCGCCAACACCATTTCGCCTATCACAAATTTTTTGTACAAAGTTAGTATTTACCTGTAGCAAATGATTATGTTTCTTATCAATGAAAACAAAATCATTGCCGGCACCGCTCATTTTTGTAAAAATAATTTTTTCCATTTGGGCAATAAATTTAACCGATGAGCCAGTAGCAAGCAAAGAATAAAATCATTATTAGAATTGAATGAAGAGAAGAAAAAAGGGAAACAATTTTTTACACTGCTTCCCTAAGAAATTCATTTATGGATTGAAACTTCTGATCATTGCAGCAATTTGCTGTGCCTGTTTTGTATTGTACTCGAAGCTTAATTTTTTATGGTTCACTGCATCCACAATAGTTCCGATATAACACAGACCAAGAGTAAATAAATATAAGATACCCATTCCTATCTGATTTAATACAAATCTCTGAATTCCTGCAAACCCTACAAATCCAACAACTGTAAAGATTAATATATTGCTCGGGTCTTTTCTTCTTGCCATATAAGCAATGGCAAACTGCTGTACCTGGCTGTCGTTCATATCTTTAATCAGTTCCTGAACATAAAGCATTTCATCTCCTTCGAGAGTAGGCATTAATTGTAATACGTTAGGCATATTTCCTCCTATTATTTTTTATGATGGTAATTATTCTGAGTGTTATAATAAATAAAGCAAATATTCCTACTGGATGAGAGTGAAAAGAAGTTATAAAATCACCTCTAAAAATATATGAGATTGAATTTCCTATTCCACAACCAAGACAAAAATCAAATCCAAGATTAGATAAAGGGCAAATAGTAAAATGTGTTTCTCCGGGAGAATGAATTAACATCAAGTAGGCTAAAGCTATTATCCAAACTAAAGCCTCAAAACCAATCAGAGACCACAATTTTTTAATATTCCAGATTAAAGCTCGGAAAAAGTTTTTCCCATCACATATATATGTAGGCTTTGAATTCAAAGATCGTATCAAAAATATTTATTACTGATTTAAATTTAGAGAATCAGTTCAGTATTAGCAATTGAAGCAGGATAAGTGGTATGTTTTTATCGGTGAGTAAAGATTTGTAATACCTCATTGTACGACTTCTTCTCCGAAGAGACTTCGCCGTTGCAGGCTTCATTTTTCACTTCGCTCAAAACGTAGCCTGGTGGAGGTGCGGGGAGTCGAACCCCGGTCCGAAATTAAGATTCAAAGAACATCTACATACATAGTCTGTTTCTTTTTGACTTTAAGCTGCCAAACAGACAAAGATCACTTAAAGTCTGTCTGCTGATAAATTCGCTTTATCTTCGCAAACGAAAGATTCAGCTATTTTACCTAAACGGCGTTCTTCCTAACCCCGGTAAAATAGAGAAAAGAGAACGAGCTACGTTTTATTTACGCAGCTAAGGCGTAGTTATATTCGCCAGTTATATTTTTGTTCCCAATTTTTTAACGTGTCTTCGGGGAACACGGTACGCAGTTCTAAGTCTCCTCAATCCCGTCGAAACCAAAATTT
>JACZKK010000049.1 GCA_014860115.1 Ignavibacteriaceae bacterium
AAAACCCGGATAGTTCCGAGTTAAATAACCAATTTTACTTCGTCAATATCATCTTCTTTACATCTACGAATTTTGTTCCATCAATTCCGGTAGCTTCAATTCTGTATAAGTAAACACCAGAATTTAGTGATGATGCATCAAAATCAATATTGTGTGCACCTGCTACAAGATTTGTATTTACTAGTGCTGCAACTTCCTGACCCAATATATCGAATACCTTCAAGCTAACTTTTGAATCAACTGCTAACTGGAATGTAATCTTTGTGCTTGGATTGAATGGGTTCGGATAGTTCTGATCCAATGCAAATACTGCTGGTGCCGGAACTTCAACTTCAACTAGATTTGAATATGAAGTTGTTCCATCAAAGTCAACCTGTTTCAGTCTGTAGCTATATGAACCAACTGATACGCTTCTGTCAGCATAAGAATAAGCCTGAACTTCGGTTGTAGTCCCGTGACCTTCAACGAATGCGATTGTTTCGAATTCGCCGCCTGCACTTCTCTGAACTTCAAATCCCTGGTTGTTGGTTTCGGTTGCTGTTATCCATCTCAACTCAACAACTCCATAATCAGCTGTTGCTGTGAACGATGTCAACTCTACTGGAACTATTTGATATATACACATATTATCCCAGTAGATATTATCGTTGTTGAATGAGTTTCCATTAAAGGAAATTTCAAGCTGCATATTTGTCGTACCGGATGCTGGTGTTGTAAATTGACCAGATATTACTTCAGGACCAACGTTTCCTGTTGGATCAACGGCACTGTAAATTGGTATACTGGTTGCTCCTCCATCGTAAGTAACCGCTACTGTAATCGTTCCACTTGGATTTGCATACCAATCAAAGAAGAAGTTGAATGAATAATAAGTAAGCCAGTTATTCAGAAATGCTACTGGCAATACAGATGATCTTATTTTTGATTCACCATTAAATGATGGTGTCCAACTCATTCTTAACTCTGGTGCTGTTCCACCTGCACTACCAGAAGCTGCTGCAGACCAGTTTGTAAGTCCCAATGGTCCTATAATAGTCCAGTTACTAATTGAAGCAAACTCATCACACCATTCATTTAGGTTTGGATCTTGAACTGTGGTAAATGTCCAGGTTGGACCTTGAGTTCCGCAAGTGTCATTTTTGCAGATTACTCTCCAACCATAATCTGTGAAATAGTCTAATGGTTCAACAGCTGCCAAAGACAAAGAAGAAATGGCAGAACCACTATAGACCTGAACTAAATTACCAACTTCACCGAACCATACCTCAACCTGTGTTGTGCCTGTTGCATTTGTCCAGGTTGCAGTATTTCCAGATATTGGAACATTTGTTGTCCCACTAGGTGGATTTGGATTAGTTGGTGCACCTACCGGGCAAGGTGGACCAGATGAGCCAAGTGTCCTATAACTCATTGCTCTGTATGTAGTAAATAGGGTTTGAATCGTTTCCCACACAGTACCTGACCATGCATAGCCAGGATGTAATGTAGTAGATGTCGATTCGTCAGCACCGCTATAGTGTGGTGAAGCAGAAAGAGAAGGATTATATTTTATGCCTATATATACTGATCCGCTCGCAAGTGCCGGCATAGAAGAAATGTCAAAGTCATAAAATGCTAATGTAGGCCAAACAGGAATATTATTTGCTGTCACTCCTGTTACAACAGCTATCTCCGCTCCAGGAACTCCACCACCAGTACCATCATACATCACTATATCAAAAGTAAAGTTTACTGGAGATGCAGCAACTCTTGTCAAAGCAAGGCAGAATGTATTAAATTGCCAAGGATATTGAGTAGGCGTAAATAATGATACGAATCTACCATCAGTTACAACGGGATTCCATCCATATCCATTTTCGAATACACCGTCATCATAAATTAATTCGCCTGGTCCAGTGCATTCAGCATCAGGAAATAAGAATTGAGTCTCCACCTTTATATTTGGATTGGTAACAAGCGAAGATTCCTGTGCAAGCACCAAACCACTCCAAAATAGGAGAGAGATAATAAGTGAAAATTTGAAAAGTTGTTTCATTGAGAGTTCCTCCAGAAATAAGTTGAAGATATGTTGATTAGTTGTAGCCAAAAGAAAAATACATATTTAGTATTTGTTTATTATCTACAATTACAAGATGGAAATAATTCAATGAATTATTATGCACGCAAAATTTTTACATCGAACATTACCAAATTTTAACTTTTTAAGCAAGTATTTTTCATACTATTTTTATGTAGAGAAATAGAGTTTTTCAACCTTCAATTACCTTACCAAACACTCACCCAAGTTAGATTTTGATATTATCATTTTTAGCAAGGGATTCTCTCTCCATTTTTTTCTTGTATTCAACAAGTTTTGCATTAATATGAGGATTGGCAATAGCTATTATACTTACTGCTAAAATAGCTGCGTTCTTTGCTCCATTTATTGCAACAGTAGCAACCGGAATTCCCGGAGGCATTTGAACAATCGATAACAATGCATCCATTCCTTCAAGCGACTTTCCTTTTATCGGAACTCCAATAACAGGCAGTGTTGTTTGTGCTGCAGTAACACCCGGAAGATGAGCTGCACCACCAGCCGCAGCTATAATAACTTTCAAACCTCTATCAATTGCTGTTCTTGAATATTCAGCATGTTGATTTGGAGTCCGATGTGCCGAGAGAACTTTTACTTCATAGCCAATTCCAAATTCTTTAAGAACTTTCACTGCGTCTTCCATTATTGGTAGATCAGAATCGCTACCCATTATTATTCCAACTTCAATTTTATTTTCAGTCATTTCTTTTATCCCTTATGTTATATTAAATTTATTTCCAAGTGATTTGATCGATCTGTTTCCCATCAGATCTTAACAGAATTGCCTTTTGCAAATCAGTTCTATATATAGTTGACCCCTCTGCCTCTAATCTCTGAATAACTTCTTCAACCGGATGACCAAATTTATTTTTAAATCCTGCACTAATCAAGCTGAGATCTGGTGATACGTATTTCAAAAATTGATGAGATGAACTGGATTTACTTCCGTGATGACCTACTTTCAAGACATCCGAGTCCAGAAAGTATTGATACTTGTTTGCGTAAATATTTTCAACATTCTTTTCTACATCACCTGTGAAGAGAAAGCTTGTTCCACCATAAACCAGCTTAAATATTCCGCTTCGATTATTTGTTGATTCCCCTGCCCTAATTATAATTTCATCATCATATAAAAAGTAAAAGGCAACGTTTCCAACTTCTGTCTTTTCTTCTTTGAAGTAGTTTACAGGTACTCCCCGAACACTGATAAATTCTTCAAATCTTTTGTCCTTGCTGAGTGAAGTATCAATTTCGGGTTTAATAATTTCTCCAATCATATCTTCTAACATTAAGGCAACAAAACCTCCATAGTGATCGGTATCTATGTGTGTGACAATTCCATAATCTATTTTGTCAATTTCTAAATAATTCAGTAAAGGTATTATTACTCTATCACCGTTATCATAAGTAAATGTAGTATTTCCGGCATCAACTAATGCCGTTTTGCCGTTGGGAAATTTTACTAGAAATGAATCACCCTGTCCTACATCGATCATCAATACACTTAGATAGCCATCGGGTAATAATTTGTTATCATCTACAGAAGAGAAAAGAATAGCGTTCGCTATAATCAAAATAAAAAGTGCAATCTTTGCTTTGATATTTATAAACCGTACTAAATAAAAAAGTAGAAGTGTGAGCATCAGATAAAATAAGATTAAATCTAGCAAAGAATAATTCGTAATGCTTATATGTGAGAATGGGAGGTCGCCTGAAAATTTTATAGCGCTTAAAATGAATCCTGAAAGAATATCGTTAGCTGCAGCAAAATAAATTGCAATAAATGGTAATATCATTGAGAAGACCAATGTGACTATAGCAGCAGCGATGATCAAACCAATACCTGGGATTACAAATATATTCGTAAGTAAAGCTATTACAGAAAATTTATTAAAGTAAAGTAATGTAAAAGGTAAAGTGCCAATTTGCGCACTCAAAGAAACTCCAACGAAAACCAGGATATATCTGAGAAATTTATTTTGGACATTCCATCCTTCAATTAAATGATTTATATAAGGAAGAATAATTCCGATAGCCAGGACTGCTGCAAATGATAATTGAAATCCAGGATTATATATTTCATTCGGATTAATTACAAGAATTATTAAAGCTGCAATTGAAATCGAGTTAATTAAATTTGTGCTTCGATTCGATATGAAGGCAATGATCAAGACAATAGTCATAACGGTAGCTCTGAATACTGAAGGTGGGACACCGGTTATGAACATAAAGCATAAAAGTCCAATGACGGTTAAAATTGATTTGAGGTGTAAATTAAATCTCCCGAATAGAAAAAGAAAAATCAGAATGATATATCCAACGTGCAAACCAGATACTGCAAGTACGTGAACAACACCAGCATTAATAAATTTAGTTTTAGTCTGGTAATTAATTTCTCCTCTGTCAGCAAGCAGCAAGCCACGCAGTAAAGCAGCTGTTTCAGGCGAGTGATATTTCTTTATTTGTCCATCAATCGCTTTTCGAATTTGATGAATGATATTTTTGAAAGTACTAACTTCATCACTGATAATCGTTATTGAGGTTATATCAGTTATGCTTAGCAATCCAAGGATCTCTTTTGATTTCAGATAAGCGTCGTAATCATACTCTCCCGGGTTTCTCTTTTGTTTACCTTTGTAATAGTAGCCTTTTACTTCCACATAATTACCGGGTTTCAATTCGTTGTATAGTTCGAGAGTTGCTTTGTTATCAAGCTTGGCTTTGCAAAGAATGTTAATCTGATCTTTAATAAAAAACTCATCAGAGTACATCGAATCAACAGCTATGTAAAAGATAAGCTCATTATTTCTTATGAGATCGATTTTTGTAATTTCACCAACTGCCGTTGTGTTTTTAACTTTATCTATTTTGGTGAGGAATGGATCAAATGAAATCGTGTTTTGCTTTGCTAAGAAATTCCCAATTGAAAAAACCAGAAAACCTGAAGCAATGAAAGTTAAAAGTGAGTAGTAAGCATTGTTCTTTGATTTTTTGTAGAATACTACTAATGATATTGTAATGAGGGAAAGAAGTACTACTAAAAGTATACTAATCTGAAAAAATTGCGCGGTTAAAATTCCAGCAGTAAAAAGAATCGCTATTTTTATTACAGGGTAATCTTTCATTGGCAATATTTAATTATTGCTTGCTTGACTTGAGTTATGTCAGTAACAGATTCAGCAATTTCTTTTGCTGATTTTCCCGTTGTTATTGTTAAGGCAGGATTTCTTGTATGCGTTTTCACCGACAAGTCCTCAAGATTTCCGTGATCCGAACAGACTAACAAAGTCATTTTTTTTGAATCAACCTCATTTAATAATGTGAATAAAAATTCATCAAGCTCAGTGAATAACTTTTCAAATTCATTAGCAAGCCTTAAGTGACCGATGTGATCACTAAGATAGTATTCATAAAGTGTGAACTTATAATTTTCAGCTATTCTTAAAAGACGTCGTGCGGCGGTTTTAGGTTTAATTACTTTCAATTTATATCCTAGCCTCTGATTCCATCTCTCGTTTGTTAGTTCTGCGGTTAAAGCATTTCCTGCTCTGACATCACTTACACGATTTAACTTTATGCCTGTTAATCGACAAGTTAAGGTTGTTACGCTTAACCTGGTTCTGCCGGATTTAACATAATCGAAAAAAGCTTTTGGATATGCATTAGCAAAATAACTTCCACCAGCTTTATTTCTGAAATGAATTAAAAGACTTTCCTTTATTAAAATTGGAAGCGTCGTTGAATAAGGATATGGACCAAAATGTTTACCAACAAATTTGGGTGCATTAAATCCACAAAACAATGAAGCCTGTCCGGTACCGCTTTGCGGTAAACCTTCAACACCGAGATTTGCATCTGTCGGGAATAAATAATGAGTTCCATTCGAGAATCTCTGGTTATCAAGTGCAGGAATGTTTCCAAAAATATTTTCGAAAGTTTTGAATCCATATTTAAAGAATGGATTGAATTGGTAATCCTCATTCCCTATTCCAACACCGTCAAGAAAAACCATCAGTACATTGTTCATTAAATTCAAATCATTTTTTTGATTCAACAAGAACTGTTACGGGTCCATAATTTATAAGCTGAATATCCATCATAGCACCGAATATCCCGACCTTAACTTTATCATCACCTAAATTTAATTTCACCCTCGAAACAAATTTTTCATAAAGCGGAATTGCTTCGTCAGGTTTGGCAGCCTCAACAAAGCTTGGCCGGTTGCCTTTTGCAGTTTCACCATAAAGAGTAAACTGTGAAATGATCAGCATCTCTCCGTTAACTTCTTTAACTGACCTGTTCATTTTATCTTCAGCATCTTCAAATATTCTTAGGTTACAGCATTTATCAGCAACAAAAGTTACGTCTTCTTCAGTATCGCCTGTTTTTATTCCTAAAAGAATTAGAAGTCCTTTTCCGATTTCCTGATAATAGTTTTGTTCAGAGATAGTAACTGATGACGATTTAACTCTTTGAACTATCGCTTTCATATTCTTTCTCCAAAAATAATCCTATCAATTTCCTGGTAATCTTTAATAACTCCGATATTCCTAAAATTATTTTTTGACATAATTTCTACTACTCCCTCACTCTGTTCCTGTGCAACTTCAAAGAATAACTTTCCATTTTCTTTTAGCTTGGCTGACACTTTTGCTGAAATTTCTCTGTAGAAAGTATAGCCATCACTTTCGTCAGTAACAGCAATTGTCGGTTCAAAGTTTTTTATTTCTTTTTGAAGTGTTGAATAACTTTCTTTCGAAACATAAGGAGGATTTGACACTACTAAATCAAACATCGGAAAGCTACTCAAATCATTCTTCAAAATATTATGCTTAACGAATTTAATTCTTTCTGAAACTTTATGCCGTTCAGAATTTTCTTTAGCTACGAGCACAGCTTCCTCACTCACGTCCGTAGAAACAATTTTAGATAATGGTAAATTAACAGCAAGTGCAATTGCAATATTCCCGCTTCCACTGCCAATATCAAGGATAATCATTTTTTGTTCTTTTGGAATTTGATTTAGAATATTTTCAACCATCAATTCAGTTTCTGGTCTTGGGATAAGCACGGATGGATTTACTTTCAGTTCTAAACCACAAAATTCAACTTTACCAATTATATATTGTAGAGGTTCAAAATTTCCTCTGCGCTTGATATGTTCGCGATACTTTTGCACCTCTTCTTCACTGAGAGGACGTTCGAAAGAAAGATATAAATCAAGTCTTTTACAGTTAAGAATATCTGCCAGCAACAGTTCAGCATTTGTGCGGGGAGATTCTATTCCTTTCTGATTAAGATATAGTGTAGATAGATTGATTGATTCCAGTACTGTAATCATTAAATAATTTCTATATATGCTTTTCTAATTTATGAAAATGGGAGGAATTAATCGGTGAGGAATAAGTATAAAATCAAGCCGAAGTCAATCTGTAATGCAACAAATGTAACCGCACTTATCATATCATATCTGTCGGTTTGTTCAAGCAAAGCAGGATCTCCCGTTACCTGATATTCATCAAAATTTTTATCAGCTTCGAGTTTATAATAGGCTGTTGTTGCTCCAAGTGCAATTGCTGTTCCGACAAGAAATTTAAATAGTGTTGACTCATAAAAACTTTCACCTTTAACTTGTCCAATGAATAACAGTTCGGGTTTGACTCCTGCTGCAATTTCCTGTTGAGTTATTAGTTTATCTTCATAATCTGGTTTTTGGAGCAGTAGTGTTTGAAAATTGTCTTCGAGCAGCATTGGTGTGAAGCCAATAAGAGAATCCGATTCTCTAACATGAGCATTCTGCGGATATGAATCCAGAAGAAGTTTATTGTTGAGATTATAATTGAGATTCAAATTACTACAGTCTTTTATGCTCAGCGTATCTTCAAAGCTGCGAGCGTTCCACTTCTTAAAATCTTCTATGATATTGATTCTATATGTGCCCGGTTCCAGTTCAAAGTCAAAATAATTCCCTTCGCTTTGTAAGCTATCATTTATAAATAACCGTGCATTCTCTATATCAGTTTGAATGAAGATTTTCGCCTTGCAATCCTGTGCGGAAATTACACTTGAAAATAAAGATGATATTAAAAGTATTTTAATTGACAAACTCATACGCTCTGAGTACTCCGTCATCATAGCCAATGAATAAAATATTTTTATGAATAACTGGCGAAAGCTTTGCCCTTCCATCAAGCAGAATTGATTTTATAATATCCCCGGTTTGCTTATCAAGAAAATGAATTTCAAAAAGAACATTTGGGAGGATTATCATATTTTCAGTTATCAGTGGAGTAGTATTCAGAATACCGCGAAATTCTGTCGTCCAGTTTTCATTTCCATTAAGTTTGTTAAGTGAAAAGAAATTACCATTCAAATTTCCAATGTAAATGTTTTGGCCATCAACCGAAGGTTCCATCTTTATTCTTGCACCGGTATCGAACTGCCAGATAATTTCGCCATCCTTAACATTCAGGGCATAAACGAAGCCATTATCGTTTCCGGCAAAAATAATATTTTCTGAAATTGTTAAGCCAGAAAAAAAATGTCCTCCTATCTTCTGAACATAAACTGAATCGCCGGAAGCTGAATTTAGAGCTATGATTTCACCCTCATCATTTCCAAAAATGAAAAGGTCATCTAGCAGTGCTGGTGAACTGCGTGTAGGTACTCGCGTATGGGTTTCCCAGATTTTTTTTCCCATTGAATTAAATTTATAAGCTATCCCGACTTCTGATGTGAATAGGATTTCATCGTTGAGAGCAATCATTTGCGTTAATACTCTGCCGGGAAGTTCGATGTCTTCAATTTCTTTGCCTTGAGCGTAATCGTAAATAATTAATTCTGTAAGATTATCTTTTTCAAGAGCCACAGGAAAAATAATTTTGCTCCTGTACGGAATTGGAGTTGAGTAAACACTTCCGCTGCTGTATTTAAGCGAGCCTATCTTCTTTCCTGATTCAATGTTGAAACAGAAGATTCTGCCTGACAGATCATTAATAAATACGAGATCCTCATAAACAGAAACTGAAGAGTTGGTAAAGCTTCCATTAGCCTCAGACTCCCACTTTAATACTAATGAATCCGAAATACCAGCAGGTAAATAAAATTCACGTGAAGGAATCTTGCCATACATTTGGTAAGGATTTTCATCCAGCTTTGTTGCATACTTGATAACAGATCTGGCACAGCCTGAAATTAAAAGTAAGACAACCAATAAAAATATTTTATACTTTAAAAGTCCCATCCGAAAAAGAATTGGTAAAACAAACCATCCTGAAATCTTGTATAATTTTGTTCTATTTTTTTTCCCATGTCATATCGAAGTGTAAGTACGCCAAATAGATTAAACCTGAATCCAAATCCCACTGAACCTATAGTAGAAGTGTACTCATCATTCCATGCACCCCCCATATCATAAAATATCGCACCTCTAATTCCTGGAAAACCGAGATTAAAAAACGGAAATCTTATTCCAAGCTGATCAATTAATGGAAATCTGAATTCAAGAGAAGTGAGCCATATTTTTTCACCACGTATTCCGAATCTTGGCCAGCCTCTTAAATCCCAGCTTCCACCCACATAATATAAGCGTGCTTCTTTTCCTTCATTATAAAAAATTGCAGCTCTGAATGCTAGGAGGGTAGTCAGTGCGAATCTCTGATAATACCTGTAATCACCTATAACTGAGAAGTAATTTACATTACTGTATTTGATGTCACTTGTATATCCGAGATAGACTAATGCACGAATTCCATCGACAGGACCAGTTGGACCCCAGATTGCATTATCCATTACCCAGCCAAGTGTATTTGTAAATAAAATGGCCTTCCTTTCGATTACCTCCGGGATTACTTCCTTGTTAGAATTTCTAAGCGTTGCTGTCGCTTCCAGGCGCTGGAATTTTGAAATTGGATAACTTAAAAGAAATGAACCGCCGAAACTTCTTTCATAATAATACTGATCGGGATCAGCATAATCATAAACGGGTCCGCTCAAATGAAAAATTCCATAGCCATAATTTACTCTGCCCGCAAAGTTTACTTTTTGTAGAATTACATTGAAGCTATTTAGTATATCACTTGAAACTGTAGCATTATTGTAAATCATAAAAATGTACCTGTCATCTCCAAGAAGATCACTCAAAGAAAATATTGCGCCTCCTCTTGTTCCAAATATCGGATCTGTAGCAACAACACCCTGTGCAAAATCAAGTGAATATTCTTTTTCGTATTCAGCCTTTTTACTTTCTGAAGGAAGTTCAAGAATATCCGCATACCATATATCAAGCGGTTCATCAATTTTCATTTCAAATGAATAAAGTGAATCCTCTTTTGTATCCTTTCTGCTGAATACAAAAAGGTTGAAACTGTAATTTTCAAATCCTGAAAATGTAATGTAGTTTGAATCAATATAAACCGGATTGAATACGCTTGAAATAAACTCAGATATTTTATTAACAGTATTGCTGAATTTTCCATAAGTGATAGTAATTTCATAAAGGTTTCGTACGCCATTTAAATCTGAAGTAAACAGGAGCAAATCTTTTTCAGGCGAGACTACCGGAGCCTGACTATTGGCGTTAATATAACTAATGTATTCTATTTCATAATTATTCAGGTTGATGGAAAACAAATTGTATTTGCCCGAAAACTTTCCACCGGTTCTGTCGGATGAAAAAATTACCTGCTGATCATTTAAGCCAAAACATGGATCCTGATCATTGTAATAGTCGTTTGTAATTCTGAAAAGCTTGTCTTGAATTAAATCATAAATGTAAATATCACTATATCCTTTTCTGTCAACAGCATTAAACACAATTCGATTGCCATCGGCAGAAAATTTTGGCGATGCTATGAAAACCAACTCTCTGTTTTGATATGACTTAATAACTCTTTCCTCAAGTACTGAATAAAAATGAATTGCATCACTTTCACCTCTTTTAGTATTGAAGACAAGCAAACCATCTTTTGAAATATCAATGGATGATTGGAATAAATGAAATGATTCGAACTCTGCTGTCTGCTCTCCACGCAGAATTAATTCGGGATCATCAATTGGCAGATACTCGTGTGATATTTCCATCCTGTAAAGAGAAGAATAACCGTCAGAATTAGCCAGATAATACAGGAAATGTCTGTTCTGAAATTTGAAATAAACGGGAGTGAAATTAAATCCTTTCTTCGTCACTTTTAATGAACCAAATTCTGTAGGATAGCTAGATTCCATCAAAGGGTAATATTTTTTTCTAAGCCAATAATTCCATTCAGCATCAATCTGTTCAAAGGATTGTTTAAATGTTGTTTCAAGCACCTGGTTGAACGAGGAGTACATCCAGAAATTATCAATGAGCATTTCTATTCTTTCTTCACCATATTTCTCAGCGACAAACTCCAGAAAACTTTGACCTTCTTTATACATTAAGAAACTACCATAAATCATATAAATATTATCAAGACTTACGAAGTAGTTGTTAAGAACTGCATCTCTTAAAAGCATTTCAGCCTGGGCATCCCACTCAGTAGAATAAAATTCCGCAAGACCTTCAACAAACCATAGCGGCGGCATTTTGTTGGTAGGAATCCTGTGATCTTTCAAGATTCTATAAACTTTATTTGTCATAAAGACATGCACTATTTCATGCCTGATGACATGACGAAAATCTTTCAATGAACCATTGCTTGGAAGTACGACCCTTCCTTTAAGAAATTCAAAAAAACCTCCAACACCTTCAGGAATCAAGCCGGGAGTAATGTTTGTTTGTTGAAAGTCGATTGTAGTATTATAAAATATAAGTGGAATTCTGCGTGTCACGAGGTGATTCATTCTTACTTTCAATTCGGCATAAATTTCTTCAGCATAGCCGGCACCAATTTCTGCAACGTATTCCATCTCTCCGTAATAATAAATATCGAAGTGATCGGTTCGGAGAATTTTCCAGTCAAACTCTTCATACTGAATTTTATTTCGACCAAAGTAGAAGAATTGCGCTAATGTGAAATCGTTAGCAAGAAATGCGACTAAACAAATGAAGAAAAATATTTTTGTAATTGTTGAAGAGAGAACAAGCATAAAACCGGATAAAATTTATTTTTGATGATATCATCATCCGGAGCCTAAATATCAAGTAAGCCTCTGTTTCATCCTGTGAATAAAATCAATCTCCGAAGGATCGAACCCGCGCAAAACCGACGCATAAAAAGATATCCAATCAGATAAAAAAATCAAATCCATAATTCGTACCTTTTTATTTTCTTCGTTGCTGCTCAGAGTTAAAACTTCAATCTTTTGTTCCGCCAGTATTTCTCTTAAAATGTCAAAGCGTTTTTTATTTTGGGGATGATATTCTTTATCAGTTAAACAAATGACCTTCGTATGGAATTGTTTTTCTTTATAAGATTCCCACCCGATTATTTCATTGTGGTTCATTTCAGGAAGAGAATTATGGAAAGCGTGAAGCTTTGAATTTTCATTTAGCTGACACTTGAGCCTGTAACCAGTTGAGGCAAAAAACTCAGATGAATAAATAATGGGAATAAATCCAATAATTTCATTTGCAATTTGAACAGCCTGGTTGTTATCTGAAGAATATTCTTCTCCCCTCTTCTGCCATAACTCAAGTATCTTCTTGACATTATTTTCTTCACTGGCAATTCCAAGCTCTTGAATAATTTTAAGTAAAGAAAAAAAGCTTAAACCAAGTGCGTACCGAGGTTGCAATCCACTTTGAATTTTAACGACAGGGATTTTATTCGATGCAGACATATCTCCAATCTTTCCGCCCGATGTGATAATCACAATTTTCGAATTCTTCCTTAACGCCTGCTCAAAACAAGAAATAGATTCTTCTGTATTTCCGGAATAAGATGAAATGATAATCAACGTAGTCTCATCAGCAAATGCTGGAAGATTATAACCCCTAACTACATTAAAAGGTATTTTCAATTCACCCGATAAATAATCACAAAACAAATCACCACTAATAGCTGACCCACCAAGTCCACAAAAAAGTATCGAGGAAAATTTCTCTGTTTTTAAGTGAGATAGATCTATTTTATTATTCCATGCATCAGCCACCTGTTTGTAAGATTCTTTTAGAACGTTAAACTGATTTTGAGTGTCGTACTTTTTTATGAAGTCTTGTATCTGCATAGATTTTAAATTATTTGTCTTGTTCTGGTGATTTTATTCTTATTAAAGAAATCTTCAATAGTTGCTTTCACTTCTTCTTCACTTTGTAATTTAAGACTTTGGGCAGCAAGTCGTTTGGCTTTTTTATAATCGCAGCTTCTAATTATTCTTTTTGCATAAGGAATAGTTGAAGGTGACATACTCAGACTGTCTAAACCAAGACCAATGAGGAGTGGCATTGCGAGCGTATCGGCGGCCATTTCACCGCAAAGACTTACTGGTTTTTTAGATTTTTTAGTTTCATCAATGATATGCTTCAAAGTATTAATAACAACCGGACTGAATTCCTGATAGAGCTCTGAAACAAGATCATTCCCTCTATCCACTGCCATTAAATATTGAACCAGATCATTTGTTCCTATGCTTACAAAGTCAACTTCCTTTGAAAAATCTCTGGCCATAACAGCGGCTGAAGGAACTTCAATCATAATTCCAACTTCTATATCCTCATCAAATTTAATTTTTTCAGACTTAAGTTCTTTTTTACAAGTCTCGATAATTTTTTTTGATTCTCTTATTTCTCTTAATGTGCTAACCATCGGGAGCATCATTTTTACATTTTTGTTAGTGCTTGATTTAAGTATTGCTCTGACTTGAGTTTTAAACATAGCAGGATTTTCCAATAAAAGTCTTATTCCTCTTAATCCAAGGAACGGATTCGGTTCTTCAAAATCCAGGAATCTGAATTTGTCTCCGCCGATATCAAACACACGTATTGTAATTTGGTCTGGGTAAATTCTTGAAGATAATTTTGAGTAGATGGTTGTCTGTTCTTCTTCATTCGGAAATTCACCAAGCTCATTCAAGATTTGTTCAGACCTGTAAAGACCAATTCCGCTTGCTCCACTGGTTATGACCATTTCTATTTCGCCTGAAACATCAACATTAGCAAGCAGTTTAATTTCTCTTCCATCTTTAGTAACAGCTTTTTCATCCTTGAGCTCTTCAAGTTCTTTTTGAAGATCCAGCAGTCGTTTTCTTTTTTCTATGAAAAAATCTTTCTGCTCCTGCGATGGCTTATATATTACATATCCATAAAAACCATCGACAATTATTTCATCACCATCCTTGATCTGAGTTGTCGAGTTGTGTGTTCCAACCACCGCTGGGATATTTAGTGATCGTGAGATGATAGCTGCATGAGATGTCACACCACCATGATCAGTAACAAATGCAAGAACTTTATTTCGGGAGAGAAGAATTGTATCAGCCGGAGTAAGATTTTCACTGATTACAATTACATTATGTTCAATTTTAGATTCCCATCTTCTCTTTTGCAAATTTCTTATGATGCGCTGTTTAATATCCTCAATATCAAGAGCCCTTTCCTTCATATAGGCTTCATGTGAAAGAATCATTTTGCTTTGATACTTTGAGATTTCATC
Source organism: Ignavibacteriaceae bacterium (assembly GCA_014860115.1). Classification (GTDB taxonomy): domain Bacteria; phylum Bacteroidota; class Ignavibacteria; order Ignavibacteriales; family Ignavibacteriaceae; genus IGN2. The sequence continues at coordinate 14,650 of JACZKK010000049.1, forward strand.
ATCAACAATGTACTCAGGGGATTTTCGCTCTTGTTCAACTCTGCTGATAATCTCATTCAGCAAAATGGGGTCATCAAGTATCATCAACTGAGCTTCAAATATTGCAGCTCGAACCTCATCCATTTTTTCCCGTGCGACTGCAAAAATCTTATTAAGTTCTTTTTTTGATTTAGCTATAGCTTCCGTTAAATCATTCTTAGCTTTCCCGATATCATCAATATCAGCTTTACTTATCTGCAGCTTTTCTTTGGTGTAAAGATAGGCTTCACCTATAATTATCCCGGGAGCAGCAGCAATGCCAGCGATTTTATTTTCAGAAGTTCGATATATTTCTTTGAATGATTTCAAAGTTCGTCAAATCCCCTTTCAAAATAATTAATGATTTCATTCGCTGCCTGTTCTTCATCTTCACCGTTGAATGATAACACAAGTTCGGCGCCTTCTTCTGCTGCCAATGTCATAACACCTATTATACTTTTTCCGTTAATGTTCATACCATCACGTGAGATAAAAAACTCGCATTTAAATTTAGCAGCCATTTTAACAATTGTTGCCGCAGGTCTGGTATGCAATCCTGCTTTATTAACTATTTTAACTGTTCTTTCTATCATCAACTCGTTCTGTAAATTAGCGAATCTGCAAGCCATTTAAATATTTTTTTATTTTCTTCATTCAAAGGGTGAATAGACCGTAATGCTTTTAAAGTATATAATCTTATTTCACTCCGGGCATCATCCAGAACACCGAGTTTTTCATAAATCATTTTATACCCAGATACCTGGTTTCTCCTTATTCCCTTTTTCTCAATTACTTTAAGTAGTTTTTTTCTGTCCTCTCCTTTTGATTTTTCAAGAGCTTCTAGAAAAAGAAAAGTTTTTTTACCTTCAACAAGATCACCGCCAATAGTTTTACCAAATTCCTTTTCGTCAGCAGAAATATCCAACAGATCATCCTGAATCTGGAATGCAATGCCTAGATTCAATCCATAATTACCAAGAGCAATAACCTGTGCCTTTGTTCCTCCACCAAGAAGTGCTCCAATTCTGCAGCACATTTCAGCCATAGCTGCAGTCTTTTTCTTTATCATAACAATGTATTCTGCAAGAGAAACATTCTTTCTTAATTCAAAATCTGTATCGAGACTTTGACCTTCACAAACTTCAATTAATCCTTGAGTAAAAGAACTGATGACTTCTTTTGCATTACCATTGCAATCTTTTAATAAAAATTCATAAGCAATTGAGAGCAAACTATCTCCTGCTAGTATCGCTGTATTATGGTCATATTTTTTGTGAAGAGTTAATCTTCCTCTTCGTTTATCAGCATTGTCCATTATATCATCGTGCACAAGCGTAAAGTTATGAAGCATTTCAACTGCTGCTGCAGCGTTGTATGCATCTTTAAACTTTCCACCAACAGCCTTTGCAGAAAGTAAGACAAGCAATGGTCGAAGTCTCTTTCCTCCACTATTTAGAATATATGAGCCAGGCTCATATAAGGAAATTGGATTTCGGTCTTTAAGTGCGAGAGCAAGAATTTTATTGATTTTTACTCTTTCAGTTTCATATAGTTTGATGTATTTATCCATTAATAGAAATTTTCTTTTCTGATAATTTTATTCTTATGTAATTCTTTTATTGAATTAGAACCTGTCAGGAACATTATTTTTTTGATTATCTCAAACCAATCGATGATTAAATTTTTTACTCCATCAATTCCGTTTGAATCAAGCTGCTTTAAAATTGTTCTTGCAGAAGCGACATAGTCAGCACCAAGTGCAAATGCTTTTGCAGCTTCAACGCCTGAGTTTATTCCACCAGAGCCTATCAAAATAAATTTATAATCTTTTTTGAGTTTTGAATTTTCCCTCAAGCAAAAAGAAGTGGGCAATCCCCAGTCCCAAAAATAATCATTCGTCATTGATTTATTTCTAAGCATTTCAATTGCAGCCCAGCTTGTTCCGCCTGCACCGGCAACATCAATTCCCCTCACACCTGCTTCAAGTAACTTTTTTGCAGCTTTGCAGGATATGCCGGCACCAATCTCTTTCACGATAATAGGAATTTTAACTTCCTTCACTAACCTTTTTAAGCTTTTTATTAATCCATAAAAATTAGGTGTACCCTCAGGTTGAAGCAATTCCTGGAGTGGATTCAAATGAATTACAAAAGCATCCGCCTCTATCAGATCAACCAATATTTTTATTGAATCAGTTGATTTTAATTTAACTAACTCTGCTGCTCCAAGGTTCCCCAACACCGGAACAGACTTAGCATTCCTCCTGATTATCCCATAAGTATTTCTATAATTCGTATTTTCAAGAGCTTGTCTTTGACTTCCAACACCAATCGGTATT
>JACZKK010000050.1 GCA_014860115.1 Ignavibacteriaceae bacterium
AGTCATCAGTGACGCATCAGTAATGAAACTGATGGTATCAGGAGAACTTATTCCTGCTAAATATTCACTTGAGCAGAACTATCCGAATCCATTTAACCCAAGCACAGTGATTGAATTCTCATTACCAGAAGATGTAAGTAATGTGAAGTTATCTATTTACAATGCGTTGGGAGAGAAGGTAGCAGAGTTAGTGCACACATCATTAGTAGCAGGAAGATACAGTTATACCTGGAATGCACAGAATGTTGCAACTGGAATTTATATTTATGAATTAAGGACTGATAATTTTGTTTCGGTTAGGAAGATGGTATTGATAAAGTAAGAGACAAGTTTGTTGAGAGAAATCTCTTTTTTGTGTTTCTGGAGTTTCTTGAATTTAATTTTAAGCTCCGACGAAATTTTCATCAAAACATTTGATTATTCGTTAAAAATAACATTCTGTAGTGTATGTCTCGGGTCCCCGCTACAAACGACCCTCGGAACAGATTGTTTTGAGGGTTTTTTCTTTTTTAGCATTTTTGAAAAAAGCGATTAATTAAAAATCAGAACTGAGTAATTAAAATAGTAATCAATCCAGTTGGAAGATGAGTCTCCAGACTTTCTTTTTCTTCCTTAATAATTGCTTCAATATTGACTGGAATTGTATATCAGTTATGAAACTTTTTAATGAATATAATGGCAGAACTAAAGGTGCACTTTTTCTGATTAACCATTCTTTGAATCTTTCTTGTTGTGATTCCCTTCCAAGTTTGATTTTTAATTCTGTGACCTCTTTCATTAGCTGATAAGCAACCGCCCATCCCAGAATCATAAAAGCAAAAAGAAAAAAAGAAACAACCGGTCTGACAAAGTCATTAACCATAGCTGTAAAATCCGGATTCATAGCGTATCCCTTTCCCTAATTTATTTACGCACAAAAAAAAATTATTCTGTGCATTTATTTTGATATACATATTATTAATAGGAGAGCAACTCAGATAAGTATAGAAATAGTAAGCAAAGCTCCCTTTAATTATTCACGAGATACATTTTAATGCCAATTACTATACCACCGATTAAATAACTTTTTGCTGTAGTATCAATAGGAAATTGTCTCTAATCGATAACCTTTATTAAGAATTGAAGGGTTGTGAATCAAAATAAATCACCTTGAATAGTGATACTTAACGATTGGTAAATAAGTCAATTTTGGAGAATAATTCTATAAAGTTAAATTTTTCTAAACACAACAATCCTGTTCGTATTAGTTCCCACTTTATTATTATTTATTCCCCAGATATTAGCAGTCTTCGTAAAATTCTGCAGATTTATAACAATTCCAAGACATTCAAATCCTCCTTCCATTCCTAGAGGAACAATATGTTCATCAAGCTTAACTTTGCCTCTTCTCACTTCACCGACTTCAAACGCAATATAACCATTCCTTTTTGTGATCCTGTAAAGCTCTTTGAAAACTTCAAACATTACTGTTTCCCAATCATCTAATTTTTTTGTAATGGTGATATTTCGCGCAACATCGTTTGCGCCAATATTATTAAACCAGCATCGAAGCCAGTTATCTTCTGTGTAATTAACTATATCCAGAAATGGTGGGGAAGTAACAGTCAAATTGATCGAATTACTTCTAATGCTGGATGTAAGTCGTGCATCATTATTAAGGAATTTAGCTTTCGAACCAATTTTTTTTAATTGATAGATAAGTTTCTTATCCATTTCGGAAATTAAGTCGCGGGTCTTTTTGAGAATTATAAATTTAACATCCTTGTAAACAGGCTTTTGATCTTTTTGCTTGTTTATTTTTTTCTGCCTTTCAGGTGTTACTGCCTGATTGGGTGGAAGAGTGTAAACAGAGAAAAAATTTTTTGAGTGACCTGTCAAACGGTTTGTTGCAACCATCCGGATCCATTCATCAATAAAATCTTCTTTTCCATTCTTCATTTTTCTAACAAGATAATTTCGTAAAGAAACAATTTCCGATTCAGTATCCAGATGATAGAACATGGACAGATCAATATCTGCTTTTAATCCGCCTTTAAATTTGATTTTTTTCAATCGGTCTTTAACATCAACAAATGACGGAATTGATAATCGTGGTTTTGAAAGTATTGTGCTTAATGGATTGATATCATTAGCAATTACATTTCGATTTATTAATGCAGCTTCAATAATTGTTGTTCCTCTTCCTGCAAATGGATCGTAAACAACATCATTTTCTTTTGTTAATAATTTAATAAAGAAACGCGGCAGTTCAGCTTTAAAGCAAGCTCTGTAAGAAACTTGGTGAATTGGATTGCCCTGCCTTTGCTTTGATGTCCAGAATTCATTAATAAATTTGGGAATACGTATTCCTTCAACTTCAAAATATTCTACGACTGTTTTTTTTCTTTTCGAGAAAACATTTAAATCATTAAGAATAAATTCAGAGAGATAAGTATGCAGATCTTTATTAATTAACATTTAAATATTTTTGGTAATTAGGTCGGCTATTAAATTATAAATAACTGGCAGTAAATCTCTCGTATTTACATGAAAAGTACAAGTCGCACGTAATATATTTCACGCATTCTGTCTCTCAAGAACCGATTATTTTATGCAAAAAATAGCAAATATCGAACTTTCCTGGTAATCAGAACAAAAGTAGTGTTTATTAGAGTTAATCAGCCAATTTAACAAAGCAAGATGCAAGCATTATTTTTTTTATAAGGATTGAGGAAATTTATTGGTGAGGGGGAAGTGAAAAAATTTTTGTTAGATGCTATCTCTAGCTTTTAACAATTTCGATTATCGGTCTGTGTTCCCATGCCAATTCTTTTCTCAGGCTGGATATGTCAGACTTCGGCGTATGAATTTCAATTGGTATGTTAATATTGAAATCAAAACTTAGCTGGTCAGATTTTAATGGTATCGAATTTCTTTTTCTTCTTTTCTTCATCAAAAAAACGGTGAGTAGAATTTTTTTGGTTTGCAGTATTAGTAATTAAAATTTCTAATACAAAAGTGAAAAGAAATCTTCACTTAATCAAATTAAATCGTAAAAATTTTTATTTAAAATAAAAAGCCGGGATGATTATCCCGGACTGTGGAGAAGAGATGAAGAATAAATTTTTATTTTAAGGCTGTTTTCGCAACATCCATATTTAATTCTTCACCAAATAATTTGCTTTTGAGGTATTCGCTGTAAAAATTTGCACAAAGTTTGCTTACTCTTTCACTATCGTCAAACCTAATGGATTGTTTTACTGCTTGAATTGCAATTGGTGAACCTATTTTGTATAAAGCTAATGCAGCAGCAATTCTCATTTCTTCATTTTCATCCTGATGCAAAATTCTCAGTAATGGAATTACTGCGCTTGATAACTGTAGTTCACCAATCATATAAGCGCTGCTGCTTTTCAAACCAAGATTTTCTGAATTTAATCCTTTCATAAGACTCGCAACAGTGTTATCCGTAATTTCAGCTTTTACCCTTGGCTTTGCTGATATATCAGTTGTGGTGGTTGCAATGATTATCAACAAAAATATTGTGAGTGTAAGTTTCATTTTAAGTCTCCTTTGTTTGTTTTCTTTTAGTTGTAATATATACTCTTTTGAGCCCCGGGTGTTAGCTAATTCTGTAGAACGGCAGATTGATATTATAAACGGTGCTTTATAAATGCTTTCAGAATTAATAATTACTTAACAAACAAAGTAAGTTTTGAATAGTTTTATTAATTATCTTTGATCAAAGATTTTAAAGAAGCTTATTACATGAATATCAGAAGAAAAACGATACTTAACTCAATGTGGTTTGCCCTCGAAGTTGTGGGAATATTTATTGTTATTCAGTTGATCAGATTTGTAATAGGCAATCTTGATGCATTTTATAGCGGACTTTCATTAGTCCTAATAGCATCAGTACTTTTTCTGGTTGCATTTCTCATTGCAAGAAGCAAAGATCGTCGCCACAAGAGACCAGGGACAAAAACTTATACAGGAATGTTTAGCTAGTAAAGCCCGCAATTCGAGTCATTTTTTAGTTTATTCTCATTAATAACTCATCCCTAAATAATTAACCTGCTACTCATCAATAATTGCTTGAATTTTATAGGAATTTTTTGATTTTTTCATTGTAGAGAAAAAATATTTTTACGTTTTTTACGGAGAAAAAATGAAACACCAATCAAGCCTTTTTTTCGCAATACTAATTTCTGTTTTATTTATTGGCTGCGATAAGCAGTCGACAGAATTAAAAATAGAAAATGAAAAATACACACTGGAAAACGGATTGCAGGTTATACTTCATAAGGATAAATCTGATCCGATTGTAGCTGTGGCTGTTCTTTATCATGTCGGCTCGAACAGAGAAGTTAAAGGACGTACAGGATTTGCTCACCTGTTTGAGCATATAATGTTTCAGGAATCACAGCACATCCCGCAAGATCAGTTCTTCAAGAAAATTCAAAACGCCGGCGGAACATTAAACGGAGGTACCTGGAATGACGGTACAATTTATTTTCAGGTTGTTCCGAACAATTCACTTGAAATGGTGCTCTGGATGGAATCGGACAGAATGGGATTTTTGCTGAGCACTGTTACGCAGGAAGCTTTTATGAATCAGCAGTCTGTTGTTCAAAATGAAAAACGACAGAGAGTCGATAATGAACCTTATGGTCACACAAGCTATGTAATCAACAAATTATTGTATCCGGAAGAACATCCGTACAACTGGCAGACAATCGGTGAAATGGAGGATTTAAGAAATGCTACACTTGCCGATGTTCATGAGTTCTTTAAAAAATGGTATGGACCAAACAATGCTACAATAGTTATTGCTGGTGATTTTAATAAAGAGCAAACAAAAAATTTGGTAGAAAAGTATTTTGGAGAGATTCAGAAAAGAGAAGAAGTTAAACCTCTTGACCCAATGCCAGTTCAGATTGATAACACAAAAAAAGCTTACCACGAAGATAATTTTGCTAAATCTCCCGAACTGAATATTGTCTTTCCAACACCGCAGCAATTCACGAAAGATGATTATGCACTTAAATTTTTCGGAGAACTGTTTGCTCAAAGTAAAAAATCTCCACTTTATAAAGTTCTTGTTGAAGAACAGAAACTAGCTCCCTCTGTAAATGCATATCAAAATTCACAGGAACTTGCCGGTGAATTTACAATTACTATCAGAGCTTTTCCTGATAAGAGTCTGGACGATGTTGAAAAAGCAGTTATGGAGTCTTTTGAAAGATTTGATAAAGAGAGTTTCACTGAAAAGGATCTTAAGCGTGTAAAAGCAAAAATAGAAACACAATTCTACAACCAGATTTCAAGCGTACTCGGAAAATCATTTCAGCTCGCAAGCTATAATACCTTTACCGGCACTCCTGATTTTATAACAACTGACCTTCAAAATTTGCTTGGCGTGACAAAAGAAGACATAATGAATGCCTATGAAAAATATATTAAGGGAAATCCTTACGTGGCTACGAGCTTTGTGCCCAAAGGAAGTGTGAATCTGATAGCGGCAAATTCTGAAAAATATCCTGTTGTTGAAGAGAAGCTTGAGGAACAAAGCAAAGTGAGTTCTTCTGCCGGCACTGAAGAAGTAAAAGTCGATAGAATCGAAACTGCTTTTGACAGAAGCATTGAACCGCCCGCGGGACCCGACCCATTATTAAATCTTCCGGCAGTTTGGAAAGATGAGCTGTCAAATGGACTGCGCATTTATGGTATTGAGCAGAACGAACTTCCCCTGATCAATTTTTCAATAACAATGAAAGGCGGATTGTTACTTGATGAAATTAACAAAGTTGGAATTGCAAACCTGATGTCAGATATAATGATGGAAGGCACTAAAAATAAAACGCCAATTGAGCTGGAGGAAGCAATTGATGATCTTGGTGCAAGTATAAGAATGTATACTACCAAGGAATCTATAGTGATCGATGCCAATTGTCTTTCCTCAAAATTTTATGAAATTTATTCATTGGTAGAAGAGATTCTTTTTGAACCCAGATGGGATGAAAAAGAATTTGAACGAATAAAAAGAGAAACGATTGAAAGAATTAACCGGAGTAAAGCTGATCCTTCAGCAGTAGCTTCCGCTGTATTCGACAGATTGATTTACGGCGATCAGAATATTTTCTCAAGGAGCCTTTCGGGTACTGAGGAAACAGTAAACTCGATAACGATAGATGACTTGAAAAAATTCTACACCAGCTACTTTGTTCCCAATCTGACAGCAATCACTATCGTTGGGGACATAAGCAATGATAAAGCTGTTTCAACATTCCAGTCACTCGAGTTAAAGTGGAAAAAGAAAGAAGTAGATTTGAAAAATTATCCGCTTCCGCAAGAGCCAGAGAAAGCCCAGATTTACTTCGTTGATTTTCCAGATGCAAAACAGTCTGTTTTAAGAATTGGAAACCTGAGCATGAAATACAACGACCCGGATTTCTATCCTGCAACTGTGATGAATTACAAACTTGGAGGAAGCTTTACCGGAAATGTAAATCTGATCTTAAGAGAAGAGAAAGGCTATACTTACGGAGCCAGAACATCATTTAATGGATCACTTTATCCCGGATATTTTGCTGCAACATCCAGTGTCAGTTCAAGTGCGACTCTTGAATCCGTTCAGATATTTATTGATGAAATGAAAGAATATCACGAGGGTATTCCGGATTCGGATCTTGAGTTTACCAAAAATTCTCTCGTTCGTTCTAATGCAAGAGCTTTTGAAACACTCGGTGCATTAAGGGGAATGTTGAATAGTATTGCGACGTATAATCTGTCATTCGACTATGTGAAGCAAAGAGAAGATATCGTACGCAATTTCACACAGGATGAGCTTAAAGCGCTTGCTAAAAAATATATTCAGCCGGAAAGGATGACTTATCTTATAATCGGTGATGCCAAAACGCAGCTTGAACCTTTGAAACAGCTTGGACTTGGCAAGCCAATACTTTTGGACAGAGATGGAAATTTGCTCTGATTTTTTTATCTGATATGTTAAATTAAGGCTGTTCACCAGTAAGAACAGCCTTTTTTATTAACATAATAATTGAATCTGAGTATTCTACTTCTTAATTTAATTTCAGTTTCTTTTAAAGCTTTGTAGGAAACAATAAAAGAGCAGCAATGAAAGAATTTTTCAGCGTTCAGGAAGTAGCAAAACTGTTGAACATAAGTCATTCAGCAGTGTTATATCATATTCATTCGGGAAAACTTAAAGCCCAGCAGGTTGGAAAGATTTATATAATCTCTAAAGAAGATTTTGGTGATTTTCTTAAAAAACACCGTGAACCAAAGAAAAAAATCAAAGGCACTCAAACAAAGCTTGATCTTTAAATTTTACTCATTGCAAAATTTTAAAGCTTCCTTTTTGTAGGTATTCAACTCTTTGGCATTTACCCCCGCAAGTTTCTTTATAGAATAGCAGTAAGCAAAAATTATGGGGATGATCATATTTTCACTACCCGAATAAAATATATTTATCTCATTTACAATATCTTCGAGTGAAATCTCCTCGGACTTTCCCTCCTCAAGGAGCTTGTTCATATCATCTCTGCAGCTAAGCAATGCAATCTCCGGATGTTTTTCCTCAGTCAAGCGGTATCTATCAAGAATCGAACTAAGATAATTTTCTTTTGAACTGCTGTAAAACTGAACCGGGTCTTCCATACTAATCCAGGCATAGCCGTTCTCTGCTCCTTTGGTGTAACGCTCTGATTGAGGAAACAGATTTATTGAAATTAATATTATTAACGATAAAAATAATTTCATTATTCAATGGGAGCGAGTAAAAGCTCAAAATGTTTTAGCAGATGGCTGATATCACTTTGTATCCAGTCTTCATCTTTCTGTGTTGGTTCAATATCAACAACCCTTAAAATTTCATATCGTATCTGCAATGTAACCCTGTTTCCTTTTATGAATACTTTACTGCTCCTGTTTACCGTAGTTCTTTGAACTGTTCCAAGTACGCTTGTAGAAAAACTTTTGTTTTCAAAAATCGGGCTTTGCTTTATGATGTCATTTATCATTTCAGCATCAACGTCACTGTCAAGTTCGTAGATGGCGGTGCAGTAAGTGACCATTTCTTTTAGCCCGCCGCTTAGCTCAATTTTCTTTTTCATGATATTATCCTTTAATTCAAAATTCATTCTTAATTTATTGCAGAATCTACAATAATAATTATTATGTTTAAAGAGATGCTGAAATGAAACTTGCCTGACGCCTGCCTGTCCGGTAGGCAGGGCAGTCAGGTTCAGCATAAATGCAGTAACAAATACAAACTTATGGCTTCACATCTTCTAAGTAAATCATCCTTCATAAAAGGACTTCAGTGCGAAAAGCATCTTTACCTTTATAAATATCATTATGATGAAATGGATGAGCTTTCCGATATGCAGAAAGCGATATTTAAAAGAGGAACAAACGTTGGAGAACTTGCTCATAAGTTATTTCCCGGCGGAACAATTGCTGCACAAGGAGATCCTCCTAACTACGAAAGGGCATTAAAAAGAACTAAAGAACTGATCAGTAGCGGTGCGAAAGTAATTTATGAAGCAGCTTTTATGTTCAATGAAGTGCTATCGATTGCTGATATTTTTGTTATGGAAAAGGGTGGTGCGAAACTTTATGAAGTTAAAAGTTCCACTTCAATTTCGGAGACATATATTAATGATGCGGCTTTACAATATTATGTTATTTCGAATCTGGGAATCAGAGTGAAAGACTTTTCCATAATCTACATCAACAATCAATATGTAAGAAAAAGAGATTTGAACTTAGAGGAATTGTTTTCAACTGAATCCGTGCTCGAACTGATTTTGCCTTTGCAGAAATTAGTCAAAGAAAATGTGGACAGGTTTAAAAAAGTTATTTTGAAGAAGAAGATGCCCGACATTGAAATTGGTGAGCACTGCTATAATCCTTACACATGCGGATTTTTCAATTATTGCAGAAAACATATTCCCGAGGATTCAATATTTGATTTTTCAGGAATGCACCTTGCTAAAAAGTATGAGCTTTATAGAAATGGAATAATAAGACTTGATGAAGTGCCCGAAGATTATTCGCTGAATAAAAACAACAAACTCCAGTTAGAGGTTCATAAAAACGGAAAACCATTAATTGATAAAAAGGCAATTAAAAACTTTCTATCTGATTTGAATTATCCTCTTTACTTTATGGATTTCGAAACGTTCCAGCCGGCAGTTCCGCTGTTCAATAATTCAAAGCCTTACCAGCAAATACCGTTTCAATATTCTGTCTTTCTGAAGAAAAATAAAAACAGCGAAGCTGATCATTTTGAATTCCTTGCTGAACCGGGCGAAGACCCAAGAAAAAAGTTTATTGAGAGTTTGTTAAAAGTAACAATAGGTAAAGGCGATGTTCTCGTTTATAACAAGACATTTGAAATCACCAGGCTGAATGAAATTGCACGAGACTATCCTGTGTTTGCTTATGAGATTAAAAAGCTGATTTCCAGAATTAAAGACCTGATGGTTCCTTTCCAGAAGAAATATTATTACGCTCCCGAAATGAAAGGCTCGTATTCAATTAAAGCTGTGCTTCCTGCTCTGGTTCCTGAGTTAAGCTATGATGATCTGGAAATAAATGAAGGTGGACTGGCTTCTATTGCTTATGAAAGTCTGCAGACTGAAACTGACTTAATGTTTATTGCAGAGATAAAACAGCAGTTACTTGAGTATTGCAAGCTTGATACGCTGGGAATGGTCAGAATTTTGGAAAAAATAGAAGAGTTGATAGACAAAAAATAAAAATTATCCCAGCCTCTCTTGCCCTTCTTAAAATTATGGCTTAGTTTTAAATGAACTTTTAAATTAAGGTAATAAAATGAAGAGCAAATTACGGGGTACGTTTGTTCTCTCTCCTCCGGAAATTCTTTCTACAAAAACATCTCCGCACAAAAATATCCAAAACAACCTGAGCAAAAATTTTATTCATTACGCTTCCACAGGTGATAAAATGAAAATTAAAAGTAAACTTGTTTTAATAACGATTCTGTTGATTTCTTTTCAAACAATGTTTGCGCAGGAAGAGCATTCGCTTGGACAGGCGCCCGGATTTGTAAAATCTGAAAGATTGTTGCCTCATTACCAGGAAGGAAATACACTTTTAAATACCGGGTATGGAGTTGATTTAGCCGGTCCGGTTAAGTTTGTATCAATGCCGATACCTGCAGGAACACCGCTCACAACCATCAACGGTAACTTTGGAAATTACTATATAGGTGGAGCCGATATTAATAACTCCGGTAATTATTATGTTTGCACTCAAAATGCACCTGGATTCAGTGAATTATGGCAGGTTGATCTTTCCACTGGGATTCCGACTTTCATTACAGGCATAACAGGATTTAGTTATTACACTACCTCACTTGCATATAATTCTGCAAATTCAACTTGGTATCTTGGTTCATCTAATATTGCTGAGTCAAGACTTTATACGCTGAATATTGCAACTGGTTCAGTAACATTCATTGGACAAATTACAGGACTAGCCGGATTAATGTCACTTGCTATTGACTGTGATGGAAATGCTTATGGTATTGATTTAGTATCGGATCAATTGTTCTTGATTAACCTTTCGACAGGAGCTGGAACACCAATCGGACCATTGGGTTTCGATGCTAATTTTGCACAGGATGCAGATTTTGATGCTGCTACGAACATACTTTATCTGGCTGCATTTAATGATGGTACATTTCAGGGCGAATTCAGGTCTGTTGATTTGACAACAGGCAGCACAACATTCATCACTGCCTGGCCGGGTTCACAGATTACTGGATTTGCAATTGATAATACCTGCGGTCTTCCTTGTCCTGTTGGTGCACCGTCAAATCCAAATCCGCCAAACGGTGCTACGTATGTTCCGGTTTATGGTACCACTGTTAGCTGGACAAATGGTGTTGGTACAGCGAACGTTGAATTATGGTTTGGTCCAATTGGAAATGTTGTAAAAGTTTATGATGGTCCTGCAGTAAACCAATATGTCTTACCAGCACTTAACTACAGTACTACTTACGCTTGGTACATCGTATGCAAAGATGCCATCTGCGGGACGCAGGGACCAACCTGGTCGTTTACAACGGAGCAATATCCGGGCGTGTATCAATGGTGTGATGAATTTGCAAACCTAAGTAACTGGACTGTAATAGGTCCGCAAGGTTTGACAAATTGGTCGGCAAGTAGTTCGTCTTCTGCTGGTGGCTCACCACCAGAATTAAGGTTTAGCTGGACGCCATCGTTTAATGGTGAGTCAAAGATAAGATCAAATGCTTTCCCACTTTATTCCAACCAGTGTTGTTATTTTTCTTTTAACTTTTTCTTTGACTGGTATGTAGATCCAAGCGGGACAGTCACAGTAGGAATTACTTATGATGGAGGAGTAACATCATCTCCAATATATTCTATAACTAATCCAACGGGAAATGTAGGTCCTCTTGTTGTTTCAACCACTTTTGGTACTACTTCAACTTCTAATCAATATGCTCAAATTGAAATCACATATTCAGGAAATTCTTTTAATACAGACAACATTTATTGGGATAATGTATGTGTTAGTTACTTGGCGTCGAATATGTGTCGACCAGGTGCTCCAGGCAATTTAGTTGCACAAGTAATGTTTGATCCAGGACCAAAAGTTCAACTTGGATGGCAGGATAATACCTGGAATGAAGCAGGTTTCGACGTACTAAGGAAGAATGGACAACCAAGCGATCCGGGGGATTATGTTTTAGTTGGAAATGTGGGTCAAAACCAAACTCAATTTATTGATGCGACTGTCGCACCTGAATCAACTTATACTTATCGTGTGTTTGCGTACAATCAATATGGTCAGAATGGAAGCAACACAGCAACAATTGCAGTTCCAGTTCCTGTAGAATTAATTTCCTTCACTGCGGAAGTTGATGGCAATGTAGTAACACTTTTCTGGCAGACAGCAACGGAGACGAATAATTCAGGGTTTGAGATTGAAAGGGCCCCCTCTAAATCTACCCCAAAGGGGGAGACTTCCGGATGGCAACGGATTGGATTTGTTGAAGGGAAGGGAACGACAACAGAAATTCAGAGTTATTCATTCACAGATAAACCTGAACCGGGAAAGTATAAATATCGACTGAAGCAGATAGACTTTGGTGGAACGTTTGCATATTCACCGGAAGTAGAAGCGGAAGTAAAAGCACCAAATGTATTTTCACTTGAGCGGAATTATCCGAATCCGTTTAATCCAAGTACAAAAATAAAATACTCAATCCCGGATGTCGCTCTTCGACAGGCTCAGAGTGCCATCCTTGTAACTTTAAAAGTTTACGATATACTTGGTAACGAAGTCGCAACTTTAGTTAATGGAGAACAAACTGCTGGCGCATATGAAGTTGAATTCTTAACTTCATCCGGTATCCGGCAACTGGTATCCGGAATCTATTTCTATCAATTAAAAGCCGGCTCATTCATCGAGACGAAAAAAATGATGCTACTCAAATAAATATTTCAATTATAAAATGTTCCTAAATAAAAACAGTGAGTTCTTATGAAAAAAATTTTACTGGCTGTTACTCTGTTATTCACTGCATATCTCAACGCACAATCTCTTCTTCCAAAAGCAGGAGAATATCTATCGGATGAAACTGATATTATTGAGCTTATAAAAAGCACAATGCCTAAAACTCCATATAACAATGAAAAGCTTTCGGTGATTGATTTTGATTCGTCTAATGCAAGCTTTAAAGGAAATTATCCTTTCTCATACAGCTATGCTTTAGCGATGAGTCCGGAAGGTGATTTGGTATTTGTTGGTTCCGGCGGAGGTATTTATGTGACTGATGTTTCTGATCCCCAGAATACAGTTATTCTTTCTGAAGTAAGAACACGTTCGCTTGTTGATCAATGCACTTACGATCCTGTAACAAAAAGACTTTATATCTGCGCTTATTTTTCAGGAATTGAGATTTGGGACTTGTCTGATCTCTCAAACCCAACAAGGATGAGTCGATTCCCGACTGAGCCATATCCGAGAAGCGGAATTGCATACTTTGGTAATTATCTAATCTTCACTACAAACTACAGTATCTGGTCACTGGATATTTCTGATCCATACAATCCAGTCATTGCAGATGAACTTTTTCTTGCAAACAATTTGATTTCTCAAATGTATCTGAAAGGAAACACAGCTTATATTGTAATGTCATCGCAAGGTGTAAAACTTGTCAATGTATCCAATCCGCTTGATCTTCAGCTAATCACTTCCTACGGTTTTCTTTCAGGCAATGAAATTGATATTGCCGGAAATTTCCTTTATGGAATTAACAGTTCCGGTGCGTTGACAATCCTGAATATTACGGATTCACTTCATATAGTTTATGCAGGAGTTCTTAATGTCGGCGGCTTCACTTATGATATTGAAGTTTTCAACAACAAAGCATACATCGCGAAAGTTAGTACCGATGGCGGATTACAAATTGTTGATGTAACTAATCCGGCAACTCCGGTATCAATTTCACTTTACCCGGGAGATTATGAATTCCTAACTGGAATGGGAGACTATGCTTATCTCTCCCGCAACAGTACTTTTTCAATTCTGGATGTTAGTGATTCATCATCCGTGCAGTACGTTTCCGGATTTGATTTGCCTGGATTTGTTAATGATGTTGCTGTTTCGGGAACTTACGCATACACAGGAAGCAACGGATTCAGAGTGCTAGATGTTTCTGATTCAACTCATCCGGTTGAAGTTGGATTTGCAGATATTGATGGATCGCTAGTTGAAGTTGCCGGCAACTCGGTGGTTGTTTATTCTCCGTATAGTATGACGGCAAACAATACTTTTTATACAATGGATGTGTCCGATCCAGCGAATCCGGTTAGTTTAGATTCATATACCTGTCCGGCAATGACGTGGGATTTAGTTGTAAAAGATGATCTGCTTTTTATAGCGTGCTGGTGGGATGGAGTCAGAATTTTCAACATTTCTGACCCGACAAATATTATTCAGCTTTCACGTGTAATGGGATGGCAATCAGGCGGAGTTCCGGGAGTTGAATGGTGTTATGCACAAGCTATCAATGTTGAAGGAAACTATCTATACATTGTCGATTATCAACCATTCTCTAATGAAGATACCTATGGACTTTATATAATTGACATTTCAAATCCTTCATCTCCATTTTTGGTAAATCGTTTTCAAACTATGATCAGCAAACCGCAGGATATAGATGTAGAATATGATAATGCATTCATTGCAGACGGCAATGGGGGAATTGAATCTGTTGCTATTTGGGATCCTATGAATCCTTATGTTATTGGCTATCTAGATTTGATTGATGGATCAACAGGAATCAAAGTTGATGGAATTTATGCTTATGTCTCAGAATATATTCTAGGTGGTTTGCAGATAGCTGATATTTCGTTCGCTGGGGTTCCGGATTTAGTGGGATGGTATCAGCCATCGGGAGTTTTTGCTTTGGGAGTTGAGACATTTAATGGTTTTGTTTACGTATCAGATGGACTCGGAGGAATTCAGATTTATAGAAATCTGCTTGTTGATCCTGTTTCAGTTGAACCTGATGAAGTTGTAGTTAATGATTTCAAACTTGAACAGAATTATCCGAATCCATTTAATCCAAGTACAAAAATAAAATACACAATTCCGGATGTCGCTCTTCGACAGGCTCAGAGTGACATCCTTGTAACACTAAAAGTTTACGACATACTCGGAAATGAAGTTGCAACGTTGGTAAATGAAGAACAAGCACCGGGAGTATATGAAGTTGAGTTTAACGTAGCTCAGGTCTCGAGACCTGAGATCACAAGCGGTGTATATTTCTATCAATTAAGAGCGGGAGAATTTTATCAGACGATGAAGATGATATTGGTGAAATAAATACCTCTCCCTAAATCCCTCTCCTTATTAAGGAGAGGGAAACAGGGTGAGGTCAAATTAATCTTTATTCCAACCCGGAACTCTTCCCGGTGTCCACGGTGCACCGTAACGCTCCATATCTGCTTCGAGATTTTTCAAATCAACTTCAAGCAGGCTCTTCAACTTTAACAGCAGCGGCTCGAACTCTTCTGTTGCAACCTTATAAACATTTTGCTGGGTGGTTGTTGGTGCGCTGCTAGTTGACCAGATACCCCACGCAAGTTCGTTTAATCTGTCGTACACTGTCGGATATGTAGGTTCGTTGCGGGGAGCTAATGTTTTATCCTGGAAAAGATGCTGTAAAACATCTTCTGTTTCTTTTTTGATCTTCAGTGCATTGTCTATCAAGCTATTTGGCGCTTCGGGAGTTCTCTTTATTGCATAGATAAGAATATCGCTTTTAGCGCTCAGGTCACGTGCAGAATTCAAAGCACCTTCTACAGCACGATTTAGTTCGCCAACTTTTTTGTGGAATGCAATCATTGCAGCACGATCCTCAGCAGGAAGTGTTGTATTGTTGAGAACTTTCGCATCAAATGTCTGAGGTCCAGCCAGTTTTGTAAGATCGCCATTAATGCTCATAAACATTTCGACTGAGTATTTACCCGGCATTACAGGTGTGCCGCTTTCATTTTTATCGGTTACTGTTTTGACAGGATTGGTATCGGCATATCTTAAATCCCAGGTTATTCTATTAATTCCTTGCTTGATTCCTTCTTTTAGTTTGCGGACAACATTTCCCTGTTCATCTGAAACAACAAAAAGCAGATATGATTTTTCTTCTCTGTCTTCTGCACGCAGATCATCCCACGCAGGGTAGTCCACAGGTTTATTATCTTTTACAAGTTCTTTTTCCTTTTCCTGTCTGGCTTCTTTCTTAGTCTTCGGGGCTTCCTTAATATAGTATGTGAAAGTTGCACCGAAAGCAGGATTATTAGCTTTGAAAAATGATGAACCCAGCGAGCTGAATGTCGCACTCCTTTTAACAAACATCAACGCGTCTTTAACAGGGAAGAGCTTGTAATTTTCCTGTTCAAGAGTTTGTTCATCCAAATCTCTTAACGGAGAATAGTTATCGAGAATGTAGAACCCTCTTCCAAATGTTGCAAGTGCCAGATCATTTTCTCTTTCCTGAATATCCAGGTCCCTCACTGCTTGTGTCGGTAAATTTCCTTTTAGCTGGATCCATTTCTTCCCGCCGTTCATTGTAAAGAACGCACCGTACTCTGTCCCGATAAAAAGTAAGTCGGGTTTGATGTGATCTTGTGTGATAGCGTAAACCACAAATGGTTCTTTCAGATCGCCGGAAATTGATTCCCAACTGCTGCCTCTGTTTTTACTAACCAATACATACGGTTTGAAATCTGCCCTTTTATGATTGTCAAAAGTTGCATATACAGTGTTTGCATCAAATCGTGATGCGTACAAGCAGCTTACATACGTCATCTCAGGAATGCCGGGGAATGATTCAATCTTTTTCCAGTTCTTACCGCCATCTTCTGTAACCTGAACAAGTCCGTCATCAGTTCCTGCATAAATTAATCCTTCAACTAAAGGCGATTCAGTCAATGATACTATATTCCCATAAAAGGATGTGGAAGCATTCCTAGCAACGGCATCAACGCTCCATACTCTATCCATAATAGGAAGCTTATTTCTGTCGACCTGTCTTGTTAAATCAGAGCTGATTACTTCCCACGTATTTCCTTTGTCATCACTCCTAAAAATTTTATTCGCTGCAGCATAAAGTCTGTTTGCATGCGGACTGAGTATTAGCGGAGTATCCCAATTCCAGCGGTAAGGAGTTTCATCTTTTCCTTCCTGCGGCTTTATACTTACTGTTTCTCCGGATTGCAAATCGTGTCTTGTAAGTCCGCCATACTGCCATTGGCAATAAATTATATTTGGATCATCAGGATCTGTAACTGCTTCATAACCATCACCGCCAACAAGTGGAATATAATCAGCGTTAACAATTCCTTCTTCATTTATTGTTTGTGATGGAACAATCATACTATTGTTATCCTGAGTTCCTCCCATCACACGATAAAAAGGTTCATAGTTGTCTACACTAACACGATAGAATTGAGTGATTGGTAAATTATCTTTGAAATGAAATGTCTTTCCGTCATCAAATGTTTCATAGATGCCTCCGTCACCTCCGATAAGAAAATGACCTGGAGTATTTGGATTTAACCAGAGCGCGTGATCATCAACGTGTCTCCCTTTTGTAGAGATCGGAGTAAAAGTTTTTCCGCCGTCATAAGTTATTTGTGAGTATGTATCTGGTACATAAACTTTATTAACATCAACATAATCGCAGAAAATTTCGCTGTAGTATTGCGGGCTTGAGCTTTTGAACCCGCTCATCTTTTCCCACGTTACACCGCGGTTTGTTGTTCTAAAAAATCCGCTTTTATCTTCAGCTGCTTCAACTATAGCATAAACGTAATCAGGATTAACCGGAGAAATTGCAAGACCAATTCTTCCAATATCACCTGTTGGTAAACCGCTTGTCAATTTGTTCCATGTTTTGCCCGCATCTGTTGATTTGTGAATTCCACCTTCTGGTCCACCATTTAACAATGTCCAAACGTGTCTTCTTCGTTGATAGGAAGCCGCATAAAGAACATCGGGATCTCTGGGATCCATTACCACATCTGTAACACCCGTATTTTCACTTATATAAAGAACAGAATCCCACGTTGCACCATAGTCTGTCGACTTATACAATCCTCTGTCACCGCCCGGTCCCCATAACGGTCCTTGTGCAGCAACATAAATAACTTTTGAATCTCTCGGGTCAATTAAAATTTTTGCAATATGTTCTGATTTTTTAAGACCGATATTTTTAAAACTTTTTCCGCCATCTTCTGAACGATAAAGACCATCACCCCAGGAAACACTTCGCTGGCTGTTATTCTCTCCAGTTCCAACATAAACAACGTGACTGTTCTTCGGATCAATTGTAACACAGCCGATTGAGAAAGATCCATAATTATCAAAAATTGGTTCCCAGGTTGTACCAGAGTTGCTAGTCTTCCAAACATTTCCACATGCCACGGCAACATAATATTCGTGAATGTTGCTTTGGTTAACAGCAAAATCGGTTATCCTGCCTGAAGTAACAGCAGGACCAAGTGACCGGAATTTCAATCCGTTAAAGGTTGCAGATTTGTATGGACTTTTATCTTCTTCTTTATCTTTTTCCTGTGAGAGGATAGGATAAGTGAACAAAAATATGACAAACAGAATGAAGAGTAATTTTTTAGTCATTATAACACCTGAATATTTTGATGGAAAGAATTGATTCGAATTTGATTTTTTGTTGAAACTGCCTTGTAAAAATAATAGATACTCGACAAGTAATATAATTTTATTTTGATGAATGGAATTTATTTTGCGGTTAATAGGTTTACGGAATTATATATCTTAGCGGCAATATTCAACTAAAAAAAAGAGGTATAAAAATGCAAATTAAAGATTCAACCTTTCTTGTAACCGGCGGCAGTTTGGGAATTGGAAAAGCAACTGCAAAACTTCTGATTGAAAAAGGTGGAAAGGTTGCGATAACTGGTCGCAATAAATCAAGGCTTGAAAAAGCAGCAAAAGAGATTGGTGCTTTTCCCATTCACGCTGATGCTGGCAAACCTGAAGATATCAAAAAAACTTATGATGAGTTTCTTAAGGAATTCAAAAAGCTGGATTGCCTGATTAACAATGCCGGAATTGGTGGCAAATGGAACCAGGTCTTTGATCTTGATCTTGAAGATTTTATGAATGTTTATTCGATTAACGTTTTCGGTGCAGCTTTAATGGCAAAATATGCTGCCAATCTTTTTAAGAAGCAGAATTACGGAAACATAATTAATGTTTCTTCGACAGCCGGAACAAAAGGTTTTGCGAATGGAACTGTATATGCCTCATCTAAATTTGCTTTACGTGGAATGACACAGTGCTGGCAAGCCGAACTGAGGAAATACAATGTTCGTGTTATACTTGTGAATCCAAGTGAAGTGCTTACTGCTTTTGGTGATGACGAAGGAAAAGAAAGGAAAGAAGTTTCAAACAAGTTGCGGAGTTACGAAATTGCACACACAATTGTCTCAACACTTGAGATGGATGACAGAGGATTTGTCCCTGAAGTTACTGTCTGGGCAACTAATCCGTTTTAGTATTCTTCTTAGTGCTTCTAAGTGAACTAAGTGTCCCTGCCTACCGGACAGGCAGGCACAAAGAGCACTCCCAAAGGGATGGCTTTGCCAAAAGTTACACTAAGGTAAAGCAGGAGAGGGTCTGGATTTTTTTCTGGAATCAGTTTCATCAATGTCAATCAGGTTTTGCTTCTTCACAATAGCATCTATTTCAGAAATGAACCAGAACTTTACTTTGTTAAACTCGGGTGGTATTTCTCCCATATCCCAATTTGGATAAGTTGTTTCGAGGAAATAATATTTCTTCCCGTTAGCAGTTAAGAAATTTCCCCGGCCATTTACTTTTATTCCAAGCATCGCGTGTTTGTAATTGTAACTCCAAAGCATTGCACAGTCAACTCCCATCTTTTCCAGAATAACATAAAGCAATAATGCCTTTGAATCACAATCGCCAAATCGGTAAGCAATTGTACCGAGCGGCGGAAAGAGATCGAGCACACCTCCCGGTCTTTCGTACATTATGTTTTGCACAAAGGTAATTACAAAATAGATTCTATCTCTAAAATCAAAATTTTCTTCAATAAATATTTTATTGAAACCTTCAAGCACCGGTTTCATCTGAAGTGAAGATTGGTAATAAATTCTCCGATAGACTTCAGCCCACACAACTCTTGATTCAGTAATTGGGTCGGAGTAATTCCTTTCCAATCCAAGTTCTTTATAGCTCATTGATGCCAGCTTTTCGATAAAATCCATTGCTTCTTTAACATCTTTTTCCAGCAGTTTAAAACTGATATCGAATTCTCTTTTCTTGAGTCTGTTATCAACAAGCTTCCAGTTGAATGATGAGCTGATGAATTTTTCATTGGTCAAACTATCAAATTCAATTGTGTATTCACGTTTCACTGTTTCGGGTGAGGTAAAGTCAATTTCCGGCAGTTGTGCAGAAATAAGAAGGAGTATTATGATCACAAAGAAGAAAAGAAATACAGCCGAGCATCCGAAGAAAGATTTTTTTATGCAGCCTGATTTCATTTGAAATTATATTTACAGGTTATCAGTAATTATTCTATCCGATATCAATTAATGAAACCTGAGGAAAAGGAATCAGAGAGTTGAGAACAGTATCAACTCCCTGCTGAAGCAGCAGTGCCATCGAAACAATTATTATCCCGAGCAAAATTCCAACTGCTGTGTTGTTCTCTTTTATTTCTTTGAGTTCGTCAAGATCTTTTGTCAGCCAGATGAATATCTGAAGTGCAGCATAAATGGATGTGAATGCAATTATTCCACCGAGAAGAATATGTCCAAGTATAATCAGTGCGGATTGGATGTAGCTTGATAACACAGCATCCGGGTTACGAAGAATGTTCCCGAAAATTGTTATTGCGGATTCAATTGATTTCTTCACTACAAGTATCAGCGCCAGCACAATTGAACCGTTCAAAATTGCAACTGCAACATTATTTTTCTTCAGCTCTTCAGTTTCATTTATGCCGCTGATCATCTTTCTGAAAATTTTGGATGAAAGGTAGACAAGTGTTACTGCTATCAGCAAAGAAAGGAATATCTGAACAATGCCGGTAATAAGTAATATTAAATCCATTGTAACCCCAAATTGTATATTGATTGAGGAAATAATCATTTTAGAAAAAACGCTTACAAAAAATAGCATTAATTACTTTTAAATCTTGCTGATAATAAGTTAAATTTCAATAAATGAATAATCGTTTAAGAATAAACTTTTAATTATGTCTGAGAATATTTCGGTAAAGACGAAAACTATATTTTATTATTCGTTATTAATACTTTCTATTTCGGCTTGCCTGCCTGTTAAGAATGAGTTGTTCCTGAAAGGAATGGAGAGTTATGATGATGAGCAATATCGTACAGCAATTACTTACTTTACCGATGCAATAAAGGAGGAGCCTGGTAATGCTGAGTTATACTTTTACCGTGCAAAAGCAAATATGCAGCTCGATAGCTGTAAAGATGCAGTTGATGATTATTCACGGGCGATAACACTTGATAAAACCAAAGTTGATTACTTCATTAATCGCGGTCTTGCGAATATATCCTGCCAAAATTATTATAGTGCAATCTTTGATTTTGATTACGCCGAAGTTCTCGATTCTACAAATGCTCAGATCTATTTTAATCGTGCTTATGCAAGGGAATCTATCGAAGACTTTCCCGGCTCAATTGAAGATTATTCCACAGCTTTAATTTTAGATTCTACCAACTACAAATATTTTATTAACAGGGGTCTTTTATTTTCTTACCTTGGAGATTCGCAATCCGCCATTGAAGATTTTTCATCTGCCATTTCAAATGATCCCGTTAATGTTTTGGCATATAAGAATAGGGGAGATGAAAATTTTCTGCTTGGGAAATTTTCAGATGCAGCCAATGACTATTCAAATGCAATTATTATTGAACCAGATAATTCTTCATTATACTATTCAAGAGCAGAAGCAAGAATAGGCTTGAACGAGTTTCTTTCGGCTGCCGTTGATTATACTTATATAATTTCTCTCAATTCAAAAGATGCGACGGCTTATTATAACCGTGGAATTTGTTATGCCAATCTGAATATGAAAGGCAATGCCTGCGATGATTTTAACAAGGCCGGAGAGCTTGGAATGTTTGAAGCTTATGAAGTGATTAAAGAGTATTGCGAGGAAAAAGAACCGCCGAAGAGTAAGAAGAAAAAATAGAATTTAAAATAGTAAAGGCTGTTCCATCATCCTTATCTCAGTGCCACCCCAGATTTTGTGGTCCCGATTTTCCCCGACCCCTTAATAGGCAGGTTTTTAGCACTGCATAAGTAGGTAAGCAGCAATAGTTTGTTGAAACAGCCTTCTAGAAAAATATTATTTAAGTGTTGTTCCTAATTTTTCTTTTTTTGCTAAAAGCTCTTCATGGCTTTCAACATGATTAGGGTCTTTAATTATTGCTTCACTAGGGCATGCAATTACACACTGTGGTTCATCGTAGTAACCAACGCATTCGGTACATTTATCATAAGCAATATATGTATGTGTATCATGAAGAGCCGGATATTCTTGTCCTTGTAATTCATAAGGAGCACCGCCAGCATAAATAGCATTATTTGGGCAATCAATTTCACAAGCATTGCAATCAATGCAATCATCAGTTATAAAGTAAGCCATTGTTAAGTTCCTGTTTAATTAGTGATCGATTTTAATAGCGACACTAAAAAGACAAATTCTATGCCTTTTATAAAATTGAGCATAAAAAACAAATCAAGTTTTAATGCTTAAAAATCTTGATTTAATTACACATTTATCAATCGTTTATTTAGATGGTTCTCAATATTGAAAATAGTTTTCTATTAAATGGTTAAGATATTTAGGTGTGCTTGATTATTGACTGAGGCAAATAATTGTTGTAAAGAAGAGAGCTAATCTGAGTTGTTAAAATAATTCCGTGTTTCTGCTGCAACCATACCGCTTAATCCCAACAAAGCAATAAGATTCGGCAAGGCCATAAGTCCATTCATAATATCGGCAAAAGTCCAAACCAAATCTAATTTTACTATGGCACCAACAAAAACTATGATAACAAAAAGTAACCGATAGGGCTTAACAGATTTTTCACCTAGTAAATACTCTACTGACTTCTCTCCGTAGTAACTCCAGCCAAGTATTGTTGAATAAGCAAAGAAGATCAACCCGATAGATACAACAATTCCACCCCATTGACCGGGTAGTGCGGTTTCAAAAGCTTTTTGCGTAAGTGTTGCACCTGTTAATCCGGTACCCAAAACATCACTCACAAGAATGGCAAATCCTGTCATTGAACAGATAATAATTGTGTCAATAAAAGTCTGTGTCATTGAAACAAGTGCCTGCGTGACGGGATGTTTTGTTTGTGCAGCAGCAGCAGCAATTGGTGCGCTGCCTAAACCTGATTCGTTTGAGAATACACCCCTTGAAATTCCGCTTCTGATTGTCAGCATAATAGTGGCACCTGCAAATCCGCCAACTGCAGCTGTATCAGTAAATGCTTCAACAAGTACGTGGCTTATTACTGAGGGTATTTGATCGATATGAATAATTACTACAAAAAGCGCAGCAAGAAAATAAAAGATTACCATAAGCGGGACTAAAATACCAGTCACTTTCCCGATACTTTTTATACCACCAAGCAGTACAAGTCCTGTAGCAATTGCAAGAATTATTCCTGTTGCTTCTACTGGAATATTAAATGAGTATTTAACTGCATCAGCAACTGAGTTTGACTGAACCATATTTCCAATTCCGAAAGCAGCAACTGCCGCAAAGACAGCGAACAAAGCTCCAAGCCATTTAATATTCATTCCGTTAGCAAGATAGTACATCGGTCCGCCACTCATATTTCCATTCTTATCTTTTATTCTGTATTTAACAGCGAGCACGGCCTCAGCATATTTTGTGGCCATACCAAACAAGCCCGTTATCCACATCCAGAATAATGCACCCGGTCCACCAATAGCAATTGCAGTAGCAACTCCTGCAATATTTCCTGTTCCAACTGTTGCCGCAAGAGCAGTCATCAAAGCCTGGAAATGAGAAATATCTCCTTCGGAATTTTCTTCTTTTCTTTTAACAAGCGCAAGCCAGAGTGAATGATAAAGTTTTCTGAATTGTAAACCTTTTAGCAGAAATGTCAGGTAGATGCCGGTTCCCACCAGCAAAGCAATCAGCGGAACTCCCCAGATTATATCCCTTATTTCATTTAAAGTGTGTTCCACTATTTGTGCTAATATTTGAGAGAAAGTACAACTGTCAGTTAATTTTTAGATGAACCATCGAAAAGATAATTATGTTCATTCCTATCAAACTAAAAATCTTGAGGCACAGGAAAATTCGTTTCCTTCTTTTCCATTATGTTAAGTATGTTTCGGAATCGAGGAAGGAAAGCGATGTAGAAACCAACAACTTTTACTTTATAAGTATCTCCCCTATTAAATAGTTTGTAGAGTTCATCAGCGTTTGTTTTGTTATTGTGGTAATAATTATTTTCGTTCACGAAGACTTCTTTTTCGGTGAAAATGAAATATCTTCCTCTTTCTCCGGTCCATCTTTCCTTATTAATTACCTTTATTTCAATTACTTCTTCTGTGAAGAATGGCTCAAAGAAAACGAAGCCGAAAACAATAACACAAAGCACTATAACAATCCCAAAGACTGTTGCTATTTTGGACATCATATGTAGAAACTCTCCCTTCTCGCTCTTTTTTAATTATTTTTTAAGCATCCCCAATAAAATCCAAAATATT
This sequence comes from Ignavibacteriaceae bacterium, assembly GCA_014860115.1. GTDB lineage: Bacteria > Bacteroidota > Ignavibacteria > Ignavibacteriales > Ignavibacteriaceae > IGN2. Next base: position 24,367 of record JACZKK010000050.1, read on the forward strand.
AAAAACACACTGGTATTATAGTACATTATTTTTCTTCGCTAAGCAATAATCTCTAAATGTAAATTAAAAGATTATATTGTCTCAGGATTTTTAAGATTTTTAAATTATTTGAGTTACTTAATGCCCAAAATAATCTATTTAAGCGTTTTATTAATTCTGGCATTCTGCTCTTCCTGCAACAGTGACAAGACAGAAAATTCAATAAAAGCTTTATCTTTCTCAGTAGCTGAAAAAATTCCGGTCCCTGAACCTTCAGGGCTTGCTCTCAGCTTTGATGAGAAAGGATTCTGGGTCGTGAGCGATGAAAACAGCAAAGTTTATCTAATTGATAGTTGGGGAAGAGTAGTTAAAAGTTTCAAAGTAAATGGTGAAGATATAGAAGGAATTACTGTAATTGATGACAGCACACTTGCGGTAGTTTTAGAAAGATCCAGAGAGATTGTGATACTTGATACGTCAGGGTTAGAAATAAAACGAGCCAAACTTGACCTCGAAGGAGAATTGAA
>JACZKK010000051.1 GCA_014860115.1 Ignavibacteriaceae bacterium
CACCATTCATCATTGCCCGTACAACATGATGATGAACATAATCTGCGGTGCCACCAGTTTGAGCCCATACCATTCCGCTTTCCAACAAAATAACTTTGTAATTATACTGCCCGCTTAAATTTGTTAGAGCTGTAAAATCAACGGTTGAACTAAACTCTCGCGTTGTTTTATTAAAGCTTCTCTCAACTTCAATGGCAACGGTAGCAGGGACCGAATTCCTGGCATTCATTTGTGAATACCACGCGCTTCTGGAAATTATACCTGATACTCTATCAACTACACCCGTTGGATAGGAGTTAAATCCAAACAGGGAGAGAATACTATTGCCAGGGAAGAATGAAAAAGGATCTGACCCATTCGCAGGTCCATGATAGCCTATGATAATAGCATTTGGAATATTCGGAAGAATTGAGTTTGCAATAACAGCATGTCCTTGCGGACAGTAAACACACCAGGTACCTGTGCAATATTCCAAAACTGGGTTTCTCTGCGTTTGGGCAAGTATCTCTTGTGAAAAAGCAATCGCAGCAATTGCTATACTTACAAATATTATTATGATTTGTAGTTTTCGATTCATAACTACCTCTTTTTTATTATGTGATTAATTGTTTTTTTTAATGATCATCCTTTATTCAAGAATACTTTTACTTCAATAGATTCATCTTCTTCACCGAAGTAAAATCTCCGGCAATCATTTTATAAAAATAGACTCCCGAAGCTAGATTTTTACCATCAAAAGAAACCTGATAAACTCCTGGCTGCTTAACTTCATTGACCAGAACAGCCAACTCTCTGCCTATCAAGTCATAAACTTTAATTGAAACAGGTGTTGTGTTCAAAACTTTGAATTCTATTATCGTTTCCGGGTTGAATGGATTTGGATAATTTTGCTTTAAATCAAATGATGCCGGTAATAATCCTGCTTGATCTTCTTCTACAGTAACAGGAATGCTCAGCCAATCAATAATCCGCTGTGCAAATAATCCTCTTCGTTCTGCAAGCGCAATTGTCTCAAATCCAAAAGTGGTAAACACAACTTTACTTGAAACACCATGCAACGCCCGGATACCTGGATGTTCATCGGGCTTCAGCCAGAATGAAAGAATGTTCGCATTATTCGTACCTACTGAGCTAATCTGGTTTGCATAGTATCCTAGTGAATGATTAATAGTATTCGCCCCGGTACCACCAGCAAGGTTTGTCATTCCAAGGCCATCTGTAATTGGATCTCCACTAATACCTTGGGTAATTAGAGCAGAGTGTTCTCTTAAGATATAGCTGCTGTGCAAATAGTTGGTGAAAAAGTCAATCGTTTCTGAAGTGTAGTATGGGCTTGAAGGATCAGCCAACTGGTATGCAATATCAACACCATTCAGATAGAGGTTCCCTCCATTATCAAGAAATATTTTAATAACATTTATTTCGTCTATAGAAATTCCTGGCTCAGAATTACCGGTATTCCAGATAATAATATCGAACGTATTTATACTGTCAGCATTCGCAGGAATAAAGTCACTCGTGATTATACCAAACTCAGAATTAAGATTTAGCAGCTCACTTTGAATGTATTCCTCATAATTTGGTCCTCCATCATCATCAACGATAAGTACATCCAATCCAAATGTTGTATACCTGAATTCAGCATTTCCAAACGATCCTTGATTTGAAATAAATTGAATTGTTGTTTTTCCAAATCCATTAATTGAATTACCATTAACATTAACTTGTACTTCAGTGGAATCACCGGGATTTAAAATCACCGCATCAGTCTCACCCAAAATAAATGTTCCATTAATCGTGGTGAAAGTATTAGACCAGCCAGCAGGTCCATCGTATGCAAGATTAATATTATATGTATCTGGAAATAGCCCTATATTTTTTATGTACGCGCTATAAACTGCTGTCCCTGATGATGTACCAAAGTAATATTCGTCAGGAGTAGAGATTGTCGCCATATAGTTTTGATTGAGATCATGCATTTTAGATTGATAAATTTGTCTGGTATTATCATCTTGAATAAAAGCGACTACTCTCAGGCTATCCATGTTTACTGCTTGTAAAAACGCAGTGGTCGGCACATATTGCAAGCTAATCATTGTTGAATCTCCGGGCGCCGGAATTGTGAATGTACTACCTACAGCATTAGGTAACATTTTACGACTTATGCTGTAAAAAACCGTCTCTCCATTACCACCTGGCGGAGAACTGTAAGCAACCGTTTTTTCCGTTAAAGCCACTCTTAATTTAACATTACCAAATGTTGTGACATCGGTTGGGTCCCTGATTATCTTTATTCCAATCTCAATGAGATTATTAGATATTACTCCCTGCGAAATAACAATATTAAAAGGTGCGAATTGAGCATTGCCGCTTGAGATGGCAGATGTAAAAGCGCCTTGTGTTTCAGAAATTTGAGTGCCATTTACATCAATCCAGGGCACATAGTTGCAACCATAATAATTCGTTCGTGTCGTATTATCAGTTAGATTGAGTAGATACATTGGATCACCAGCCCCGGGCCACCAAACATTGTAAACGATGTGAGACATCAAACCAGAATTAACATAATTATTGGTGGTAGCAGTGTACCAGGCAGTGTTTAATTGGGCACAAGGACCACAAGATGCATTGGTAAACCTTTCAACAAGTGATAGCTTATCGTAAGCAACAGCTGAACAAACAAAAACAGTCAATAAAAAAATAATTGTAAATTTTTTCATACCAACCTCTCGGTTTTAATTATTTATAATTAGTAGATATTTAGTGCAATCTTAGTCGGGATAAAAGAGCTTTTAGATTTTTCAAAACAAAAACTATTTTACTCATTCAGCAAAATTTTTTCTTTAGTTTGAAACGAATGAAAACGATTCAATTTTATCAACGGAATCTTTTCCTACTTCATTAACATCCGCTCCTTGATCCCAAAGGTGATAAAACAAAATGCTGCAAGCTTCTGCAAGCTGTTTGTGTTCAATGTAAATCATAGTCAACTCATTTGCTGTTGGAACCGGCTGTTCAAGAGCAAACATTACTTTCTCCTGATCAAATACAAGCATTTTAATTGGAAGTTTTTTAACAACTCTGGCTTGCTGTCCCAGCATCAGAGATTTTTTAACTGAGTTTAAAAGCCAATCAACTTCTTTAAGTTCTTTCAATTCATAAATATCTTTACAGGAACCGCCTCTTTTCAAAAGTTTAAACTCCTCGTCCTCCTGTTCTTCAAGACGATCCGAAGTGTCACAAGCATAAGGCCCTTTATTTAATGTTAACATCTCTCTTTTGGTACTTTTAACGCAGGCAGTATATCTTTTATGGATTTGTCCCTTCTCGTTCATAACGTCAATAAATTCCAAAGGATTAACAATCGATTTGCTGCTTTGAAAAATAGGAGTGAAAATCTCAGAGACCTGATTGATTAGGTCCTCTTTTCTTTGAAGATCTTTTTTGTACGATTCAACAACTCGTTCAAGTGCAATTTTAGGTTCAACTGCTTCATAGAGTTTGTTCCTGCCCAGTTTCTTCTCGATACATATATTTCTGCTGACAAGTTTGTTCAGCACTTCATATATTTTTGTTCGTGGAATATTGACTGCCTCCTGAAGTTCTAAAACTGTGAACATATTACCACTCAGTAGTGTCATATAAACTTTAGCTTCTCGCTCGGTAAGCCCGATCTCAATGAAAGATCGAAGATATTTTGAAGTATCCATAGGTGCGATTTCTATTCAATTACCTATAAAGGGGGTTAACAATTAATAATTTTACCCCGCTGGGGGTATAAACTAATAAATGAAGTTAAATTTATCAACAAAAATAATTGGCAAGTGCAAATAAATGCTAAATTTGAAGGAATTTTGCCTGAAAAAAATTACTCGAAGGTGGAGCCTGCCTGGTAAATTTCCTTTGTAACAACATTTTGAATAAACGCAACAGTATTAAGTTTGCTAACTACCCAGCCAGGATTAATATTTGTTTGTCTTTGAAAAACAACTTCATCCGTCAGGCTAATATTGCTTAATGATTCTCCGGCACTTGAAGGCAGCATAGTCCGTGTTACATCATGAAATATAGTCTCCCCATTTGAACCTGGCGGAGTGCTAAATTCAATATCAGTTTCTGTAATCACCGTGTGTAAAACTATATTCGAAAAATCCAATCCCGCTCCATTAATTACCTTTATGGTAATTGTTGTGAAATAATCTGTTCCAATAACATTATCAGATACATCCATTCTAAATTTCAATTCCTTTAGCAGGCGTTGGTCAACAGCTGACTTTACACTGTTTGAATCTGTAGAGATAGGTTTTAATATTCCGTCAATTACAGTAGTTGGAGCAAAGAAGACACTATAGTAACTAATCCTTGCATCACAAATCGATTTGGCAGCTAAATAGAAAGGATCGTTTGGCGCTGGAAAATTTGTTGGGAACTTTACAGCTACCAGCTTATTTCTTCCGTAGGTTTCATTAGCCAGTGTTTCTATAATTTTATTGGATATTACACAAGGATTACAACTCACGTTTGCAAAATCTTCCAATAAAACTACATTACTCGGAGGTATCTCCTCAAGAACAATATCCAAATTAATCAGGCTATCTTTAAAGACCTCCACCTCAAGAGTTGAAGAAATAAAGAAGGCTCTCCGCAAACTTATCTGATGGATACCTGGTGTGGTTAGTATAGTATCCGGAGTAACTTTTCCTGAATTTACAAAATCAATAAAAATCTGGGCTCCTGCTGCATTCGAAGTAACAAATACTTTTCCAGATTCTTGAGTTAATGAAATAATTAAAGAAACTACGCTGTCTTTTATTATCTGAATAGTTTGCGAAACATCAATATAATTAGTTTTTCTTAGTGTTATCGTGTGAGTTCCAATTGTCGTTTCAATAGTATCGGGTGTGACCTTTCCGGTGCTAATATTATCAAGCCAAATCTCAGCATTAATTACGTTTGAAGTAATATAGGCTTTTCCTAATTGTGACAAAGGATTTTCAGGTGACGTTGGCGGATTTGTATTACAGCTTACAATTAATATAATAGATATTACGAGGAAGAAAAGCTTATTTATCATCTTTAGTAAACTTATGTTTTTTAATTGCTAACTGTAAATTATCCAATATTGCTGAATTAATAAAAGAAATAATTTTTGCCACTTATCAGGAAAATACTTTAATCATTTTAAAACAAAAATGCCGTTATTCATTTTCAGAATAACGGCACAATATTATGAGCAAAAAAAATACCTACTCTCCATGTGCAAGCCAGTAACCAGAGATACCAAATATTTTTGTGTCTGCCCAGGTGGAAATCTTTATTGTCATAGCATCACGTGATACTGATAAAGCTTCAACTTTATACCTGACATTCTTTTCAGCAGTAGCATCAAGAAGTGTGACTGCAAGAGTAACTTCTGGTTTATTTTCAAAAGGTTCTAAAAAGTTTACAGTGATTGTTACACTTCTGTCACCTGAATTATCAGCTAGTGTATAGCCCTCAACGGTTTTGCTAGCGCCCCAATATCCGCTTAACACTTTTGTTTGAGCGAAAGAAGAAGTAATCATACCAATAGCAAGTACGATTGTAACCATGAAAAGAATTTTTTTCATTATGTCCTCCGATTTTGTTTGTTAGAGATAATTATGTAGTTCTGTAAAAAAACCTTTGGAAATATAATTATTCTATCATTCAAAAAACATTTATTTAGGAATCTTTTTAATAATTATCTGAGCTTTTTGATGTCAGATTTTTTTAGTCCCGCTACAACCAGCCAGTAAGAATTATCAATCCATTCAAGGATTTTTTTTGCAGGGACAAATCCATCAATACTAATTGTGTTCCAATGTTTTTTATTCATATGATATCCTGGCTGCACAGCTTCATATTCTTCCCTCAGTTCAACAGCTTTTTCAGGATCGCATTTTAGATTTATCCGCAGAGGGATGGTCTCCAAAGAAGCCAATAAAAATATTTTTCCAGCAACTTTAAAGACAAGTGTTTCCTCGTCAAAAGGAAATTCTTCAGTGACACCTTTCTTCTTCAAACAATGTTCACGGATTTGTTCGATGTTCATAATTGCAATTGGTTAATCCCAATCTTCATATTCTACTTCACATAAAACAGATTCAAGATCATTAAAAATAATATCATCGAGTTCTCCCTCAATAGGGGGTGTTATGAAAACAGTTTCTTTACCTTTGACCTCAATTCTTATCCTTGCAAATTTATCATTTGCCAAAACCAATTTTATTGGTACATACATTTTAAAGTTTTCATCAACATCTTCTTGTCGAACACGAACAGATATTTTTATTTTCCCATCTTCTGTTCGGTCCGTCTTATAAGCTACTTTATATAAAGGGATATCTGTACCATAAACATATTGATTAAAGAACCAACTCATATCTTCTCCGAAGTGTTTATCAACAATTTTCTTAAAATCAACGGTCGAAGCACAGTTATTCTTATAAGTCTCATAAAACTCCCTTATCATTTTTTTCATTCTGTCTTCATTCATTGTATTTAAATCCAGCAACATTGCTCTTAACATGTGAATCACCCAAGCTCCCTTTTTATATACAATAAGGTTATAATCACCAGGTGTATCGCTTGAACTTGTTCTATAACCAAGCCATATGGGGCCGGCCTCTTGACCAGAACCGAATAAATACTCTCTGACATTCAGTATAGCATCTTTCCAATTAATCAGAATATCAAAAAATAAATCGTTGTCATTTTTTACCGCCTGCAAATACCATATTCCCGAATATTGTGCAAATCCTTCACTTAACCACTGATCGTGATAAGAATCAAAATCAACGCCTATTCCCCACCATTGATGTGCTACTTCGTGCGCTCTGAATATTTCATCCTCTCCCTTAAAATCAGTTTGCACAACAGTAGACCAAGATAAATGTATTAAACCGGGGAAAGCCTCACCATGCATGTATGGTGTCTCGGTTATATTTATGGAATTAATTGAAAGTTTACCGAACAGCTCTGTAAATAATTTTGTGCTGTATAAAGCATCATGTGCTATATATTCTGATGCATCGCTCATAGATTGAATTCCAAGCTGCAGCAAGTAGCTGCTGATTTGCCGATGCCCATATTTTGAAATATATACGTTTATATCCGGCAAATTTTCTAATTTGCTCTCAAAGATTTCAAAATTCCCAATGTTGAAAGAAACATTACTTACCGGATTTTGACAAAACCATGTTGTGGTTAGCACATCATCATTTACTGTTTTATTAACAAGATTTCCGACGCTTACAAAATCATACTCCGCTGGTGTGTGAAAAATCAAACCAAAAGGTACTTTTGTCCTATTATCATATCGTGGATACCAATAAATAGATGATTTCAGGTAAATCCAGCTTAGCTCATTCTTTTCGAGCAGATCACCATGATAATATATAGTCAAGTTATGCTGATGACCTTTTAGATAATCGTTTTTACACTTGATCCATATTTCACCGCTCTCCTCCTTGTTTACAAATTTGGTAGCGCTTCCGTCTTCCCATTTTACGGAATCAACAATGAGCTCATCATATAAGTAAAACATAATCCATTGCTGTTGTTTTTCGAGGGATTTAAAATCTAAGATACACATGGTAGAAAATTCAAGATCATCTTCGATTGTGGATTCAATCTTGTATGAAATTAAATCGAGAAAATACCTGTCGGGTTTTTGGGTATAGTATTTTTCTAATGATTTTTTTTGTGCCACAAACTGATTGATAACTTCGTGCAGAAAGTCAGAAACACTCTTCCCTCTCCTCATAAAATATACTTCTTCAGAATTGAAAGGATTAATTTGAAAAAACACAGGCTCTGAGCTGCGTTCCTGAATTTGAGCGTAAAAGAATCCATTTCTCCCTTCAACCATAACAGATCTTAAAAAATCAGTTCGTGATTCAGCTATGTTGCCATCCTTGAAATACTTGACACAGTTTTTAATATAATCTTCAGCTTTTTTTGATTTTGTATTCTGAAAAGTAAGATCGGCGGTTATTTCATCATAAGTACTATCATCAAAAAGTAGAAACAGCTCTTTGAAGTTCATTTGAAAGTTTTCTGTTTCATAAAAACGGAACAATTGTTTTTTTTCTATTTCAGTAGGCGGGCTAAAACTATATTCTCCTTTACCAATAAACACCATGGCACAAAAAACTCCTCTATAGTCAGAACATTTGTACAATATTCCTTCTTGCAATTTAAAATTGCCCACATCCTTATGAAAAATTATTTCGGAAGATATTTCCGCACTTTCACCCGTCAACTTTAAATTGAACAAGTGGTTTTCGGCATCAGCATAATCTGAAGTAAACTCTGCCTTTGTGGTTTCCTGAGCAAATAGTGAAAAATTAAGAAGTGTAAGTACAATTAAACAGTTCGGAACGAAACTATTGTAATTTAACATCGAAAATTTTCCTCCATATGTGGGAGATAATTGTTTCTAAGAGACCTAATTATAATTTAGAAAATATTTATCAAAATTCATGCATTCTATTTATAAGCTTCCTTAAAAATCTTCGTTAAAATAATACTCTCTTTATGAAACTAACTTTAGCAGTTACATATTTTTGAATTTAATAAGTCGAGTTTAGTTATAAATTTGGCTATTTTTAAGCATGATGGTTTTCATTAACAATAGATTTCTTCCTATCGAAGAAGCCCACATTTCGCCTTTTGACCGTGGATTTCTCTTTGCGGATGGTGTTTATGAATCTATCCGTACTTACAATAAAAAATTATTTAGATATCCAGACCATCTTGACAGATTAAAAAGAAGTCTGAATGAAACACGAATTGAATTTAAGGAAATAGAATCAATTGAAAATATCATTTATGAACTAATGATCAAGAATGATATTGAAGACGAAGCACTCGCTTATCTCCAGATTAGTCGTGGATCAGCTATTCCAAGAACTCATAGCTTTCCTAAGAAAAAAATTTCTCCATCAACATTTATTTCTGTCCAGAATTTAAAAGAAAACACCAAGGAACAAACAGATGGTGTAAAAGTAATTCTTCAGGAAGATGTTCGCTGGCTTAGATGCGATATCAAATCCACATCACTTTTGCCGGTGGTTCTGGCTAGCCAAAAAGCAACAGAAGAAAATGCAGCCGAAGCAATTCTTGTAAGAGATGGGATGATTACTGAAGGAACACACACAAATTTTTTTGCCATTAAAAATGAAACTATTTACACTGCCCCCAAGTCGAGATTTATCCTGGAAGGGATTACAAGAAAAGTTGTTCTGGAGCTTTGTGAAAGATTTAAAATAGACTGTCGTGAGGAATTTATTGTTAAAGACGATCTAAAAAGTTTCGACGAGTTTTTTATTACTAGTACGACTAAAGAAATCACACCCGTAACCTCAATTGATTACTGGACAATTAATAACGGGGAGCCGGGTAAAATCACAAAATCTTTACAGGCGGTGTTTAAGAAATTGGCTGAGGATTATTGATGCCTGGCTCGGGTAAAAAATCTGCAAAAGTCTTTATCCTCACAGGTGAATGGCAGGATGTCAGAGGGAAAAATGTGCTAAAGTTTATTGGGACCTCTGATGAGCTGGGCACGGTTGAACTTATTTTTCCTAACAATCCTGTATTCTTCATAGAACGAAAATCCATTATTTCCAATCTGTCAGTTCCTTATAACAGAAAAGTAGTAGATCTTAAATCTTTTAATGAAAAGGAAGTTGACGCACTATACTTCAACTCGCAGCGAGATTTAAGAACAGCATCTGAAGAGTTAGAGAGAATGAGCATAACAACATTTGAGGCTGATGTTGACCCGGCAAGAAGATTTCTGATGGAACGATTTATAAATGCACAGGTGCAGATTGATGGTGTTGGTAGACAGAAAAATAATTTAGCTTCGTTTACAAACCCGAAAATTGAACCTTGCGAATTCACACCAAAACTATCTATTGCTTCGATAGATATCGAAACAGGTGCACAAAATAGTCAGCTATACTCCGTAGCCGTTCATCTTTCAGGAAAGGCTGAAGAAAAAAAGATTTTTATCATATCTGAAAAGAAAGAAAAACTTCCTGCTCACATATCAATTTATCCAGATGAAAAAGAACTTCTGTTGAGTTTTCTGAAATGGTTTGTTGAAAAAGACCCGGATGTTGTTATTGGATGGCACGTAATCGGTTTTGATCTTATGTTCCTTGAAAATAAATGCAGAGAGTTGAATCTTTCATTTGACATATCTCGTGCAGATGGACGAGTATCATTACGTCAGAGAAAACCGAGTGGCTACTTTGCATCTGTAACAGGAAGAGTAATAATTGATGGACCGCAGGCGCTTCGAACTTCATTTTTTACTTTTGAGGATTATAGACTTGAAACGGTCGCACAGGAAATGTTGGCAGAAGGCAAAACGATAACACAAGATCAAAATAAAGTTGATGAGATCGAGAGATTATTTCTTGAAGATAAAGCTAAGCTTGCGGAATACAACCTGAAAGATGCAATACTGGTTACAAATATTTTTAAGAAGGCCGGATTGATTGAGCTTTCCATCCGTCGCTCCCAATTATCTGGTTTATTAATGGATGAATTGGGAATGATGACGGCAGCATTTGATCATTTCTTATTGCCAAAACTTCATCGTGCCGGATATGTTGCGCCAAATGTCAAGGATCTCGATACTTCGGAACATGCCTCTGGTGGATACGTTATGGATCCCATACCGGGAATTTACGATGATGTAATTGTTCTGGATTTTAAAAGCTTGTATCCATCCATTATTCAAACATTTAAAATTGATCCGTACTCAAATCTGAAATCCGAAATTGATACCATCAAAACCCTTAACGAATTTAAATTTTCTTCTTCTCAGCACTTCTTGCCGGAGTTCATTGATCAGCTTATTGAGCAGAGAAACCTTGCAAAAAAGAAAAAGGACAAGCAGCTATCGCAAGCAATAAAAATTTTAATGAACAGTTTTTATGGTGTGATGGGTTCATTCGGGTGCAGATTTTATCATCCCAATCTTCCGACAGCGATAACGGGAACCGGACAAAAATTATTAATAGATAGCAAAGCATTTCTAGCTGAAAAAGGATATGATACAATTTACGGCGATACGGATTCTCTCTTCGTCAAACTGAAAGAAGGCGAAGGCGAAAATGCTCAGATGAATGGAGAAAGGATAGCAGAAAATTTAAATAAATACTGGTTAGAAAAAATTCAAAATGAGTTTGGATTAAAATCATATCTCGAAATAGAATTTGAAAAGTTTTACAGAAAATTTATTTTAACTCCCGCAAGAGGAAGTGAATCAGGTGCAAAGAAAAGATATTCCGGACTTATATCAGAAAGTGGTCAGGAAAAAATTGAGTTTGTTGGGATGGAGTTTGTGCGTTCTGATTGGACACGACTTGCAAAAGAATTCCAAATAGAACTTTATAGCAGAATTTTCAACAATGAGGAAATTGAAAACTGGTTAAGAGAAATAGTTAAAAAAGTTAAAGCGGGCGAATACGATGATAAACTCGTTTACAAAAAAAGATTAAGAAAGGATGTTGACGAATACACAAAAAATATTCCGCAGCACGTAAAGGCGGCACGACTTCTCCCTGAAACGAGCGGTACAGTTTACTATGTTATAACAAAACGTGGGCCTATTCCTGTTGAACTAAAACACACCGATATTGATTACGATCATTACATCGAAAAACAGCTTAAACCAATTGCTGATTCAGTTTTAATATTACTTGGAGAATCTTTTGATTCTAT
>JACZKK010000052.1 GCA_014860115.1 Ignavibacteriaceae bacterium
ATATAGTAATCAGTGATGCATCGGTAATGAAGCTGATGGTATCAGGAGAACTAATTCCTGCACAGTATGCACTTGAGCAGAACTATCCAAATCCATTCAACCCAAGTACAGTGATAGAGTTCTCATTGGCGGAAGATGTGGCAAATGTAAAACTCTCGATCTACAATACATTGGGAGAAAAGGTAGCAGAGTTGGTTAACACATCATTGACCGCTGGCAAATACCAGTATCAATGGAATGCACAGAACGTAGCAACCGGAATGTATATATATGAATTGAGAACCGATAATTTCGTCTCAGTTAAGAAGATGTTATTAATGAAATAAATATGACGGTAAATTTTTAATATAGTTTATAATATGAGAATAATTTTTTGAACCTCTTTGTCTGGTTTGTTATATAACAAAGAAATATTTATCAACAAAATTAGGTCAGTAATGTCAAAATTTAATTTTTTAATGAATGCTTTTTTCGTATTATTTTACATTTCGAGCATAGCACAACCAACTGATTCTCTTAATTCAGCAGATATTGCTACAATCAGTGGATTAATGTTTGAGAAAGAATCGGATTATAGATTAGCTGACAGTTCATATACTGAAGTTATCCAATTAACAAATCTGTGTGATAAAACTCAGGCAATGCAATTTAGAATATTGCTAAATAAAGCACCTGATGATAGCACCATATTAATTTTTAAAGATATTCAAAAAGGAACTGATTTGAGCGATCCAAGTTGGCTACTAGATTATAATGTTATTAAAGGTCCAATTACCAAAAACGGAGCATCACAAGATGAAATTTATATTGTTCTTTATAATCTTAATTTCAATGGTGGACTATCACCGGGAGATTACAAAAATCTCTTCACTGTAAACTATGGAATACCTGATTTATCGCACTCACAAAAAGATATCAAATCATCAATTAAGATTTCCCACGCTGAAGCTAGTACTTTTGAAGGGAATGCTGTAGATATTAAGCCAACTCGCGATGAATTTAAAATATTCGTGAAAAAGTTTTAGTAACAGTAATAAAAAATCCGAATTATGGACTTTTAGATTGCTACACAAAAAAAATGTTAAGGTGGTAATAGTCTATAGTTTTAAGAAAGTTTATTTAATAATTCCATTCAATTAAGCTGAATGAGGGTTTTACTCTAATTGATTACGAATCCTGGAATTATTAAACTTGAAAAGTATAAATAATAATTTCAGATTAAATGACAGTTGGGGTTTAAATGAAAAATATCATTTCGATTATTCTTTCCTTAGTTACCTTTACACAGTTATCTGCTCAAGTGCCGTTCAATCAAAATCCAAACTGGATGTCAACAGATATCATTAGTGTGTCAACCGGTGGTGCGTTTGCTGATATAGATCAGGATGGCTGGCTCGATTTTGTTGTTTCCAACGGAAATGATATGGCTCGACAAAAAGTTGTCGTTTATTACAACAACGGTGATGGTACCTTCCCAACTACACCAGATTGGCAATCAGCAGATATTGACTATCATGGTCATCTTGATGTTGGAGATGTTAATGCAGATGGCTATCCTGACGTTGCTGTTTCCGTTTATATCGGTCCTTCTGGATTCAGTTCTCCTGGTAAAGTAAAACTTTATTTAAATAATTCAGGAATTCTTTCATCAAATCCTGATTGGGTCTCGGCTGATTTATTTTATACTTTCAGTTGTGCTTTTGGAGATGCTGATGGAGATGGCGATCTTGATCTTGCAGTTGCAGGAGGAGAATCTTATAACAATAATCCTGAGCAGCCAAGAATCTATTATAATATTGGCGGTGTTCTTGAATCTGTTCCATCATGGAAAGCGACAGCATTTCAATACAGTTATGATGTTAATTGGGCAGACTTTGATAATGATGGTGATCTTGATCTTGTTTTTGCCGGTGAAAGTTCTCCAAATAGAATATTCGCAAACAATAATGGAGTAATTAGTCTTATACCAACGTGGCAATCGACAGATGCAAGTCAGTTTGCAAACTCACTTTTTGTGGGTGATGTTAACAATGATGGATTTCTTGATCTTGCAATATCTGATAACAATCAATTGGGAGGAACAGGCAAGTTCAAAATTTATCTAAACAACAACGGTATTTTAAATACAATACCATTCTGGACATCAACTTTTTCAGGGTATGGTTCAGGTATCACACTTGCAGATATCGACAATGATGAAGATCAGGATTTAATCACTGGGGGCTGGTGGGAGCCAGTGAGAATTTATTTGAATAATAATGGAAGCTTCAACACAAATCCTGAGTACACATCAACAAGTACCAGCGTCGTAGAAACCATTGTATGTGGTGACATTGATAAGGACGCTACGATAGATATAGAGGAATTATTCATAAGTGATGGTACCAAAAAATTATTTTACTTTCCTAAAAAGCCATTACAAGATGTTATCAGAGTTGTAGTTGGGTCTGATACACTTCAGAGTAATGAATTTTGTTATGATCTTGAGAACGGTTGGTTTATGCTTGCCTCACAACCCGATTTGGGCACTGAGATAAAAATTAAAGCCACTGTTTCGGGTAACATCGAAATAGGAATTACCAACTGGGATAACAATAAAGGAAATTATCTGTTCTATAGTACAAATCCACCTGTAAGTTTCCAGCTAACAGTAAATGTTTCAAATGGCTGGAATGTATTATCCATTCCTGGAAATCATCCGGATGGAAACACTCCTGATAATTGGTGGCCATACAGAGATACAACAGCTAATATCTTCCGATATAATAATGGGTATCAAGCCGTTGATACACTAGTACCGGGAAGAGGATATTGGATTAAACATTTAGGTGCAAGAACATATAATACTGGGGATGAATGGCCAGCAAGTGGGATCTTAATTGTTCCTCATCTTCCCATTTCTGGTGTCGCAGGCTGGAATCTTTTTGGCGGATATGAATTGAGTGTCACTGCAGCAAATGTTACAACAAATCCTCCAGGATTACAGAGTGGTCCGATATATAAGTATTCAGGCGGCTATCAGGTGGCGGCAACATTGGATCCCGGTTATGGATACTGGCTTAGATTAATGAGTTCAGGTCAAATAATTATTCCTGAATCAATGGCAATGGCAAATGAACTAATAGATTACTTCCCAGTTGATAGGTGCAGAATAATTTTTACAGATGCAACGGGAATAAATTATACGTTGTATGCAGTAACGGGAGATGTAGACCTGACTCAGTATGAATTACCACCAGCACCACCGGCAGAAATGTTCGACATCAGATACAGCAGTGGAAAGATTGCAGAAAATCTAAATAGTGAAGTAAAGACCATCGATATGAGTGGAGTTACATATCCATTGACAGTAAGAGTGGAGGGAATGGATATCAGATTGATGGATGAAAAAGGCAAGTCGATAAATGTAAACCTGAAAACAGGAGAAGATGTAGTCATCAGTGATGCATCAGTAA
The DNA here is from genome assembly GCA_014860115.1 of Ignavibacteriaceae bacterium. Lineage (GTDB taxonomy): Bacteria > Bacteroidota > Ignavibacteria > Ignavibacteriales > Ignavibacteriaceae > IGN2. The sequence continues at coordinate 3,456 of JACZKK010000052.1, forward strand.
TGAAGCTGATGGTATCTGGAGAAATGATGCCTGCACAGTATGCACTTGAACAGAACTATCCAAATCCATTCAACCCAAGCACGGTGATAGAGTTCTCCTTGCCGGAAGATGTGGCAAATGTAAAACTCTCGATATACAATGCATTGGGAGAAAAGGTAGCAGAATTAGTGAACACTGCACTGACAGCTGGCAAATACCAGTATCAGTGGAATGCACAAAACGTTGCAACCGGAATGTCCGCCAAAGGCGGATACGCCTCCGGAGTATACATTTGTGAATTACGAGCTGAAAATTATGTATCAGTTAAAAAAATGGTTCTACTCAAGTAGATTCTTTCACGATTGGATTCTTCAGCATACCATGCTAAGAAATTTATTGCTTATTTTATTTGCCTGCGACACGGGTCCTTCGCTTGCTTTTGATTAAAAAATATTTAATCTTTTCTAAGAAATAATAAATCTATATCTCAGGAAGGATTTATAGCCGCAACTACGCTATCCCCTAAACATCCAAATTAATGTTTGGCTTTTCTGTTCGATAAAATTAATAGCTCAAAACTGTAACTCAATCATACAAAGAAATCAATCTATTTAGGTTGAGGAATAAAAGCTAAGTTCATGTATAAAGTGCTTATACTAAAATGAATACGACAGCTCAATTAATTCTTTAATAATTGTAGTAAAATTTGAAATTTATTTTTTCTGTAGTTCAACACAAAAATTTGGAGAAACAATGAAATTTATTTTTCTACTTTTTATATCATCTATGGTTTTGAATGGGTTTGCTCAGACCAATGTTACCTTTTTAAGTAATCTAAATCAATATCCTTCCGACGGATATAGTGATATTTGGGGCTATGTAGATAGCTCGGGAAATGAATACGCATTACTTGGTGTGCAGACCGGAACATCCATTATTAATGTTACTGACCCCGTTAATCCGATGGAAGTAGCATTCATCCCTGGAGGTACGAGCTCTGTTTGGCGCGATATAAAAATTTGGGGAACATATGCTTATGTTGTATCTGATTATACGAGCGATGGATTACAAATAATTGATCTTTCTCAATTGCCTGATACAGCAACTATTACAAATCAAATTACAACCTGGTTTCTAAGAGCACATAATATATTTATTGATAACGGTTATGCATATGTTATTGGGACTGAAGGTGGTGGAGGGATGCATATCCTAAATTTGAGTAATCCAACAAATCCAACACGGACAGTTTATTATACTGGAAGCGGATATATTCACGATGTATATGCTTGGGATGATACTGTCATTGTCTGTGCTGGTTCATCGCAGATTTATCAGATGATAGATGTATCAAATAAGTCTATTCCACAGTTGATAAGTTCTAGTTTATCTTTACCAGGTATTTACGCACATAGTGGATGGATGACTGAGGATAAAAGATATTTCTTAGGCTGCGAAGAATTTAATGTTCGAGATATAACTGTATGGGATCTCGTTGATAGAAGCACATGGGATTTAGCCGTTTCGAATTGGCAGTTGCCTTCAGGCAGTTCTATAATACACAATTTATTTGTTCGAGGAAATTATGCGCACATTGCATACTATACTTCAGGTTATGTTGTTCTAGATATTTCCGATCCAACTAATCCACAGTTAGCAGGTCAATATGATACTTATCCGCAAACTAACGGAGCAACTTATAACGGAGCTTGGGGATGTTATCCTTACCTTCCTTCAGGAAATATTTTAGTTTCAGATATTGAAACAGGATTATATGTTTTAAGGTTTGATGGGGAGATCCAAACTTTTTCTCTTTCTGTAACTATGAGCGATGGCTGGAATATGGTTTCCGTACCAGGAATAAATCCAAATGGTCAAGGTGTGGGTAATTGGTGGTCAGGTAGAGTAGGAGATGTCTTCAAATATAGCGGTGGTTATCAGATAATTAACACAACAATACCTGGCGAAGGTTACTGGATGAAGAATAATGGAGCACAGACCTACAATACAGGTGACGAATGGCCGGCAGGCGGAATTCAAATAGTAGCACATGATCCATTAGCAGGAGCCAGTGGCTGGAACCTGATTGGCGGATATGAGTTGAGTGTAACAGCAGCCAATGTTACAACAAATCCTCCGGGATTACAGAGTGGACAGATCTATAGATATTCTGGTGGATATCAAACAGCAACAACGATAGATCCAGGATATGGATACTGGATAAAGTTGAATGCAGCTGGACAGATAATCATACCAGAGACTATGGCAAAGGGTGAAGTGGTAGAATACTTCCCGGAAGATTGGGGAAGAATAGTACTGACAGATGCAACGGGAATAAATTACACGTTGTATGCCGTAAAGGGTGAAGTTGATCTGACCCAGTATGAATTACCACCTGCACCACCAACAGGAATGTTTGATATCAGGTTCAATAGTGGAAGGATAGCTGAGAATATCAACAGTTCAGTGAAGACGATAGATATGAGTGGCGTAACATATCCATTAACAGTGAGAGTAGAAGGAATGGATATCAGATTGATGGATGAAACAGGAAAAGCGATAAATGTAAATCTGAAAGCAGGAGAAGATATAGTAATCAGTGATGCATCGGTAATGAAGCTGATGGTATCAGGAGAACTAATTCCTGCACAGTATGCACTTGAACAGAACTATCCGAATCCATTCAACCCAAGCACGGTGATAGAGTTTTCATTGCCAGAAGATGTGGCAAATGTAAAACTTTCGATCTACAATGCATTGGGAGAGAAGGT
>JACZKK010000053.1 GCA_014860115.1 Ignavibacteriaceae bacterium
CATCCGGTTAATGTTATCTTTGAAAGAGAACCACTAAATACATTTTATTTAGGTAGCAATTATCCCAACCCATTTAATCCAAGCACAAAAATAAAATTCACAATTCCATCAGTAGAGACGACCCGGCGGGTCGTCTTTACAACATTGAAAGTTTACGATGTCCTCGGGAACGAAGTTGCAACTTTAGTTAACGAAGAACTTGCAGCTGGAGAATATGAAGTTCAATTTGATGGGACAGGAATATCGAGCGGAATATATTTCTACCAGTTGAAAGCCGGCAATTTTAATGAAACTAGAAAGATGATTTTAATTAAGTAAAAATTATAAGCAAAGTCTTAATTGAGTAAAATTATGAGAGCACTTAAAATATTTTTACTGGTTTTTATTCCAGTAGTTACCGTATCTGCACAATGGTATCAGCAGAATAGCGGTACCACAACATACCTTTATTCTGTTTTTTTTATAGATGAAACTACAGGATGGGCTTGTGGTGATAGCGGGAAAATTATTAAAACCACAAATGGCGGACTGGACTGGCTTGAGCAAAATTCAAATACAACCGTTTGGATAAAAGGAATTCAATTTGTCGATGCAAATAATGGTTGGGCTTTCGGAGGTAATCAAATTTTAAGTTCAACTAACGGAGGTTCAAGTTGGACTGCTCATAATTTCCTATCTTCAACCTACCTTTCTGCACTACAATTTGTTAACGTAAACATGGGCTGGGTAATCTCACATAATGTATCCTCAGCAGATACTTCATGCATTTATAGGACTACTGATGGTGGTATTTCCTGGACATTACAAACTCAAACTCCTAATGAATACTTTGAGACAATTTATTTTTTAAATGAAAATTACGGCTGGGTTCCTTTTTTCTTAGGAGTTTTGAAAACAACAAATGGTGGAATTAGCTGGACACAAAATATTGCTAATTTGCAGGGCTCGCCTATGTGTATAAGATTTGCAGATCATCAGACAGGATGGATAAGCAGCAACACGCTCGGCAGTTATGATATATCAAAATCCATCGATGGTGGACTCAATTGGTTTTCCCAAATATCAGGGCCGGGTGAATTCATCCAATCAATAAGCTGCTCGAATGCAAACACTGTGTATGCAGCCGGAATTCAACCATTTGTAGATGACGGTTTTATCTGGAAAACCACTGATGGGGGTGCAAGCTGGTTTGAGCAATACAGAGAAGATGGTGAGTTATATTCTATATTTTTTGTTAATGATACAATGGGCTGGTCTGTTGGAAGAAGTGGAAAAATTCTTGTCACAGAAAATGGGGGTGTCACCTCAGTTGAAGAAAAGAATGAAATGAATCCAAAATATTTTACGCTTTCTCAAAACTATCCCAATCCGTTCAACCCAAGTACAAAAATAAAATTCACAATTTCATCAGTAGAGACGACCCGACGGGTCGTCTTTACAACATTGAAAGTTTACGATGTCCTCGGAAACGAAGTTGTAACTTTAGTTAACGAAGAACTTGCAGCTGGAGAATATGAAGTTGAGTTTGACGGAAGTAAACTAACAAGCGGAATATATTTTTATAAGCTGTCCGTCATGCAATCGGCACGCCGAGACCTCGTCCTTAAGGACGGGCAATCTGGAAAGTTTTCAGAGACTAAAAAAATGATTTATTTAACATGAGGTGATTATGAAAAAATTAATTGCACTTACAATTTTTAATTTTTCGTTGATATCATTTAATAACTTTCCTCAACAGCCGGGATGGGAAATCATTCCATCCGGTACAAACACACAGCTCAACTCAGTATTTTTTTATGATTACGAAGTTGGGTTTGCTTGTGGTGATTCGGGATTCGTTATCAAATCAATTGATAGCGGAAAGACCTGGCAGACAGTTCAATCACCCACTTCGTATGATTTAAATGACTTATATATGTTTCATCGGGATACGATTTTAGTTATCGGCGATTCAGGGACAATGTTTTTCTCTGATAGTGGTGGAGCGACATGGTCCGGGGGTTCATACTTGCAAGAAGATATATTATCTGTTTCTTTTTCAGATGGTGAGGGAATATGCGGATGCATTTCTCAAACAATTCTTTATTGTTCATACACAGGTACTTCATTGACTTGTATGACCGTTCAAACGGGTTTATTGGGCGGAGGTTTCTGGGGTGCATATATGCTCAGCCCGCAATTTGGTTTTGTCGCAGGTGAGAATACTATTTTTCAACCTCTTTTTGGTAAAAGCACTGACTCAGGATTGAACTGGGATTTCACAGCTTTCTATCTTAATAATAATGAAGGCAGAGCAACCGGAGTTGATTTCACTGATCTTAATACTGGCTATGTAAGTGCGCGTGTCTGGGATGGAACAGGTGCAATAGCAAAATCAACAGATGGTGGTTCAAGCTGGTTATCAACATTGTTTACGAATCCGTTGTGGTCAATTGATTTTCCAATTAGTAGTGCAAGTCAGGTTGGGTATGCTGTTGGTAGTCAGGGAACAATTCTAAAAACTTATAACGCCGGAGCCAACTGGCAGTCGCAAATAAGCGGGACTTCTCTGAGATTGAATAAAGTTCACTTTAAAGATTTTGATTTTGGCTTTGCGGTTGGGGAGAACGGAATTATTCTTCGAACAATCAGTGGAGGTGAACCAGCTACCAGAATTGATGATTATACAAATCCACCTGCCGCTTTTGAATTATTCCAGAACTATCCTAACCCATTTAACCCGACAACAGTAATCAGTTATCAGTTACCAGTGAGCAGTAATGTGATTCTAAAAGTTTACGATGTTTTAGGCAATGAAATCGCAACTCTTGTTAACGAAGAAAAACCCGCTGGTGAATATGAGGTAAAGTTCAATGCTTCATCCGGTATCGGGGATCTGGTATCTGGAATCTATTTCTATCAAATTAAGTCTGGTTCATTCATCCAAACAAAAAAAATGGTTCTAATCAAATAATTTTCAATATAAAAGGTTGAAACTCCCGAAATATTTTTTTAGTTTAGATTTCAAATTATGGCTTTTTTGAAGCTTCATTTCATCTCTTTTTCATCAACCAATGAGAGGTAGTTAAATTATGAAAACACGTGTACACTTTTTCTTCTTTGCTGTGCTGTTCTCTTCCTTTGTCTTTTTCTCGAATGTCTTTGCTCAAACAGCACCACTGCAATATACTATTCATTCCTATCAGTTCGAGTCTGAATTATATGACGGTAATGGTATTATTGGATCAAGTCTCAGCGAAATTTTGATTGGCACTATAGAAATGCATGATATCCCCTGGATGCAATTGCATTTTTCCGATCTAAATCTCGGACAGGAAAGTTATTTGATTCTGAGATCGCTTTATGATGATAAATGGCAAAAGCTTGACGCATATTCAATGAAACAATGGAATAACTATAGTGCATTTTTCAATGGTAATGCTGTTGAAATAAAATTATTCCTTGCACAAACAGATCGACAAATATTTATTAAGATAGATGAGATTATTGCTGGTGATTGGTTTCAGGGGGATCCTGCATTTTCACAATGTGGTCCTACTGATGACAGAATAGCATCCAATCAACCTGCTACTGCCAGATTACTCAGCATTGGCTGTACAGCCTGGATTATTCCGAATGGAAAATTTGCTACAGCAGGACACTGCCTCGATGGAAGCAGTTCAACAATTGTTGAATTTAATGTTCCACTTTCTTTACCGGGAGGAACAATCCAGCATCCAGGTCCCGAGGATCAATATTCTGTAAATGTTTCTACAAAAATTTTTACTAATGGTGGAGTTGGAAACGATTGGGGCGTTTTTGAAGTTTATCCAAATTCTATTACAGGTTTAATGCCAAAACAAGCACAGAATGCTTATTGGCCATTAGTTCAAGATCTTGGACCAGATTCAATTCGCATAACTGGATATGGTGTTGATGTTGGTGCAGCTAATCAAACACAGCAAACCCACATTGGACCTAATGCTGGATCAAGTGGAACTACAATGAGATATGTTACAGATACAGAAGGAGGAAATTCTGGTAGCCCCGTGATCGATGGTTTACTCAATGTTGCTGTTGGTGTTCATACTCATGGCGGCTGCACATCTTCTGGTGGTAACAATAATGGCACCAGTACTTTTCATACAGCATTCTGGGCTGCAGTTGATCAGGGTGCTGGAGGTTGCCCCGTTGAACTTCCTTCTAATCCAAATCCAACAAACGGACAATCTGGTGTACCTCTTAATCTAACCCAGTTAACCTGGTCAAATGGAATTGGTGCTGTTACTAATGAACTTTATTTTGGAACCAATCCTTCATCGTTAACATTAGTCCATAGCGGAACACTTGCAACGACCTGGACAATAACAGGCTATACCTTTACTTACGGAACAACTTATTATTGGAGAGTAATAGAAATAGGTGATACTTGCGATTCCCCTGGTCCGGTATGGAATTTCACAACTGTTCAGGATCCTAATTTAGTTCAATGGTGTGATGCATTCTCTGATATGAATAATTGGACTATGTTAGGCCCATTAGGTCTTACAAACTGGTCAGCCTCTAACTCTGGTTCTGCAGGTGGAAGTCCTCCCGAGCTAAGAATGAGCTGGACTCCATCATTTAATGGAGTATCAAAGATAAGGTCTAGCGTTATTGATCTGCCAAATAATCAGCAGATGGACTTTTCATTTAACTTTTTCTTTGATTGGTATGCGAATCCAAGCGGAACAATTACTGTTGCAGTTACCTATGACGGTGGCGCTACCAGCACACCATTATATAGCGTAGTTGATCCAACTGGAAATATTGGTCCACTCTTAGTGACGGGTAATTTTACAACACCGGCTTCCGGTGCTTCCACTACTCAGATAGAAATTTCATTCAACGGAAATTCTTTTAATAATGATAATATCTATTGGGATAACATGTGTCTTGAATATGTAGTCCCGGTAGAGTTGACTTCGTTTACAGCAATATCAAATGGTGCAGATGTGCAAGTTAGCTGGACAACGGCGACAGAAACCAACAACCAGGGATTTGATATTGAACGAATGAGTGACGGTGGTGTATTCGAACAAGTAGGTTATGTCCCAGGATTTGGTACAACCACAGAGCTAAAAACTTATTCGTTTGTTGATTCAAAAGTTGGTGCAGGAAATTATACATATAGATTGAAGCAAATCGATTT
>JACZKK010000054.1 GCA_014860115.1 Ignavibacteriaceae bacterium
TCCAAATATTTATCAAACGAATTGGGTGTGAATTACAGTCACCTCAGTTCAATCTTTTCATCCTGTGAAGGCATTACAATTGAAAAGTTTATCATAAGACAAAAAATTGAAAAAGTAAAAGAACTATTGACTTACGATGAATTGACTTTAAGTGAAATTTCGTTCATGCTTGGATATAGTAGTGTGCAGCATCTTTCTAATCAATTCAGACAAATTACAGGACTTAATCCATCTTATTTTAAAAAGCTAAAAGAACATATAAGAAAACCTCTTGATAGGATAAATGAACCATAAATAATCTGTAACATTTAACCTGTATTTTGTAACGTAAGTCCTTCCTTTTCACACTAGTTTACCATCGTAAATCAACTCTAATAATATCTCGAGGAATTCTAATGAATATAACATTAAAGATAGAAGGAATGAGCTGCAATCATTGTGTGATGGCTGTCCAAAAAAATCTCTCCAAAATCAATCTAATAAAATTTGAAGTTGCAATTGGTTCAGCTAAAGTTGAGTTCGATGAAAATACAATTTCAGAAGAAGTAATAATTAATGCAATTGAAGAAGCTGGTTATAAAGTCATAAAATGAGGAAGGATGTTTAAGAAAGATGAGCGAGTCAATAGTTCAAAAGATCAAACCGCAAAAAATCAGTGCACCGGTAAGTGGAATGACCTGCGCAAGCTGTGTTGCCAGAGTTGAGAAATCAATCAATAATATTGATGGAGTAAAAAATGTTTCAGTAAATCTTGCAACAGAAAAAGCAAATTTTGAAATTGATAATAACCTGGCATCATTAACCCAGGTTGAAAAAGCAATAGAAGACGCTGGATATAAAATTGACTTTTCATCTCTCAATAAAAAAAGTGCAGCCAGCACAACCCAACCTGATATAAAATCTGATTTTGATAGTGAACTAAGAAATAATTTTCTTCTTGCTATTTCCCTAACAGTCCCGATATTCATACTTAGTATGGGAATGATGTTGGAGGGATTTCATAACCTAATTCCACTCTCTCAAGATGTAATAAATAAAATCCTTCTGCTTTTAACGATTCCTGTAGTATTCATTTCCGGGAAGCGGTTTTATAAAATATTCTGGAAGAACTTGCTTCATTTAACTGCGGACATGAACTCGCTGGTTGCGATTGGCACAGGTGCAGCGTTTATATACAGCACAATTCTAACTCTATTTCCCGAATTAATTTCTAATAACGCAGCGACATCTCACGTTTACTATGAAACCACTGCAGTTATCATAACATTAATTCTGATGGGGAGATGGCTGGAGAGCAGGGCAAAATCAAAAACCGGATTAGCGATAAAAAAGCTTATCGAGTTAAAACCACAAACCGTTATTGTTAAAAGAAATAATTTAGAACAAGAATTTTCTTTAGATGAATTGCAAATAGTTGACTTCGTAATTATAAAACCCGGAGGTAAAATTCCTGCTGATGGAAAAGTTACAAGAGGTTACTCTACAGTAGATGAATCAATGATTACCGGTGAGTCTATGCCCATTGAAAAGAATATTGGTTCAAAGGTAATTGGTGGGACGATTAATAAAACAGGAAGTTTTGAATTTGAGGTTACCGCTATTGGTGATAATTCAATTCTTGGTCAGATAATTAAAATGGTGGAGGAAGCACAGGGTTCAAAAGCTCCTATTCAAAAGCTGGCTGATAAAATCGCTGCCATATTTGTTCCTGTGATTTTAATTATTGCAATTTTAACATTTGTCGGTTGGCTGTTCTTTAGTGATGCAGGTTTCAGTGCAGCATTAATAAATTTTGTTGCTGTATTAATTATTGCCTGCCCTTGTGCTCTCGGACTGGCTACTCCAACTGCAATAATTGTTGGAACTGGTAGAGGTGCTCAAAACGGTATTCTGATAAAGAATGCCGAAAGTCTTGAACTTGCTCATAAGATTGACACAATTATTTTTGATAAAACCGGAACGATAACAACGGGGAAACCAAAAGTTAGCTCAGTTCATACAAATTCTATCAACGAGCGAGAACTTTTAAAGTTTATTGGGTCATTAGAGCAGCGATCAGAACATCCAATCGCAAAGGCAATAGTAAGTTATGCAAAGAAAGACGGAATTAATTTTGAAACCGTTGAAAGTTTTGAGAGCCTCACTGGAACAGGTTTAATGGGAATAGTTAATGGCGACGAAATTCTTGCCGGCAATCAAGCTCTAATGGAAAGTAATTCAATCGGTATTAGAGCATTTGAGAGAACTATTGACGAACTCTCTCAAGGCGGAAAAACTCTTGTTTTTGTTGCTATTAATAAGCAACTAAAAGGTTTAATTGCCATTGAAGATGAAATAAAAAATAACTCCACAGAAGTAGTTGGAAAATTTAAAGCGATGAACCTGAAAACTGTCCTACTTACTGGTGATAATAACAGTACCGCAAAAGCAATTGCTGAAATCGTTGGCTTTGATGATTATCAGTCAGAAGTTCTGCCAGGTGACAAACTCGCAATTATATCTGATTATCAAAGTAAAGGTAAGATTGTAGCAATGGTTGGTGATGGAATTAACGATGCACCGGCATTAACTCAGAGTAATGTTGGAATTGCTATGGGAACAGGGACTGATGTGGCAATTGAATCAGGAGATATTGTTTTGATGAGCGGTGACTTGAATGGAGTTGTCAACGCAATAAAGTTATCCCGGCAAACATTAAAGACTATCAAGCAAAATCTTTTTTGGGCTTTCATTTATAATATTATTGGGATTCCGTTGGCAGCTTTTGGTCTGCTGAATCCGATGATTGCAGCATTTGCCATGTCGTTTAGTTCTGTTTCAGTCGTGACTAATTCACTGAGACTGAAAAAGAAAAAACTTTAGCCTGATAATTTCTATTCAACTCCGTAAAGTCTGCAAAGATCAAAATACGTTTTTCCTGGAAGCAGTTGTGATATCCCGGCAGTTACCTGAACCATAAATGAGTCGCCGGCAGCAACACTAAATGTATCCCGAATACTATAACTATTCCAGATTATATCATCAATCAGAATGCTCGAGGATCTAATTACTGAACCATTCCGCACCAAGGACAATATCGCCGTACCTTCAATTACACTGTACTTAGACCAGAATGTCATCTTGAATTCATTAAAATTTGTTTTCACCGGAACTTTCATTTGAGCATAAGCTTCAGGTGGCTGGCTTGCTTCAAGTAAAAGAGAAAAAACTCCGCCACCGGTAGGAACATCTGATGAAGAATCGCTTTGTGATGGAAGAGTCCATCCTTCAGTAGAAAATCTTCCGTTCTTTTCAAATGAAGAATAAAGAAGCGTATTCTCATCAGTTGGCTCTGTTGGTTCATCTTCTGTGCATCCGATAATTAGCAATACAAGAAAAAAATATGTTAGTTGTCTGAATTTTAACATATGTTTCATAATAATCCTTTAATATTCTACAAAAAGATCACGAATAAATTCTCATCATTGAAGTCAAAAATTAATGACATTAGTTATTAATTTGTGAAATAAAAAAGGTCGGATACCCGACCTTTAAAAACCAAATTGTTTACTGTCCTGCAGGACCTCTTACGGAAACGACCTTACTTCTTTCTATGGATTGAAGTGCGAGATAATTCTCTCCGAATTTTTCAAGGTTTTCCATTTCAGTATCAAATTGATCGAAATGCATTTCTTCATCAGCGACCAGATCCTCAAAAATTTTCTTTGTTGCTGAGTCTGCATTTGCTGCACACTCATTAGCCCAGACGTTATACTCTTTTGCACTTTCATCTTCCATTCCGGCAGCACATTTAAGCATTTCTTTCGGCTCCCGGATTTTTTTAACCTCACCCAGTATTTTCATTTCAACATCACCTTTAAGGAATAAAATCCGTTCTGATAATACTTCTACATGCATCATTTCCTGTATTGCGGTTTTTTTGAAGAGACTTGCCAGCAAGTCGTAACCCTGATCATCACAGTGAAAGTGAAAATACATATACTGGTGAATTGCAAGCAGTTCATCTGCGACAGCTTTATTTAATAATTTAATACTGTTTTCATTTTTCTTTTTACTCATATTATTTCCCTTAATTTAAAAATTTGTTAATCAAAATTTACAAAATAAAATTATGGTTTTGGAAGACGTTCCAGATAGGAATAATTGCTAAGGACTGCAAAGGTTTCAATTTTTCTCAGTTCTTCAATTGTCCTGCAATTCATATAACTCATAGAACTCCGTAAACCGTCGGAGACAGCATTTACTACATTTGCTACTGCACCTTTGTAAGCTACCATAGTTTCTTCGCCTTCGATAAATTCATTCTTCATCTTAACACCAAATGATGCTGAACCGCGATACTTTTTCCAGAGCTGATCACTATATCGAATTACTTCACCGGGAGTTTCTCGTGTTCCAGCAAGTAATCTTCCAAGCATAACCGCATCAGCACCCAGAGCAATGGCTTTTGCAACATCACCCGCACCTTTAATACCGCCATCTGCGATGATGGAAATCTTCAGCTTGCTTTCATTTCGTGTAAACAGAACATTGAGTAATGACGAAACCTGCCCGATCCCAATTCCAGTTTGAATGCTTGTTGAACAGACACTTCCACTTCCAATACCAACTCTCACACCATCTGCCCCGGAATCGACAAGATGTTTTAATGAAGCACCGTGTGCAATGTTTCCAACAATCACTTTTAGATTTACATTCTTTTTAACCTGCTCTGTTTTTTTAAGAACCTCTCTGTTGCTGGCATTTGCAGTATCTATACAAATAATTTTTCTGCCTTCAGATAATTTTTTAACAACATCGATTGGTGTATTAAGAGCAATCGAAATAGCGATGATTTTTCGAGTTCCATTTTTGTTCTTTAGTAATTCATCGAGTGATGAATCGAAGCGATTTACAATTCCAAGACATCCAAGTTTATAAAGCTCCTTAGCCATATCTATTCCGGTAACTGATTCCATCGGGCTGGAGACAATCGGAACTGCAAGTTTAATTCCTAAAAAATTTGAGGAGGTATCAACTTCCTTTCTCGATTTCATCCGGGAAATTTCTGTTGGTATAAGACTAATATCATCATAAGTTAGAGATTGATGATATTCGTTCAAGGATTGCTTGTTATATAATTTCATAATAGACCTTCCATTTCATCCAGAACCTGATTCATCCTTTCGCTAACTGCCCTAATCGGCTCAGGTGAATTCATATCAACACCGGCTGCTGCTAATATATTAATTGGATAGTCAGAACTTCCTGCTTTTAGAAAATTAAGATATTTATTTACTGCTGGTTTACCTTCGGTTTTTACTTTTTTTGCCAGAACTTCCGAAGCCGCAAATCCTGTTGCGTATTGGTAAACATAAAAATTGTAATAGAAGTGAGGTATTCTAGCCCAGGTATATTGCTCCTCTTCAGGAACGAACATGTCGGGTCCCCAATATTTTTGATAGGTGTTTTTATATAAATCGCTGAGCACTTCTGAAGTAAGCGATTCGCCTTTCTCTGTTCTGTCATAAACAATCATCTCAAACTCAGCAAACATAACCTGCCTGTAGAAAGTTGCTGTAAGATTATTAAGATATCTTTCAAGAAGAAAAAGTTTTTCATTCCTGCTTTCAGCAATTTCGAGAAGATGGTCAAGTAAAAGTGATTCATTAAAAGTTGATGCAACCTCTGCAAGGAAAATAGAATAGTTTGCATAAGGATAGGGTTGATTTTGGCCTGTATAATATGAATGCATATTATGTCCCATCTCGTGCGTAAGTGTAAAAACATCATTCAGAAGGTCAGTCCAGTTAAGCAAAACATACGGATGAACTCCGAAAGTAGTTCCTGATGAATAGGCCCCGCTTTTTTTTGCTTTTGTTTCGAACACATCAATCCATTTGTTTTTAAATGCCTTATTAAGGGATGATATATAATCATCTCCCATTAACTTCAAAGAGTTTAATACGATCTCAACACCCTCTTCATACGAATATTTTTTTTCATTGTGAGAGTTGAATACTGTTACGTAAACATCATAGGGGCAAAGCTCACTGATTCCAAGAAGTTTTTTCTTCAATGCTGCCCAGCGGTGCATCGGTTGAAGGTTTTGATTTGCCGATTCAATAAGATTATGATAAACAGATTTTGGAATATTGTTTCTGTGCAATGCGGATTCGAGAGCAGAGTCAAAATTCCTGGCGTGTGCATTAAAGATGTTTGTCTTCAGATTCCCGTTGAACAACACCGTGAAAGTGTTGATATAATTTTTATAGGATTCAAGGTATGCTTTAAATACTCTTGCCCTGTAATCTCTATTCTTAGAGTACATCGCAGAATAATATCTTCCATGTGAAAGCTCAGTTAAACCTCCGAGTTCGTCTTCAACAACGGGTAGTTTCAGATCTGCATTCGTAAAGATTGAAAAAGTGTTGTATGGAGTTTGAGATAACTCGGATGCCATCGCAAGAATTTTTTCTTCAGAGTTCGAAAGAGTATGTTTCTTTGAACGGAGAAGATCATCTATGCTCTGTTTATAAATTTTTAAATCTTCATTTGAATCGATTATACCTCTCAATTTTTCATCTGGTATTTTAAGGAGATCGGGACGAATAAATGAACTAGCTGCACCAACTTTTGCATAGAGAGATTTAATACGGTCGTCCATCGAATGATACTTCCCTACCCTCATATCGCTATCTTTTGAAAGCATAGCATAAAGATGAAGCTGGTCAAGTTTAATATTGATAGCTTCATCAAACTTGAAGCAGGCAAGTAAAGATTCTGCACTATCTGCAAGCTTGCCTTCAAACTTCTGATACCCTGATACTTTTTCAGATACGGCCTTAAACTCGGACTCCCATTCTTCATCACTCTTAAAGATGTCGGTTAAATTCCATTTATATTCTTGACTTATTTCTTCTCTTTCGGGAAGGACTTTGCTTTCAGTTGCAACCTGGTAAAATTTATTATCGGACATAGGGGGAGAATTTGCTTTCGGTTTTCTATTATTTTAATTGATTAAAAATTGCCTGTGAAAAGGCATTAAAAGATAAGGAAAATAGGTTTATTTATTCTATGAAAATATTTTGACTAGAAAATTTTTCTGAATTCAATTTTAATCTTACCGCTGAAATTTTCAGTGTTGATGTTAATAGTTGTGGGAACGTACCCGTCGAGGAGTTCAGTGTGGTAGGAAACTTCTTCTGCAATGTAGTATCTGAATCTTTCTATATTACTTATATCCTGAGCACTGATGTTTGTATAACCTGATTCATAATCCACCAATCTCAAATTAAACCGCGTTCTAGCCGAACTAAAATATAATGGAACGGTTAAACTCATTGTTAAATTTTGTGCATCTAATAAAAAAGTATAAGCATTACGTTCTCTTATCTGAACAGGTTCATTAATATTTCCAACCAAATTATCCGGCTCGATAATTTCTTCCCTGCAGGAAATCGAAAATAATAATATTAGGAATAGCCAAATATACTTTTTCAATTAAGTATCCCTTAGAAAATGACACTGTAAATGAAATTATTTCTAAGTGATAATAAAAAAATTGAATTAAAATAGCAACCCCGTCTTTGGGTTTTATCCGGGGATTATTTGATGGACTGCCCTTAAAGCTTTAAAATTTCCGAAAAATTTATCAGTATGTTCTTTTTGCAAGCGTGGAGCCTCTTTCATCAGATATTCATTATATCGCTCAAGGGATGATGTCTTATAGTTAATGATATATATTGATTCACCAGCAGCCGGTTCCGGAATTATTTGTTTTTGCATTTCGCAATTTATGAAGTAGCTGGTTTTCAGAACATCCTTAATATGAACATCCTTCATCCACTCTAACCAGGATTCTTCTACTTCTTTTTTTATCACGACTGTAACGCTATAAATTATCATTGCAAAATTCACTTTAGAACGATTATGGGTTAGCCCATCCAGGAAAAGTATCGAGCCCAAAAATTAGGGCCCCCAGAAAATAGACAAGAAAACTTACAATAATTACTCCGATAAAATTAAGAGCGAAACCGGTTTTTGCCATTTCAAATATTTTGATTCTTCCACCTGCAAATATTATTGTATTGGGTGGTGTTGCAACAGGTAACATAAATGCCATTGACGCAGATAACGTAACGGTAAACATCAGCAGAAGCGGATTTAACCCGATTGCGATTGAAACTGAAGCAACGATTGGAATAAGCATCTGTGTAACTGCGGTATTAGAAGTCAATTCTGTCAGGAAGCTAACCATTAAAGCCGTAATAAAAATGATAAGTATTGGTGATACACTTTGCAAACCGGTAAGATGCTCGCCTATAAAATTTGCAAGACCTGTGGATGAAAATCCCTTTGCAAGTGCAAATCCTCCACCAAATAAAAGAATAATTCCCCAAGGAACCTTACTAAAAGCATTATGATCAAGTAAAGATCTTTTTCCTGATTCTGATGGAATTAAAAATAGAATAAATGCCATTGTGACCGCAACCGTACCATCATTTATAAAATCTGAAGTTGGTAAAAAGTTCGACCAGCCTGGGATTGTTACAAATCCAAATAGAATATCACTTCTAAAAATCCATAGTAGAGCAGTTGTTATGAAAACAATACTTACAGCTTTTTCTTCAAAGGAAAATTCTCCAAGCCGTTTATATTCATTTTCAATAAATCCTTTATCCAGCTTAACATTTTTGTCAACTTTAAATAGAATTTTTGTGAGAAGGACTGCCACAGCGCAAAGCATTAATAAAGAAACAGGTAATGATAACAGCATCCAATTACCAAAAGATATTTCCGGTGCGTTAGGAAAAAGCACATTAAGCATTTTAACCATAACTAAATTTGGTGGAGTTCCAATTAAAGTTGCAACTCCACCGAGCGTACAGGAATAGGCGATTGATAAAAGTAGTACGATCGTAAAGTTATGAGTTTTCTCATCCCCAAATTCATTTTCAAGCTTTTGAATTACAGCTAAGCTAATTGGCAGCAGCATAAGAGCCGTTGCAGTGTTAGATATCCACATTGAAAGTAAAGCTCCCGATGCCATAAATCCAATTATGATTGCTGTGGGTGTTCCGCCGAATATGGTAATAATCTTTAATGCTATTCTTTTATGTAATGACCATTCTTCCATCGCAATAGCAATCAGAAATCCACCGAGAAATAAAAAAATGATTGAGTTAATGTAAGATGATGCAATCTCTTCAGTTGATAATATTCCGGTTATTGGAAAAAATATTAATGGAATTAATGAAGTTGCTGCCAGAGGGATTGCTTCAGTGATCCAGAGTATTGCCATTAGAACAGTAATTGCAGCCATAGTATTAATTTGCGGCTTTGTCGGATCAAGGTCGCCTATCAATAACAAAGTGACGAATGCTATTGCCCCAAGTATAAATCCAAACTTCTTATTTGTCTGCATAATCTGCCAAAAGAATTCTAGCCAAAATAAATATTAATATGAACAGAAGGAACTATTATGATTAAGTGCTTTCCAAAATAAATTTAGAATAAAGTAAAAAGCCGGATAATTATCTGTTTTCAAAGAACTTTATTTTTGTTCGAATTCAATCTCTCTGTAAAATAATCTAATAAGGTAATTGATTTTTTTGCTTTTTGTTACTAAGGTTTCTCATACAATATTAATAAAGTGTGAAGAAGTTTAACGATAAAAACCTTATTCTACTGAAACCTTAGTAACACTATCCATCCCGGAAACTGTTAACCTTATTACCTTATCTTTTTTGATAAAAATTATTTTGGACAGATATATTATGATTGAAGAGTTCCGCGGCTTTTACAGATTTACGTTGCATTATTTTAAAAATAAGCCTAAGTTTGTTAAAAATTTTATCAATCATTACTGCTTAGTGAAGACAGGCAAAAATATCCCCATATTTTTAAGATTATCATACTTACTTATAAGCATTGTATTTCTGTGTGTACTTCTTTGGAGTTGGGTTAAATGTTCCGACACTAAAAATGAAATTCCTGCAGATATCATACAAGAGCAACCGCTAAACAGTTTCGGATTTTTCTCTGACTCACTCGAGCATCAAACATTTTCGGTGTCTAAAAATGAAACTCTGTCCGATATCTTAATAAAGCATGGTGTCGCGGCAGCAGAAATAATAAATATTGTAAATAATGCGAATGACGTTCTTGATGTCAGAAAAATAGTAGCTGGAAATTTCTATCATACGTTTACAAACAGTGATTCGCTCAATACATTGGCATATTTTGTTTATGAGAAAAGTCCAAGACAATTTGTTGTTTTTGATTTAAGAGATTCGATTAATGTATATGAAAGTGAGAAAGAAGTTGTCGTCAGAGAAAATCAAAAATCGGCTGTTATAGACCAATCTTTGTATATCTCTCTAATGAATGCAGAAGCTACGCCCGAGCTCGCAATTAAGCTGTCTCAGATATTCGCATGGCAAATTGATTTCTATCATCTGCAAAAGGGAGATAACTTTAAAGTAATTTATGATGAGCTTTATGTTGATGATAAATTTTTTGCAATAGGTGAAATTAAAGCTGCCCACTTTAACCATCACGGAAAAGATTTTTATGCTATACCATTCACACAGGACAGCGTGTATCAGTATTTCGATGAAACTGGAAACAGCTTGCGGAAAGCATTTCTAAAAGCTCCGATTGAGTTTGGCAGGATAAGTTCCAGATACAGTAATAGCAGACTACATCCCGTACTCAAAGTTCGCAGACCTCACCACGGTGTTGATTATGCAGCTCCGGTTGGGACACCAATAAGAACAACAGGCGATGGTGTAGTAGCAGATGTTGGTTACAATGGAGGTTCCGGAAAGTTTATAAAAATCAGGCATAATTCAGTTTACACCACAATGTATTTGCATCTTTCGCGGTATGCAAAAGGAATAAAGAAAGGAACAACTGTACAGCAAGGTCAGGTTATTGGTTATGTTGGAAGCACTGGTTTGTCAACCGGTCCTCACCTCGATTACAGATTTTATGTGAATGGAAGTCCTGTTGATCCTTTAAAAGTTGAAATTCCTTCTGCCCATCCTGTTAAAGAGGAATTAAGAGCCGAGTACGAAGTGCAGAGAGATAGTATCATGAATTTATTGAACAAAGTTGAAGTTTTAGCTTCTGTAAAACCGGTTTGATTTTCACTTAAAAGTCATCATTCCCATTTTAATATTATCATCATTCAAAAAAATTAGGCTTTATATTTTCAGCAAAGAGAGTATATTTCAATCCGTTTTAATTATTATTTCTTTTTTAGTTTGATTTTTAATGTTCTCAACAACCAATTAACTTTTACCCTTATCCTCATATGAATGACAAATCCACGCAGAAAGACTCCGAAGTAAAGTCAAAAAAATTTTTCTTTTGGAAAAAGAAAGAAAGAAAGAAACCTGAAACTTTCACAGAAAAAGTAATCGAGTTTTTCAGACAACTTTTCTGGGCAGCTATTGCCGCATTTTTCATCATCACTTTTATTATTCAAAACACCCGGATACCAACCGGTTCAATGGAAGATACAATTCTTGTTGGTGATTTTGTACTGGTTAATAAATTTATTTATGGCTCATCCTCGCCAAAGTATATTCCCTTTACTGAAATAGAACTTCCATTTTTTCGTCTTCCTGCGTTCAAAGATCCAAAAGCAAAGGACATAGTTGTTTTTGAATATCCCGGAGATCGTGATCAGCTTTTTGCCTCAGAGCGAGGAGTAAATTATGTCAAACGATGTATCGGAGTACCCGGTGATACGCTTGAAATCAAAGACAAAGTTGTTTTTGTAAATGGTAAAGAATTCTGGAGACCAACTTTCGTTAAATATTATAAGGGAAGATATGGCAACTTTCTTAAACCAGTACCAAAAGGTGTTGCTGAACCAAGAATTTTTCCAAAGGGAATGCCATGGAATGAAGATAATTACGGGCCACTGGTAATTCCAAGAAAGGGTTCAACTATTCCGCTAAATAAGTATAATGTAGAACAATGGCGAACAATAATTGATCGTGAGTACGGTAATCGTGTTGTTGAGATGGCTAATGGTGCAGTAACTATTGAAGGTATTCCAGTATCATCTTACACGTTTAAAAAAGATTATTACTTTATGATGGGTGATAACAGAGATGATAGTTTAGACAGCAGATTCTGGGGACTTGTTTCAAGAGATATGGTTGTCGGTGAAGCATTCATCATTTTGTTTTCATGGGATAGAGATATTCCCTTTTCGCAACTCTTCAAGCTTCTTGGTTCTATCAGAACTGATCGGATCTTATTACTACTTCATTAATATAAAAAAGGCTGCCCTTCTGAGCAGCCTTTTCATTTTCACACCAATCTTTTCTTACAAACCAATTCTAAAGCCTGCATTGAATGCTGTTGGTAATCCAAGATATACCTCGGCAGCACTTGCTGAGTGAGATTCATAGAATTCACCACCAACTTTATATCCGTTGAATGCACTATTATCTGTTGCATCTTCAACATATAATTCGTTGAACAGGTTAAATACATGTCCAAATACACTGACATCTAAACCAGCAACTTGTCCTGGAATTCTGTAAAGCAGATGCAAATCAACGAGACTATAAGATGGCACTTGCCATACTTGCTCTCTATCTGTTTCGTCGTTTCTGCTAAATGGGTCGAAGTCAGCATAATAACTATCATAATATCTCCAAACTAATTGGGTCTGAAGACCTTCTGGGAAGAAAAGAGTAAAACCTAGAACAAGTTGTGTTTGTGGTGCATCACCAACTTTTAGGTCTTTAATGTAATAATTGTACTCTTCGACAGAGTTGGGATCTGAAAAGTCAGGAATATATGAACCACTAACGTCGTCGGTATAACTCCAGAATCCCTGGCTGAAAGCTGCATCAAATCTGATATATCTTACTGGTTGGTATGCAGCTTCAAGTTCAACACCAGCATATGATGCGTCGATTCCGTCTAACCTTACCAATCCATCTGTTCCATCAGCATTAAGAACGTTGATACTCTGTGCACGATCGGACCAAATAGTGTAATAACCGTTTAATTTAAGAGTAAGCTGATTCTGAAGCAGTCTTGAATTTACACCGGCTTCAAACGAAATAAAATTCTCATTCTTTGGATCTTCTACTTTAGTTCCATTAACATCATTGATCACCTGATCAAAGATTGGCACTTTAGAAACATAGCCGGCATTAGCAAAAATACTCCACTCATCAGTTGCCCTATAGCTTGCGCCGCCTTTAAATTGGTAACCACCTATCATATCGGTTTCAAGCTTTAATTCTCCGGAATTCAAGTCACCTTCAATCTGAGATTTGAAGTGGTCTGTGTAATCATATTTGATTACCGAATAACCTGCTGTTCCATAAAGAGTGTATTTTGGCTGAGTGTACTCTGCCTGAACGTAACCACCAAGCCAGGTTACTTTATTAGTGTTATTGTAATCAATCCTATCTCCTAAATCTTTGTACATATCAGTTGCTTTTGATGGATCAAGTCTCTCAAAATCATTTCCATCCCAGTAATAATAATCGTTTCCTAATAAGTCACGAACTTCACGAAAATGTTCAATCTCAGCGTATCTACCATCAACGCCGAAAGATGTTGTTAGGTTTTCAGTGGTTTTCCAAAATGCCTTAGCAATTCCACCAAGCGTATACTGAGAATTCACACTATTTCTAAGAATACCACCACGATTAGGATCTCCACTAATATTATTTGAAACGATATATTGTGTCGGACCATTTCCGAAATCAATTGTATCAATGTGGGTTAGATTTCTTGAAATCGTTGCATCCCAATCAACTACACGCTGTAAAAGTGAAGTGTTATAAACCAAGCTTCCAAATGTACCGCTTCCACCGCCTAAGCCACCAGAATAATAGATGGTAGTATATAGACTCCAATTATCAGATAATTGTGAATACCAGTTCAAATTAGCTAAAGGCTTGTGATAATAGTTAACACTTTCATTTATAGAGCTTGCATCATAACGTTGATTTATGTCATTATTCCAATATGATCTTTGCCATTGCAAGCCATCATATGACGAGTTAACGCCTGCCCAGTTTGAGTTATACAAAATACCTTGATCTCTTAACCTTTTATCATTTAGTGCGGATTCAGGATAATCTAATTCGCGTGCTAGCTCATGACTAAAGTTTGCAATGTTCAATCTCCATCTTCTCTGACCATGCTGCTGAGGAGCACCCATAGCATAAAGTTCTAATCTGTTATTGTTATTAATCTGATATGCTACACCCATATAATACGCCCAGGCATCTGTCCAGGTTTTATCAGCATATCCATCACCAACTTTACGTACTCCACCAATACTTAATGCAAACTTATCATCAATCAATCCGGTATTTGCATACAAAGTGTTTTTACTTAAACCAGCAGTTCCTATTTCATTTTGATAAATAACGCCAGCTTTTTGTTGTGTCGGATCAGTAATGACATTTACTGTACCACCAATAGATGGCGTTGCAAGATTTGTTGCACTCAATCCTCTCTGTATCTGGATCGAAGATGTGACATCTCCTAAACCATCCCAGTTAGACCAGTAAACCCAGCCGTTTTCCATATCATTTATTGGAATACCATTGATCATTATTGCAACATTTCTCTGAGTAAATCCACGAACATTTACTCTCGCATCACCAGCACCACCACCATTGTTTGTTGCGAAGACTGATGGAGTACTATTCCAAACCAGAGGAATATCTCTGGAACCAAGATTAAATTGGATTTGTTTTTTGTCGATATCAGTAAACGCAACAGGTGTTTCTCTGTCTTTAGCTCTGTCCGAAATAACAGTTACGCTTAGAGTAAACTGATATTCTTTCAGACTGAAGTTCATTGTCATATCACCCATAAGGTTAATATCCTGCTCTACCTTATCGTAACCGATATAGCTGCAGGTAATTGTATATGACCCGGGGTTGGCTGTAATAGAATAATTTCCATCTGCATCTGATGCAGCACCTAAAGCAGTCCCCTTTAGAAAGATGTTAGCACCTAGTAGTGCCTCTCCATTTGTACCATCAGTAACTTTTCCACTAATTTTATATGTTTGTGCAAAAGTTGTGACTGAAAGAAGGAGAAAAAGCATAACAATGAAGGTATAGATTTTACTCATATATCCTCTCCTTTTTATTTGTGAGTATAATTTATGGTTAGTTAAGAATTGAAAAAATATTATCATCGATATTTAAACATTTTCTTCCCACCCCGGATGAAAAAGTTTTAATTTGTCTTACCAAATATTTAGTATATTCGTGATGAATTCAAGTTTTTTGTAAAAAAATAATAATTATTTAATAATTAATTTTTAATTACTCTCATTTATTGTTTTTTTGTCGATTTATTGAACATTTACAATTCTTTCATTTTGAACTAAACGGTAATATTTTCTTGTTAATTTCACTATAGACAAGCTCAGAAGAATTATGAATCTTTTAGATATCCCTTACGAAAAATATAAACTCCTTAATGGTCTTGAGGTTATTCTTTTTCAAAATAATTTTCTTCCTTCAGTTGCAGTTAATATATGGTATAAGGCAGGGTCAGCAAACGAAGTAAAAGGTAAAACTGGTCTCGCACATCTATTTGAACATATGATGTTCCAGGGTTCTAAGAATGTACCTAAGGAAATGCATTTTAAATATATCCAGGAAGCAGGTGGAACTTTGAATGCATCTACAAGCTTTGACAGAACAAATTATTTTGAAAAACTTCCTTCAAACGATTTGGAACTTGCACTCTGGCTGGAGTCTGATAGGATGGGATTTTTTCTTGATGCTCTCGACCAGATAAAACTTGACAATCAAAAAAGTGTTGTTCTGAACGAGCGTTTGGAGAGATATGATAACCAACCGTACGGTTTAGCTTGGGAAAAAATAATTTCAAATCTTTACCCGGATGGTCATCCTTATAGTTGGGCTACGATAGGCTACTACAAAGATATTGAAAGCTATACTCTGGAGGATGTCAGTTCATTTTTTCAACAATACTACTCCCCTTCCAATGCAACACTTGTAGTTGCGGGAAATTTTGAAATCAATAAAACAAAATCGCTTATTGAAAAATATTTTGGTGAGATAAAAAATAATGGAACACCGGCTGCAATAAATTCTAAATCCTCTCAGCTTGAAGATTTAAAGTTTATCACAGTAGAGGATAAAGTAAATCTTGAAAGAATTTATTTTGCCTGGCACACACAAAATGCATTCAGTTCAGATGATGCAGCTCTTGATATTCTTTCAGACTTGTTAACCGGTTCAAAAAATGCGCGGCTAACAAGAAAGCTCGTCTATGAATTAGAAATTGCTCAGGATGTTAACTCTATGCAATTTTCAGGCAAGTATGGCGGACATTTTATGATTGTTGCAACAGCAAAACCAGATAAATCTCTCAACGAAATAAAGAGAATAATTTTTGATGAAATTTCAATTCTTAGAGAGGAAAATATTTCTCCGAGGGAGCTGAAAAGATCAAAAAATGTCATCAAATCAAATTTCATTTATTCTTTACAAAATATAGATACCATTGCCGATATGCTGAATCTTTACAATTTCTATTTAGGTGAGCCTAATTCATTCAACTTCGATCTTAAAAGATACAATAATGTAAATGAGGATGGGATTGCCAAAGTAGTAAATAAGTATTTGCAAAGTAATTATGTTGAATTGAGAATTGTTCCGGAGAGAAAAAATGCAAACTGAGAGAAGCAAAAGACCAGCAAGTTCTGGAGAAATTAATTTTATTCTTCCTACTATACAAACCTATCAGCTGAATAATGGGTTAAAAATATATTTCAGTGAAAAAAAAGAACTTCCATTAATCAGAATAAACTTTTTAGTCAACAATGGCAGCAGATTCGATCCTGAAAATCTTAAGGGTTTGAGCAATCTTCTGGCTATGTGTATTGATGAAGGTGCTGGAAAATTTGATGCACTTCAGTTAGCAGATGAGTTTGAGATGCTTGGTGCGCAATTTTCAATCTCATCGGATCCTGATGTTACTTTTCTCTCTTTACAGGTATTGCGTGAAAATTTTTTGCCTGCATTAAAACTTTTATCAAGTGTAATTACAGAGCCTCATCTTAACGAAAATGATTTTAATCGAGAGAAAAGAAAAGTGCTCGCAAGACTCGAACAAGTTAAAGCTGAACCGGATTATGTTGCGGAAATTTCATTTGAGTATTTCTTATTTGGGAGCGATTCGCCCTATGCTTTTCCTGTTATGGGTATTGAACCTACAGTTCAAAATATTCAAATCGAATTGATAAAAGGTCTTTATCAAAAGAAATTCTCTCCTTTTAATTCCTCAGCTGTTGTGGTTGGAGATATTGATTTAAGATCACTTCAGTCAGAACTGAATGATACATTCGGAAATTGGGATGTAAAAACAACTGTTGAAGAATCATCACTTAATTTGACAAAATCACAAAGAAAAGTTTTTGTAATAAATAAAAAAGATGCTCTTCAAACCGAAATCCGAACAGGTCATCTGTCATCTAAAAGAAGTGAAAAAGATTTCTTTCAAAAGCAGATAATGAATCTTGCTCTCGGAGGACAATTTTCCAGCAGACTGAATCTTAATCTTAGAGAAAAAAACGGCTATACTTATGGAATACATTCAAGGTTCAATTATCTTAAAGAAGCCGGCTATTTTGCAGTTTCAACATCTGTAGATGTTGAAAACACAACAAATGCATTAAGAGAAATCTATAATGAAATTAATAAAATCAAAGATGGTATTACTGAAGATGAACTGGTATTCTCCAAATCATCACTAACAAAAAGATTCCCGGCAAATTTTGAGACTTACAGGCAAATTGCAAGTAATATAAGCAGTAAAATTATTAACAATCTTCCGGACAATTATTTTGAAACTTACATCGATAGAGTAAATTCAGTCAGCCTGGATGATATAAATAAAATTGCGATTGATAGTATCCATCCAGAGCAGTTGATAACTGTTTTGGTTGGCGATTCAAATAAAATTCTTAGACAGATCAATAAAGATGTATTTGGTGAGATAGTGGTTCTTGAATTCGAAGACGTATTCAAAAAATAACATAACTTCATGATCTAAAGAATCAGACTGCTTGTAATAACTCTGTAACCTCTCTTTTTATACTTTATTATTTCAGAACTCAAAGTCATGTAAGCATCTTCGCTTACTAAAAAAATAATCGATCCACTACTAGCAAGAGAATTCATTTGATAATTGAATGAATCGAGCATCATTTCTTCGTTATTTAGATTTTCAAATTCGGATTTACTAAATAGCTTAATTTTTCTTTTCGAGAGTTCTCTTTTCAGTATTTCATAATTCGGAGAATTATAGACATTGGATTTTTCATCAATTATAAAACAGACTGCTTTCTCGAAATCAGTCACCAAAGTTTTGATAACAGTGACAACCCTTTGCTCTGAGTAAGTCTCGCCAAGCTTGTACTTTTGTTCACTGATATCATCATCAATTAAAACTGAAAATTGCTGTCCGTTACTTCTTATATATTCAAGCTGCTGTAGATGTTTGGTCTCTGGCCGGATCAATAAATTTATTTTTGCGGGAGACTCAATCAGAGCAATAGTTGATTCGTTTGCTGGATCAACATCGTTAATAATAAATGCCAGGTACCCATTATTCCTGGAGTAATCTTTGGCATAATTAAACTCCACTTGAAGAACAGCTGAATTTCCTTTCTTCAGAGCAAGTGTAGTTTTACTGCCTTTCACTTTTTCGAAGGATTGTATTATTAGACTGTCTTTTTTGAATGACTGAAATACGTCCTGCAGGATTTCCGGTATTGAAAGATCTTTGGGAACCTGAACTTTAAAACTTGAAATTTCCTGATCAGAGTATTTGTCCTTTACTTTTTTTTCTTTTATCAGTTTATCTGCGATATCAAATTCAGCGAGGATATTTAAAAATCTTTCGCTGATTTCTTCTCCGTCAATTGTATTTTCATACGAGCTATTCACGAACAGATCGCTTTTCAAAAGTATATTCGCTACAATCAGAATCACTGCTGTAGCAATTAATGTAAGCAATAAACTCTTCCTGATTTTAAATGAAGGCATCATCTATTTTTAAGATTAACGATGCTTGAACTGAGGTTTTCTTTTTTCGAGGAATGCTGCAGTACCTTCTTTGAAATCTTCCGTTCCGCAGACAAGAGCAAACAAGCTTGCTTCGTAAGCTAAACCTTCATTCAAAGAAATGTTATCAGTAGCTTTAACAGCTTTAAGTGCAAAGCGAATTGCCTGATGTCCCTTTGAAGCTATCTTTTCAGCCATTTCCAAAGTTTTATTTAACAACTCAGCTTGTGGATAAACTTTATTAACTAGACCAATTCTGATAGCTTCTTCTGCGCCAATCATATCACCGGTTAAAATCATTTCCAATGCTCTTGCCGAATTAATAACTCGTGCGAGTCTTTGTGTTCCGCCGTAGCCGGGAATAATTCCAAGATTAACTTCTGGTTGACCAAACTTAGCATTCTCACTTGCGATCCTTATGTGACAAGCTAAAGCTAGCTCGCAGCCACCACCGAGAGCAAAACCATTGACCGCTGCGATTACAGGTTTATCAAGTGTTTCGATTGCTCTGAATACCCTGTTGCCTTTCTCAGAAAATTCCTTTGCAGAAATTACATCAAGCTTATTTAGTTCAGCAATATCAGCACCTGCAACAAAAGCTTTTTCGCCGCTTCCTGTCAACACAACAATAAATACTTCAGGATTATTTTTAATTGAATGGAAAACATCTTCAAGTTCATCAATGGTTCGACCGTTTAAAGCATTAAGCTTATCTGGACGGTTTACGGTTACTAAAGCAGTATGATTTTTAATTTCAAAGAGAATGTTTTGATAATTCATTTTATTACCTCAAAGATTAACGAATAATGGGAGTCTAACATTTAAGTTAAAAGATAAGTATTGATTAGATTCGTAATAAGTATAGTTCGCCATAATTTCCAGAATGAACATTGAAAATCCGGCTCCTACAGTTCCCCCAAATTTCCATAAATCTTCTCTATAATTACTCCGCCCTGCATCAGCTTTGAATTCATTCAACACCTCAAAGTATGTATATGAAACCGAACCTTCTACAGTTGGCATAAGCAATACAACACTCTCAACTAAAGGACTGAAATAATAGCGAAGTCCCAAAGAAACGGGAATTATAGTAGTTGAATAATTTGAGTAATCTGTTCCCTGATAAAAATCCTGTGACCCGGGAAATTGTTCATAGCCCAATCGCGCAAAAAGGAAAAAAGGCAAATAATCACTATCAGTATAGGAGGCTTCAAAGTTTAAACCATAACCAAGATCTGTTGAATTTGAGAAGTCACCAATAGGAAGTCTTGCACCAACACCAGCAGAAAGAAAAACACCAACAGCTTTGCTTGCAGGTGGTTCACCGGCGAAAGTAATTGACTGCAGAATAATTAAGAATAAAAGAAAATATTTGCTGAATGCTTTGATCATCACATTACAAACTTAAATAAAATTTCAGGTAGATGAATGGGAAATAATTTTTATTTCGAAATTTTGGTTTCGAAAACATCAGTCCCTATCCCATATTTTTTTACTAGATCCCCACCATGCATACCTGTTTGGTAAACTAGAAACAATATTATTAATACAAAAAGAATAAAAAGATACTTTGTAATTCCGAAAAATTTTTTCTTTAAGACAACAAAAATCCTGAACCCGCAAACAAGTACCGAAAACCAGAGCAAGTACGTTGCATAGTTTTGATGCTCACCTAATAATGCACTGCTGTCATCAGTCCAGAAATTAAAATCAGATGATGCCTGATTGCCTGTTAATACAGCAAAGAAAGCCGTCACGACACCAAGACATAAAATAAGCAAAGCTGATTTTGAGATAAATTCTTTCTTAAAAACTATTCCCACGATTTCAAGCAATGAATAAGTCGTTAGTAATGCTACAGGGAAATGAACAACTTTCGGATGAATATCAGCCAAAAAACTTGAATCCATCTAACTATTCCTCTCTTCTCTAAATTCTAACCGCATAAAACTGAACCACCATTAACGTTCAATATTTCACCGGTAATGTGTGAAGCAAGGTTCGAAGCAAGGAATAGAACCGGTCCTGCGATTTCTTCTGGTTTAGCAATTTTATTTAAAGGAATATCGTTCAGCACTTTCTTATATATTTCAGCATCTGCTAAAGAATCGGTGGTCATATCTGTAACCACCCAACCTGGGGCAACACAATTAACGGTAATGTTATTTTGTCCTAATTCTGAAGCAAGTGATTTTGTTAAAGATATTATTCCTCCTTTTGAAGCTGCATAATGAGAATGAAAAGCTTCTCCCCTTTGTCCTGCAGTCGAAGCGATATTAATAATTCGTCCGAATTTATTTTTTTTCAT
Source organism: Ignavibacteriaceae bacterium (assembly GCA_014860115.1). GTDB lineage: Bacteria > Bacteroidota > Ignavibacteria > Ignavibacteriales > Ignavibacteriaceae > IGN2. The sequence continues at coordinate 21,397 of JACZKK010000054.1, forward strand.
TCTGGGAACAACAAGTTTTGTTATCAGGTATGTGCTTGTAAGATTTATATTCATCGTCTCATTCCATTGTTCGATTGTCATTTGATCAATTGCAGCCTCTTTCCAGACACCAGCATTATTAATAACTATATCTATATTTCCAAAGTCGTTTAGAATATTCCGGATCACTTTCTCAATGTCAACCGCATCAGCTAGATTAAGTTTATATTGTTTCAGTTTTAATGGGCCGATATAACCGGTAACCACTTTATCAGCTTCATTTTTTGCCGATTGAAATGTGAAGGCAACGTTGGCACCAGCCTGAAGAAATAATTCAACACAAGCTTTACCGATGCCACGTGAACCACCGGTAACCAATACATTTTTGTTTTGAAGGGATATCATATCAGTATTTCACTTTGTACAAAAATAAACCTTTAGCAGGAACAGCATCCGCAGCAGCGCTTCTGTCATTTTGGATGAATATATTTTTTAAATAACTATCTCCATCTTCAGAAGAATATGCCTTTATCAACGAACCAACAATTGCTCTAACCATTCCGTATAAAAACCTGTTAGCTTCAATATAAAAAATAAGTAAGTTTTTTTGTCTACGCCACCTCGCTTCGAAAATTTCACAAATTTTATTTTGAACTTCAGTATTAATTTTACTGAATGAAGTAAAGTCCTTAATTCCAATTAAAGTTGACGAAAGTTCATTAAGTTTTTCAGGATTCAATTCAGAAAAATATGTGTACGAATAACGCTCGAAGAAAGGTGATTTCTGACTTGAAATCAAATAAATATATGATCTTCTCTTGGCACTAAACCTGGAATGAAAATTCTCTTCAACAGTTTCAATGTTAGCTATTGAAATATCTTTTGGCAATACTGAATTCAGGGAATATTTAAACTTAAATAAATCCAGTTTCTGACTAACGGTAAAATTTGCAACCTGACCCAAAGCATGGACTCCTGCATCAGTTCTACCTGCCCCGAGGAGGTTAATATCCTCTTGTAATATTTGCTTAATAGAATTGCTAATTACTGCCTGGATTGAAGGGGCATTTTCTTGAATTTGCCAACCAGCATAGTTTGTTCCGTCGTATTGAATTGTTAGTTTATTGTTAAACATTGGCACAAAATTAGTAATTTTAATTTATTTCTTACATTAAGTCTTCTTAGTCCATTAAAAAACTAAAGGTTTAAAAGAAAAGTAAACAGAACAATGATGCAAATTAAACAAGGCCAGCTTTAAGTACTTATGCAAATAAAACACAGCAATCTTTTAGAAGAGTCATCTGACATTAAAATTATTATTGATAAGCAAGACTTTAAAATAATAGAAGCTAATAAAGCTGCTCGTAAATTTTTTAAAGTCCTGAAAAATAATAAGAAAGATAAATATCTTACAGATATCTTCCCTGTCGATATATCTGGGAGACAACTAAAAAAATTCGCCAATAAATCATCAAAAAAATCTTTTCAAATTAATTCGGTTGAACTGACGGGCAACAACGGAAAAGTACATAAAATGAATGCGGAAGTTGTTAAAGTAAACGTCAAAACCAAAAAGTTTCTGTCGGTCAGTTTCACAGAAAATAAAAATAGAACCACAATAAAAAATACTAATGATGAATTAAAAAATACCCGGCTAAAGTTAAAATCAATTTTTGATAATAATCCATTAATGATTTTTATCCTGGATAGGAATGGTATTATCAAAGAAGTAAATACGCTTGGTGCTAAAGAACTTGGCTATAAAGTAAACGAATTATTGAACCAGTCTGTTGAAAAAGTTTTTCTTGAGGATGACTGGAAAACAGTTAAGAACCAAATTCTAAAATGTGTAAAAAATCCTGGTAAAATGTTTAACTGGGAGATCAAAAAAGTTAAGAAAAACGGGGAAATTATTTGGGTAAGAGAAAACGCCAGCACAATTGAATCAAATGGAAAAAATTTAGATATTCTGATTGTTTGTGACAACATAACAAAAATCAAAGAAGCTGAAGAATCAGTTAATGAATCTACAGCTAAAGTAAAACAAATTTTTGATGCCTCACCCTACGGTGTTCATGTATACGATCTTAAGGACAACGAAGATCTCATTTTCACTGCCTATAATTCAGCCGCTGATAAAATTCTGGGAATAGAACATTCTCAGTTTATAAATAAAAAAATCGGAGATGTGTTTCCAAGACTCCACACAACTGAAATACCAAAGATTTACTCAAAGGTAGCTTCGAAGGGAATAAAGTTCGAAAATGAATTTATTGAGTATGATGATAAGTATATAAAAGGAGTATTTGATGTTTCAGCAATTCAAATAGCACCGGGTAAAGTAGCAGTATTCTTCGTTGACATAACTGAAAAAAGAAAGGCATTCGATAAGCTTGAAAAAAGTGAATTAAAGTTTAAATCATTATTCGAGCTGGCAAATGACTCGATTTTTATAATGGATCATGAAATCTTCATTGATTGCAATGAAAAGACACTTGAAATATTCGGCTGCAATAAAGAAGATATAATCGGTAAACCACCTTATGATTTTTCACCTGAAAAACAGTCCGACGGCAGATACTCCAAAGAAATAGCACTTGAAAAAATAACAGCTGCTTTAGCAGGAATTCCTCAAAGATTTGAATGGAAACATAAAAAATTTAATGGGGAATTGTTTGATGCTGAAGTCAGTTTAAATAGAATTAAGCTGGGTGCTGAAAATTTAATTCAGGCAATTGTAAGAGATATAACCGAACGTAAAAGTGCAGAAGAACAAATATTGATGCTTGCACATGCACTGAAAAGCATTTATGAATCGGTATGTATTACAGATATGATGGACAACATTATTTTCGTTAATAATTCTTTCTGCAATATCTTCGGTTATAGTAATGAGGAAATAATAGGAAAACATATTTCTGTTCTAAGGTCAGAAAGAAATTCGGCTAACATTATTAATCAAATTCTGCCCGAGACATTAAAAGGCGGTTGGAGCGGTGAGATTATAAGTAAAAGAAAAGACGGTACGGAATTTCCAGCATCAGTATCAACATCAGTTATTAGAAATGATGAAGGAAAACCTGTTGCATTAATTACAGCTGCTCTGAATATTACTGATAGAAAAATATCTGAAAATGAACTTCGTAATTCCAAACAGATGCTCCAGCTAATACTGGACAACATTCCTCAGAGAATATTTTGGAAAGATTTGGACTCTAGATATCTGGGATGCAATAAAAATTTTGCAAAGGATGCCGGCCTTTCAAAACCCTCTGATCTCATTGGTTCAACCGATTATGATATGCCATGGAAAAGCGCTGAAGCTGATTACTATCGATCGATAGATTACGAGGTGATGAAGAATGATAAACCAACTTATCATTTAATAGAACCACAGACACATCTTGATGGGCAAATCTCCTGGCTCGAAACAAATAAAATCCCGCTTCACGATGAGTTGGGCAAGGTTGTAGGTGTTCTTGGAACATATGAAGATATCACCGAACGTAAAAAGGCAGAGGAAGCTTTAAAAGATAGTGAGGCACGTTTTCGCTCACTAATTGATAATATGATTGAGGCTGCCTTAATAATTGATTGGGATGGAGAAATTATTTTTGCTAATAACAGTGCCGCACATTTAGTTGGACTTGAAAATCCAGGTCAGGGAATAGGAAAAAAAGTTTTTGATTTTTTACATCCGGATTTCATAACACGTGTTTTAAATGTTCTTGCTAAATCCAGAAAATCTTCTCAACCAATTATTGATGAGTATTTGATTAAAACAGTTGATGGAGAAGATAGATGGGTTGAAAGCCTCGGCACTAAAATTACATTTGCTGATAAGAATTCTATTTTGGTTACAATGAGAGATATTACTGAGCGAAAAAACACTGAATATCAACTTAAAATTGCTAAGGAACAGGCTGAAGAACTGAGCAAGATTAAATCTAACTTTCTTGCAAATATGAGCCATGAATTAAGAACACCACTTGTTGGCATACTTGGTTTTGCAGAATTGCTAAAAGAGGAGCTTAAAAAGGAAGAGTTAAAAGAAATGGCCGACAGGATTCTGATTAGCGGAAACAGATTAATGGATACTCTTAATTCTGTGCTCGACCTCTCAAGGATTGAGGCAAATAAGGTGGATCTTAAAATTTGGCCGCACAGACTTGCTGAGATGGTTAAATCACAAGTTCAGTTATTTGAAGCGGTTGCTGAGAGAAAAAATCTTTACTTAAAAACTGTAATCGCAGATAATACTGTTTGTTCAGAAGTTGATGAGCAAATTTTCCGGCAGATAATAAACAATTTGGTAAATAATGCGCTTAAGTACACTTTATCAGGAGGAATTATAGTAACGATTGATTCAATTTATGACGGCTCAACAAATTACGCCAGAATTACTGTTAAAGATACTGGAATCGGAATCCCTGAAGGTAGTCTAGGGATGATATTCCAGGAATTCAGACAAGTTAGCGAAGGCTTTAACAGACATTTTGAAGGATCAGGACTTGGCTTAACAATTACGAAAAAATTTGTCGACATAATGAATGGTAGAATAGGTGTCACTAGCGAAGTAGGATCCGGTTCAACTTTTACAGTTTTGTTTCCTTTGGTTAAAGACTACGCTACTTCAGATACAAATACATTTCAAGGTATTGAATCACTTTCTGAAGCGTCTGAAGAAAATGAAATTGGTAGGCAGCCTAAAGTACTCATTGTTGAAAATGATGAAGGCAGCAAGGATATAACAAGACTTTTCCTTAGGAATTTCTGCGAGCTGGAATTTGCTGATAGCGGTGAGGAAGCAATTAAAATGGTAGGTCAAACCAACTTTGATATTATTCTTATGGATATTAATCTTGGAGTAGGCATGAGTGGTATTGATGCTACAAAGCAAATAAGAAAAATTAATGGATATAAAAATATTCCGATTGTTGCTTTAACAGGTTTTGCTATGCGCGGTGACAGAGAGGAATTTATCAAAGCCGGATGTACACACTATCTTTCAAAACCTTTTTCGAAGCAGAGCATTATTAAACTGGTTAAAAACATCGTTCACGAAAAACAAGATTAATTATTTTACAAAAACAGTTTTAATATTCACAAATTCTCTGATTCCAAAAGAAGAAAGTTCTCTGCCATAGCCGGATTCCTTTATTCCTCCAAATGGTAATCTTGGATCAGATTTGACAAATGCATTTACAAAACAGCAGCCTGCCTGTATTTTTTCCTTCGCAATCAATTCTCCTCTTTTCAAATCTCGAGTAAAAACAGAAGCACCAAGTCCAAAAATTGAATCGTTGGCTATTTGAATTGCCTCTTCTTCATCCTTCGCCTTAATTAATGCGGCAACCGGTCCAAATAATTCTTCATCGTACGCAGGCATTCCTTTTTTAACATTTGATAAAACCGTTGGTGGATACCATGCCCCTGCCATTTCAGGAATATTTCCACCGAGTAAAAGCTTAGCACCAAATTCAATACTTTTTTCTATCTGCTGATGAAGTTCATCTCTTAATGGAACGCTTGCCTGAGGACCAATATAGTTTGATTCATCAAATGGATCTCCCATCTTTTTTGATTTCATATTCTCAACAAATAGCTTTTCAAATTCATCATACACTTTTTCCACAACAATAAATCGTTTAGCGGCAATGCAGCTCTGTCCACCATTAATTAATCTTGCAATTACACAAGTATCAGCAGCCATTTCCAGATCAGCATCTTCAAGAATAACATAAGGATCACTACCTCCAAGTTCCATTACGGTTTTTTTCAATACAGAACCCGCAGTCTTTGCTACAGCCTTACCAGCAGGAACGCTCCCAGTTAAAGTCACTGCTTTGATTTTTTCATTCCTTATCACCTCTTCCATTTGAGACGAGGGGACTAAAATTGTTCTGAAAAGATTTTTTGGGAAACCTGCTTCACGAAAAACTTCTTCAATTGCAAGCCCACAGCCTGAAACATTTGAAGCGTGCTTCAGAATTCCTGCATTGCCAGCCATCAATCCCGGCGCAGCAAATCTGAACACCTGCCATAATGGAAAATTCCATGGCATTACTGCAAGTACTATTCCCAATGGTTGAAAGGTAACAAAACTTTTTGAGGCATCTGTAGATATTAATTCATCAGTTAAAAACTTCTCTGCATTTTCAGCGTAAAACTCACAAACCCATGCACATTTATCTACTTCAGCTCTGGACTGTGCAATCGGTTTTCCCATTTCGAGCGTCATCAGTCTGGAACATTCTTCTTTCTTTAATCTTAAGACTTCTGCAGCATTTGTCATTAGTTTTGATCTTTGACTGAACGAAGTTTCTCTCCACTCTTCGAAAGCACTATTAGTTAAATTAATAATTTCGCTGACGTCAGATGTTAACATCTGTGGATAGGTATTTATAATTTGTAAGTTTGTTGGGTTTACTGAATTAAGCATACATCACCCCATATTTTTTTATTAATCTCTATTTCATTTTTTTGATGACGACTAAAGTCATATCATCAGAATATTTTCCGTTCTTAGAATACTTAATTACATCATCAAGAATTCCCAGTGCAATTTCCTTAGTTGTTAGCTTAACTAAAGATTTCAGTTTTGCTAAAAGTTTTTCGTCGCCATACGGTTCAAAATTTTCATCCGCCGATTCAGTAATACCATCGGAATATAATAGAAGCACATCCCCTTTTGAGAAGTTAATACTGTCAATATGGTATTTAGCATTTGGTGCTGGACCAAGTACAGGACCCGTCGGTTGAAGAAATTCTGCTTTTTCAGATTTTGCTTTAATAAATATCGGCGGGTTGTGTCCGGCATTGGCATAAAGAAATAGGCCCGTGCTGTGAGTTGACAGCTCTCCATAAAAAAGGGAAGCAAATTTATCGTCTTCAAATATTCTGTTTACGAGCTGATTTATTTTTCGCATCAAAGTGACAATTTTAATTTCGAAACCGCTCGCCATTCTCAAAGCACCTGAAATGTACATTGCCTCTGCAGCTGCACCAACACCTTTGCTAGCAGCATCTCCTATGGTTATACCTAATCTATCCTGTTCTTCACCGTGTTCAAGATAGTCAAAAAAATCTCCGCCTACTATATCAGCAGGATTTGTTATTCCATATAAATCGTAGTCGTGAAATTTAAATTCGTGTTCCGGTAAAATACTTTTCTGAAGTTGACGTGCTTTATCAATGTCTGCCTTCAGATAATTAACGCTTTCAGCTGATCTTCTTTGTTTAATTTGCGAAGTTATTGCTGTGGCAATCATATTCAGATTTATTCTGAAGTCTTCATCAATTTTGTGACTGTTCAATGCGAGAAGGTAATCATAGTAATATTTATCTTCAATTTTTTTTCGACCACCAACACCTGAAGCTGAATACTTAAATATTCCTTTTTTTCGAAGTGCACTAATTGTCTCTTTGCCAAGTATGGTTCTCTGTTTGGCTATTAAATCCAGTATTGGGTATCTGTGAATATCTATCTGAAATGTCGTATCAATCTTTTCGATTTTTCCAGTTTGATATAAAAGGTGATAAGTTTCCGTCTGTGCATTCAACTTCCAGATTCTGCCACCCGTAATATCTATTGCCTCATTGCCAACAATCTCATTGATAGTTGTAATGAGCATCTCTTCTTCAGTCTTAAATTTACCGGAAGCGATTGACTCAACAAGTCTGTGTAATTTTTTTTGGTCTATTGGCATAATTTATTCCGAATAAAAATCTATCATTTCCTGAATTGCTCTTTTACAAACAGGACAGAAACCATCAACTTTGATTGACTTCATTGTGCAATCATGTGTTGGTCTGTAAATTCCTTTCTCCATATAACCTCCGCCTTCAAATGCACCGACTTTGTTTTTGTAGTCATCGGTATCAGGAGTTGGAATTGGTGTATTGTCTTCGACAAGATCTTTCCACTTGGAATCGAAATCAATCAGAGTAGTTAAATTTGGATCTGTCGGTTCAACATCAAGCGGATAAAATTCCTCATAAGCAACATCTGAAGTGTAATACTCATCTGCGAGTGAGGCAAATCCGTGACCAAATTCGTGAACAAAAACAAATTCAGAGTATTTATTATCATTAACGCAAACTGAATAATGATTGTAAATAGCGCCTCCTCCGTATTTATCTGAATTAACGAGAATATAAATCTGATCATAAGGAGCATTGGACGCAATGTTTCTTAATGTTTTGTTGTCATAAGTCATCAGGTATCTTTCAAGATCAAATGTATACAAGGTTGAATTGATCAGAGTTTTCTTCCAGATATTTTCTTTTGGAATATCAGTGCCTGACTCGATTGAAGCAGCCTCAACTCCCCAAATATTAAATTTGTCTTTATTCTCTCTGAATGGAGAAGAGTTGAACAAATAGCCAGCAAACTTTTCACTGTCTTCTTTAAATAAATTCATTTGATCTTTTGTATAACCTTCAGGGATGATGACGATATCAACTTTTTCTGAAGGATCACCTGAGTTAAGCACTTCAAAATTTTTGTATTCTGAAATTCGTTCCGGCTTAATAAAATAATTTTCAGGATTTACCTCATACTCAAACTTATGTATCCATTCGCTCTTCCTGTTTGATGCATAAAATTTTACCAACACAGGATTTTGGGGAAACGGAAACACAACCGTTTCGTTAAATGTTCTCGTTGTGTTTTTTGCTTCTTCGGTCGTCTGCCATTCATTAAATATAGTTGAATATCCTCTTGAATAGATAAGCTGATTACTTGCAACATCGTAAACTTCAAACTTGTATTTGCCGTAATTGAATTTATCAATTAAATTAACTTTTGATCCGCCCCAGTATGGTTCTTCAATCAGTTCATCGAATGAATAGTAATCGTTCTCTTTATCACCTGAGTGAAAATAATCCAATCGGAGAGTTTTGTTCTCGAAGTAATTTTCAAAGTTTACTTGCGAGTAAGTGATCGTGAGAGTCAATAGAAAAAATGAGATTAATTTCATTAGCAATTCTTTCACAAGGGATTAAAATTTATATCACAAAGATAGGATTTTTTGAGTGATAGTGTTAAAGACTTGTGTTCTTTCATTATTTGTCATTCCTGTGAAAACAGGAATCTAGGGATTGTTTGAAAAATGGATTCCCGCGTTCGCGGGAATGACAGACTCAGAAATTATTTGATTTTCCGTGAACCCGGCTTTACAAGCTCAATATCTTTTCTGCAAAGAGGACATTCATCCGGCAGATAAGAGACAACTTCCATCTTCAACGTGCTGAATTGAGGATAGCCAAAGTTTACTTTACCGTTGCTTCTGTCTACAATAAATCCAACTCCGACTACTTTTGCACTGTTGTTTTTCACAATATCTATCACTTCATACACTGAACCACCGGTTGTAACAACATCTTCGCAGACCAAAACTTTTTCATTTTCATCGAGAGTGAATCCTCTTCTAAGAGAAAGTTTTTTGTCCTCTCTTTCTGCAAAGATGAATCTTTTGTTCAACTGTCGTGCAACTTCCTGACCAACAACAAGTCCGCCGATTGCAGGAGCAATAACAGTATCAACATTAGAATTTCTAAAATTATCTGCAATCATTTTGCAAAGCATTTCTGTGTACTCAGGATATTGTAAAACTTTTGCACATTGAAAATATCTATCGCTGTGTCTTCCTGAAGTTAAGAGAAAATGGCCGGTTAGCAGAGCGCCTGATTTTTTAAAGATGTTTAAGATGTCTGATTCTGTCATTTATTAAGTTCCTCTATTTTTTCTGCAAGCTGAAAATCTTTTTTTGTAATTCCGCCTTCGCTGTGAGTTGAGATTGTGATTTTAACTTTATTCCAGGAATGAATAAAAATATCCGGATGATGGTTCATTTTTTCTGCTTCCGCACCGACTTTATTTACAAATACAAGTGCTTCAGCAAAATCTTTGCGCTGAAATAGCTTGGCAATTTGGTTTCCTTCCTGCACCCAGTCTGATAAGGAAGAAAGATTTTTCGATATTTCAGTTTGAGTTAATAGTGACATAGTGTTTTAATTTTTATTAATGATAGCTAAAAATAAAAAAATCCCGATTAAGTTTAACCGGGATTTTAAATATTAATTGTAATAGAGTACTACTTCAACAATATCATCTTCTTCGAGCTTATAAATTTTTCTGCAATTAACTGATAAATATAAACACCACTCGCAAGTGAAGAAGCATCGAACTGAACTTCATACCTTCCTGCCTGCTGTTTTGTGTTTACTAATTCTTTGATCTTTCTTCCGAGTATGTCGTAGATGATAAGTGATACATCACTTGTGTGTGGAAGATCGTATTTTATTGTTGTAACAGGGTTGAATGGATTCGGGTAGTTCTGATATAAAGTATATTCAGTTGGAATGAGTTCTTTTTGGTTTTCTTTTGACTCGCTTCCAAAATGTTTTCTAAGTATTTCATCAACTTTTTGGTTATAATCTGCAGAAGATTTTATCAGATACTTTCCTAGTCTTCCTTTCTGTAATGTCGAGTCTGCTTCCTCAATTAAAAGTGCAGTTGTAAGAGCATCTATCTCTGCATAGACTGCTTCCTCTGTGTTTGGATTCTGCTGAACTATGTTATCAAATTCAGCTATTGCTGTTTCATATTCCTGTTCACCGACTTTGCTGAGTGTTGAAAGCTGGTTGAGTATCTTTTTGTTAAGTGTGTCCTGTGTGTTTGAAGCTAATGTTGAAAATGTATTGCTCAATTGGTTGAAGTATTCTGCTGATTGACCTGTCAGCTTTCCGATTGTATATTTTCTTTCGTAAGCTGGATATTTCTCTTCATCTGTTGCACTGCTCATTATGATGTTCTCATATATCTGTAATGCCGATGTCAAATCCCCGGTTAAATAATATTCTTCTGCTTCAGCATAATTCAGTTCAGTCTCGGTAAGTTCAAGTATTTCTCCTTCCACCGAGTAAACAGTATCAATAACATCACCAAACTGGTTCATCATTACCAGTTCTTCTTCACCGCCACCTATTGGTACGGGACAGGGCGAAAATGCATAAGGAACATATTGAACATTAAGATTTCCAAATCTTGCTGCATAAACAGTATCTCCCCAAAAATTATTTTGAGCCTTTAGAGATATTGGAGGGTCAGTACTGGGTCCGTTCATTAACAACAGTGTATTTATTAATGGTGGCGAGGCCAGTCTGTCATCAACAATTAAATTACAACCATTATCAACACAGCTTTGGAATTATAAAAGTAAATCTCTGAACCATCATTATCATCTCCCTCGCCCTCGTATCCACCATTCTCATAGATTGTATTGTAACCTGATAATCCGTACGGTAACGCTGGATTGCCTATATACTCACCTTTCATATATGGATTTGAATTTGCACCAACGTAAATACCGTGGTATTTGTTGCTCGTAATTGCGTTGACTCCAATTTTTGGTGATGAGTTTCCTAATTGTATTGCTGATGTATGTCCACTTATCATATTCCCATATATAATTCCTCCACTGCTCAAGGATAGTATTCCTTGAAGTTCTTCATTACTAGATCCGATCTTGTTGCAAACTATTAACGCATCAGAAACATTTGAAAGATAAATGCCGCAATCTGTATCCGTTATTTCATTCCACCGAATTAAAATACTTGATGTATTGTTAACAAATATTCCATATTCTGAATTGTCAATTGAACAATTATTTATTTTAATAGGTACATTCTCTTCACCGCTTCTACCGGCAATACTGATTGAATTATCTTCGCACTCAATAAAATCAACATATTCTACTATTAAGGAATCGGCATTTAGTTCTGAGAATATACCAGTTCCTGCATTTTTTATTTCACAGTATGCGATGGTTAGTGATCCTCCGGATTTTACTATTATTCCATTGCTGTCTGCAGGTGAAAGAAAATCAAGAATAAGTTTATGTTCTGCTGTACCTGAAATAGTTACAGATCCTTCAATTATTAAACTTAAATTATTATAGAATTTCATTGTCCCGCCAGAAGTTGTAATAATACTGCCGTTATCTTTTATTGTTATGGTTCTATCCACATTGTAATTACTGTTAACAGTAAGCACTGCATCATCTTCAATCGTCATTTCATCAAGCAATGTTGTTGTACTTGAAATGGTTTCGTCGTAAAGCAATCTTCCACCATATTTTATCACTGGTGCAACGCGGTATAGTCTTCCTTCTCCCGCTGGCATTTCTTCAAAATATTCTATAGAAGAATTATAATTAATGGTTGTATCAACTCTTCCAATTCCTACTTCTATATCTGTGAAGCTAATATTATGATAGCTAGTATTGTTTGAAACAATTAATTTGCTTTCTACAGCATTATTCGTCCTGAGATTAGTTAAAAGAAAATGTTTGTTATCAGAATAATCTTTATGGCTGAAAAATCCAGCGTGCCAGAAATAGCTCATCCCATAATGCTGTATTGAGAGATAATCGTGCTCATTATCTTGCGGTGGCGGCTGTTCCTGATATTCCATATCTATGTATTCACCCGTATAATCCAAACCCATCAACGTTTTGCCAAGCTTGCCTGTTAATCTTGGTGCTAAATTATTTTTAATTTCATAATATAATTCTGTCCCTTCAGCAGTTGGACTAACAATAGCATCCTTTAGGGTCGTACCACAATAACCCTCTCCAGATACGTATGAATCAAACCATTTGAAGAAAATACCTTTTGCACCGTGAGCTGAAGCAAGCATTACCATTGCTCTAAGTTCTGCGGGTTGCGGTTTTCTCCAAATACACCATTCTGGATCTTCATTAGGCTCGTTGTAGTTTGTTCGATATCCCTCTGCTTGAACATTGAACCAGAAATTTGAATCCAATGCGCTTGTCCTCTGAAGATTAAATCTTAAAAATTCAAAATCTTCATAACGTATAGTCGTGTAGTCCTCAAGACAAGGATTGTTTGACAAAGTAATTCTTTTTGGTTTTGCTATATTGTAAAACATACTTACTTCATCTTCGCCATTTATTTCATAATTATCCCAGCTCCAGGTTGGATTGAAAGGTACAACTAATGGTGTGTTAGGATTTACACTCCGCACTAATTCATCAACTACACGGATTGGTGTGTAACAGTCTATCGAGTAAGGCTCATCTACACCAAGCCAGTATCTTATGTTTTGCCATGTTTGATTGTTAAAACTCGCAGCGTAGTCTTGAATTCTGGTTGTAATAAGTCCTGGGGTTTCGACATATTCATTCCAGCCGTTATTATCATAGACTTCGACATAGTCAATGTAAAGAGTGCAAAGAGTATCATCTCTCAACCAATCGACACAGAATTGGATACCCGTAAAGGATTCAGAATCAATATAACCAACTGGTGAAGGAACTCCTTCAGCTACTGAAAATTTCATTGGTAAGCTAAACTCGGGTGGATATTCATACCTACCTAAAGGAGTATTTGGGTCCAAATAGAAATCATCGAATCCTCCGCTACTATCAAAATCTCTAACCTTCAATGTTCTCTGGATAAAAGTCGTATCCTGTGGGTAAGTGTTTTCGTATCGATAGCTGAACACCACTTTTATGATACATACATCTTCATCCGAATTTGCACCACCGTGGTTATCAAGTGCCATTCGAAATCTTGGGGTGTAAGATAAGCAACCAGGCTGATTGTAACAGGTATCATAAAGCCATCGTTTATATCTTTTATCCTGTCTGTAATGTGGACCAAACATAATAGAATTTTTGGGATCAGTTATTCCTATTGTTGACCAGCACGATACTGTATCATTCCAAAAAGCTTGCTGACCCCATTTATGTTTTACTCCAACTCTTGCTTCATCAGTTTGATTCTCTTCTGCTTCCCATTTTGAATAATAACAGGTTGTATAGTGTGCAATCCAGTCTGTTTTATTTTGAACATTGCTTGCTAAAATATTATAGTCTTTTAAATGACTCCAAGTACTTACAATATCAGCCCGCTGCGAAATTGTATTCATTCCGCTTGTATCGAAAGGATCATAAAAAATTGTGTTCTCGATAGTTTGATTGTGGAACTCAGCACCAATATAAAACTTATCCTCTCCCGCTGGGGTTTCTTGTGCTGATACTGTTATACTGTATAAAAGCAAAGCTATTATTATTATCCAGCTTCCTGGATAAAACAGATAATACATATGGTGAGTTTTGTGTTTCATAAATCCTCCACTGTTTATGTGTGAATAAAGTATTTATTTAATAACGTCATTCTGAACGAAGTGAAGAATCTCTGAGATTCTTCAGTCGCTTCGCTCCTTCAGAATGACTGTCATCATTTTATATATATCATTTTCTTTACATCACTATACACTGGTATCCGGTTATCTCTGCTTACGAAAATCTGGTAGATGTATACCCCACTGCTAAGGACAGGAATGGATTCCTGTCCTACGGAAAAATCTACTTCATAATAACCCGCTTCCTGAACTTCATTGACCAACACAGAAACCAATTCTCCTTTAATGTCATAAACATAAAGCTTCACATATCCTCTCTCTTTCAGCTTGTAGCCTATCTTTGTGCTTGGGTTGAATGGATTAGGATAATTCTGGTATAGAATGTAATTGTTTACCGGTTTCCATTCATCTTTCACTGATGTCACAATTACTCCTACTTCTTCCGATGGGTTTGATTCATTTCCCTGGTTATCAACTGCTGTAAGCTTGAAGTAAAGACTTTCAACTCCGGTTGGAATTACAAAATAATAGAACGTATCAGGCTGTGAAGAAATAAGTTTGGTTGAATCTATCTGGAAGTTATTTGTTGTATCATAAAATAAATTATAATAGCCGAAGTCCGCTTCTGTGTTTTTGTTCCATTTCAGAGTTACAATATTGCTGTCAACATTAGCAGTCAGATTAACCGGAGGTCCGGGCGGCAGATCAAGATAAATATAGCTTTCACCAAAAGGTCCGCCGTAAAGACCAATGTCGCTTACGCTTTCATCTTTGTCAAGAATAGTAGGGTCGCCTGCATCGATGAGTGATGAATACATCTGAAGTCTGAAATCCAAATCTCCCTGTGTTGTGTCCTCGTTTACTACCATTGGGTCAACCGAAAGGTTTGTTGTATCACCTGCAAAACCAGAATAGTTAACGTCGTTATTCCAAAGATTGTTGTATTGAACCAAAAGATTTTGTATCCCACCTCCGGAAATACCTGTGACAGTGTTAACAACCACATTGTTTTTAACCGTGTTTGAACCACCCACTAACATACCTTCTGGT
>JACZKK010000055.1 GCA_014860115.1 Ignavibacteriaceae bacterium
AACTTCTATCTAAAAGTTCAGGTGAAATCTTATTTTTTGGTTTGTATTATGTAATGACTGGACTTCATGGTATTCATGTTATAGTCGGAATGGTTTTAATCGCTGTGATGACAAGAATGACCAGAAAAGATATTATCACTAAAGACAGTTATGTCAGACTTGAGAATGCCGGTTTGTACTGGCATCTGGTTGATATCATATGGATATTCCTTTTCCCACTTTTCTATCTGATTACATGAGGAAGCAAAATGCAAATACATGATAAGCCACACGAACATTCACATAGCTATGGCGCATATATTTTAGTATGGCTGGCGTTAATGGCACTTACTGCAATCACAGTTGCTGTAGCAGGGATGGATATCGGAAGATTTACCGTTGCAACCGCGTTGATCATTGCTTCGTTCAAAGCTTATTTAGTGCTGTCGGTATTTATGCATTTGAGAAGTGAAACCAAAACGTTTGTAGTATTTGTATTAGTTGCTTTGCTGTTCTTGGGTATTTCGTTCGTGTTATTATTCTCTGATTACTCTTTCCACTAAGGATTTTTAGAATGTTTGATGATATATCAAATTTTGCAAACTCTGTTGACGGAACATTTCTCTTTACTCTGATTGTTTCGGTCTTCTTTCTTGTACTGATTACTGTTCTGATGATAATCTTCGTGATTAAGTATAGCAGGAAAAGAAATCCAAAAGCAACGAACATTCACGGTAATATGGGTTTGGAGATAGCATGGACGGCAATTCCAACCATTTTGGTTATGATAATGTTCTGGTACGGCTGGCAGGGTTATAAGGAAATGGTAACCGTACCGGAAAATGCTATGCCTATAGATGTGACTGCTCAAATGTGGAAGTGGAGCTTTAAATATGAAGATGGGAAAACTACTGATTCGCTTTATGTTCCGGTAAATACTCCAATAAAGTTAACACTTCATTCAAATGATGTTAACCATTCTTTCTTTATTCCTGCATTCAGATTAAAGAAAGATGTTTTCCCGAACAGAGAAAGAGTTGCATGGTTCATAGCAAAAGAAACTGGAGAATATGATATCGCCTGTTCTGAATATTGCGGGCTGAATCATTCTTACATGTATTCGAAAATTTTTGTTCTTCCTGAAGAGGAATTTAAAAACTGGATGTATGGAATGAGCGATGAAGAGTTGAAAATGCTTGAAGAGATGACTAAGGATAACTAAATACAAATAATTGAAATTGAAAGAAAAAACAAAAATATTTTTTGAGTTGACGAAGGTGAAGATCACATCTTTCGTCACAATAACAACAGCATTTGGATATATTGCTGCAAGCGGTAAAATTGATTTGATGATACTTCCAGTTTTGTTCGGAGTCCTTTTACTCGCATTTGGTTCAGCAGCATTGAATCATTACCAGGAAAAGGATTTTGACTCAAAGATGGATCGTACAAAAGGCAGACCAATTCCATCGGGTAGAATATCGCCAGAAAATGTTTTGAAAATTTCTTTGATCCTTATTCTATCTGGTTCAGTGATTCTGATTCTCTGGACTAATCTTTTAACACTTGGTTTTGGATTACTAAATCTTATCTGGTATAATTTTATTTATACATTGCTCAAAAGAAAAACTCCATTTGCAATCGTTCCCGGTTCATTGGTTGGAACTATTCCGCCAGCAATAGGATGGGCAGCCGCAGGAGGTTCGTTGCTGGATCCTCAAATAATTATAATTGCTTTTTTCTTTTTCATCTGGCAGATACCACATTTTTGGCTGTTGCTTTTAGTTATGGATAAGGATTATCAGCAAGCAGGATTTCCAACACTTACTCAGATTTTCAATCACGCTCAACTTTCGAGGATTACTTTTATCTGGATTATTTCAACCGTAGTTACTGGTTTGATGATTCCTTTATTTGGAATGGTTACTGAATTATGGATAAACCTCGGATTATTTGTTAGTGGTGCTTTACTTACATGGAAAGCTTTCGGTCTGTTGGTTGAGAAAAAAGATTTTTCAGCTTTTAGATTAAACTTTAGATACATAAACTACTTTGCTTTGTTCGTAGTGTTTCTTGTTTCAATCGATAAACTAATTTTATAAATAAAAAAAGTTCAAATGGAATTTCTAAATAATTTTGTTTTACCACAGTCTGCTGAACACATAGAGCTTCTTCATTATATGCTCTTAATTGTTTTGTTTCTTTTCATTCCATTTATCAGCATAGTGTTTGGGGGAATTTTCCTTTCAATTATTTACAAGAATAAAGCTCATAAGAGTAACGATAATAATTATCTTCGACTTTCAAAAGATATTGCTGAAATAACTACGATTAATAAAAGTGCGGGATTCATATTTGGAATTATCCCTCTCCTAACTGCAATTTTAATTTATTCCCAGCTTCTACACAATTCAGGAATCACAAATCTTAACTATCTTGGATTAGCACTTGTTTTCATCGTCATTGCTCTCGTATTTATTTACAGCTACAGATATTCACTTTCATTCAATAGAATTTTCGGATCACTTTCGGATAAAAGTATTACTGATCCCCTGGTAATTGAAGATGTAAATAAGTTGAGCGATGAAAGTAATAGGATAAGTCAAAAGGCTGGTAATTTCGGCTTACTCTTCCTTTTTATAGGTATTTGGTTTTTTATTACGGCATTAACTATTCCATCAATTTACTCAAGCTGGAATGTTGAAAGTTTTATTGGTGGTTTATTCTCGTGGAAAGTTCTAAGTCGATTTATCTATTACATCTTTTTTGCTCTAACCTTATCGGGCGGAATGATTTTGTTTATTTATTTAGAAGATGAAAAGAAAAAACGCATTAAAGATGAAGAGTATTCCCACTTCCTGAAACAAAAAGTTTTGAGAGTTACCTTTTTCTCGGCAATATTTATTCCGCTATTTGCATTGATCAGTCTCTTTGGATTGCCACAATCAGCACTTACGGGAACGGTTTTCACTTATGCTATTATCTCATTAGCACTTTTATTCATGGGATATCATTTCATTTATTTATTAACCAAGGAAATAAAAGGAACAACGGCAGCTCTTTTATTTTTTACTCTTGTTTTTTCTGTGGCTGCTTTTATAATAAGCGATCAAAAGGCGATGGCAACTTCAACACAGGTTCATAGTGCAATGCTTAGTGCAGAGTTTGACAAATACCTTGCTGAGCTTAAAGGAGAGGGTAAAACCATTTCAATAAATGCTGAAGAAATTTACCAGGTAAAATGTGCTTCATGCCATAAGTGGGATCAAAAATTAGTCGGACCAGCCCATATGGATGTTCTTCCAAAATATGTTGGAAAAGAATCGCAGCTAATAGCTTTCATTCGAAACCCGGTAAAAGTTGACCCCGCATATCCGCCGATGCCGAACCCTGCCTTGAAACCCAATGAAGCAGATGCTGTAGCTAAATATTTATTGGAGACATACAACGAAAAAAACAAATGATTCGTTTTCCCGAGTGTCTTTTCTTTTCATCAACTTCTTCAGAAGGGGAGCAATATAGATTGAATAGTAATTCCCTAATCATTAACTTAAAAAAAAATTTAACAATAATAATTGAAGGATAGAGATATGAAAAACTATTTTTTACTAGCAGTAGTCTTGTGTATTACTTGCGCAAGTTTGTCATTTGCTCAGCTTGACTCTGTATACTATTCGGGGCCCTTGCAAGGAAGCGTTACAGGAGGTGCAATTCAAAACACCGATAACTTTACAGATGAATTCATAATTAATGGAGAACTAAAAGAAATTCCTTTACAGGAAATGAAATATCCTGGTGATGATCCAACCTTGCCGGATTTCGATGAATCATTAATAACTCCTTCAATTTATATAGAAGATTCACAAGCAAATCGTGATGGCGATGCTGTTTTCGGACAG
Source organism: Ignavibacteriaceae bacterium (assembly GCA_014860115.1). GTDB lineage: Bacteria > Bacteroidota > Ignavibacteria > Ignavibacteriales > Ignavibacteriaceae > IGN2. The sequence goes on from JACZKK010000055.1 coordinate 3,879, forward strand.
GAAGTTGTTTTGCAATCCTTTCTAGGAATTGGAATGACAAATTTTATTCCTCCAGATCCAACTATGGCAGTAGGACCAAATCATATAATCGTTTGTGGAAATAGTCTTTTCAAGATCTTTGATAAACAAGGAAACCTCTTAAAAAGTATAAATGCGGGTGCCTGGTGGGCACCAGTCTCAGCATTTGAAGCTGGAGATCCGCAGGTGCTTTATGATCATTATGCACAAAGATGGATACTGGGATGGATGGAAGTAAATGATAGCCCTCCAGCTTATGGTACTTTAATTGCCTATTCCGATGACGATGATCCACTAGGAGTATGGTATATATACAGATTACCCCATACCTCTTTCCCCGATTATCCTAAATTAGGATTTGATGACGAAGCAATTTATATAATGACTAGGAATGCTGGTTCTAATTGGATTCGAATTATAAATAAAGCAGAATTTTATGCTAGTAATGCTGGTCCGTTAACTTATAAAGACCTTTATAATATCCGGACTCCGGGCGGGGGCCCCGCAAGCACAGCTCTGGATGTTATACATCCAGCTATCTCGTATACTCCAGGAAGTGGAGCCTGGTTTTTCTGGGCACGCGGTAGCATTGGATCAGTGTCATCTTCTAACTTTTATGCATTATATAAAATTACTAATCCACTTACCAATCCAGGTCTGAGAGGAAAATCATTGATAGTTCCCACTTATATTACACCTCCTCCTGCTAGTCAACTTGGTGGTGGACAGGGTTTAGAAACCATTGGCTGGATGAGCAGAGCTCCTATCGTAAGAGATGGATTTTTATATGCTGCACACGATATCAGAAATTCTACTAACGCTAATTATTCGAGCGTGAAATATCTAAAGGTGGATTTAAGCACGCCTGCTATAGTAGAAAATTTTGAATTTGGTCTAGATGGATATTATTATTTGTTTCCCGCACTTACAGTTGATAAAGACCATAATATTGCAATAACATTTACCCGTTCAGCTACCACAGAATACGCAGGTGCATATTTTTCAACTAGGTTAGCTGGTGATCCTCCCGGATTAAATCCGAGTATTCCAATTGCCGAAGGGCAAGGTAACTACGTGGTAACATTTGGTTCAGGTCGTAATCGATGGGGTGATTATTTGGGAATTTATCTTGATCCAGTTACAGAACGTAATGTTTGGATGGCAACTGAATTTGCATCTGCGACCAATACCTGGGGAGTGCAGGTTGGTGAGATAATATTAGGTCCTTTTCCTGGAGCTTATGCCTATCTTATTCCAAAGTCAATCGACTTTAAGGAAGTTGAAACAGGCACAAATAGCCAAAATGCTTCAGTCATAATTGCTAATTATGGGGATGCAGATTTAGTAATTTCTGATATTCCTGCAACATTTGATGATTTTAACTTTGAATCAACTGTCTCTTTTCCTTTAACCGTAGCTTCGTATGATTCAGTAACACTTGAGTTCAATTATCTTCCCACTAGTGAAGGATCCAACAATGTGGTCTATCCTATAACTTCAAACGATCCGCTGCTTGCCGGAATTAATTTAAGCGGGACTGGCTACGACGTTGTTCTTGCTTCAGAAAAAACTTTTTACGCTTCTTCCGGTTTACAAAACAGCGGCAATATTTTAACTATCGATCCTACAACTGGTGCAGGAACGACCATTGGTACTTCATTATTTAATGAAGTTACAAGTATAGCTATAAACCCTGTTGATGGAAAAATGTATGGTATTGCTGCAGGAACAGGTTCTTCGGAACTTTTAAAGATAAATGCGGGTGAAGGAGATGCACATATTTATTATAATTTGAATATTGCTCAGATGGCTGGAATTGCATTTGACACTTCAGGCGTTCTTTATGGAATAGCAAGGACCGGTGAACTGTACACAATAGATTTGACTGATGGTTCTTCAAATTTTGTAGTCGATGCTGTTGGTTCGTATCTTAGTATTACTTTTCATCCGGAAACTAATGAACTCTGGGCAACATCTCGAGCCGTTGCGCTTCCAAACAGAGAAGCCATATTTAAAGTTAACCTTTCAACCGGTGATACAACAATTGTTGGCTATACCGGATTGGGTAAACAGACTAATACAATCGCATTCGATGAAAACCTGAATCTTTTTGGAACAATAGGTTCTACAACTGAGCTTAATGATTTTGTTAATATAAATTCTTCAACCGGAGTTGGGTCGATAATCGGCTCCATTGGCTTCAAGCATATTTTAGGATTAGCCTATGTCGATCAAATTTTAACAAGCATCGAGGGCGATAACAATGAAACCATTCCATCAGATTATGCGCTAAAGCAGAACTACCCAAATCCTTTTAACCCAACCACCAGGATTGACTTTTCGCTTCCTGCAGAATCAAATGTCAAATTGATAATTTATAACATACTCGGCCAGGAGGTTATTCAATTAGTTAATGATCAAATGTCCGCAGGAAATCATTCAGTTAATTGGAATGCAAATGATGCAGCTGGAAATCAGCTTACGAGTGGAATTTATCTTTATAAGTTGACAGCTTCTAGTGTAAACGGTGGTGAGTTTCAGGATATTAAGAAGATGATCCTTCTTAAATAATAATTCACTTTTTTTTTAAAAATCCCTCCGAATTTTCATTTGGAGGGTTTTTTTTATACAGTATATTTTTTAATCACTGAACAGTATTCTTGAAAGATAAAAATGAACCTTCATAAAATATTTTTAATTCTGATTACGTTATTTATTTATTCAGGTGAATTATTTCCCCAACTTGATTCGGTATATTATCAAGGACCTTCTCAAGGTAGCGTAAACAGCGGTGCGATTCAAACTACTGATAATTTCGGTCCCACTGATTCATTTCAATTACCGCCGCGGCAACGAAAGCCAAGAATATTCAACAATGAGCCGATGATTATTGATTTGGAGGACTCTCAGTTACCAGAATACGTTTACGTAGAAGATAAAAATATGCCAAACAGTGCTAGGATTGCTAATGGGCATACACTTTTAATAAATACCTTCCCAGGCATCGAGAAGACGAATGCAAATCCTCCTGATCCGATCATGGCTGCAGGTCCAAATCATATAATAGCATTTGTTAATGGCTTTCCATCAAGATTTAGAATTTTTGACAAGAATGGAAACATACTTAAATCAATTAATTCTTCTTCATGGTGGTCACCTGTTTCACCTGACGAGTACGGTGATCCACAAATCCTCTATGACCATTATGAAGGCAGATGGATACTTCAGGTTTTGCAGATAAACGAATCAAATTTTACAGCTGCAAATTTAATTGCATATTCAGATGATGAAGATCCTTTAGGAACCTGGTATCTCTACAGATTAGATACTAAATTGCACGGTACAGTATCTTCAAATACCTGGGGTGATTATCCGAAGATGGGCTACGATGAAGAAGCAATTTATATAAATACACGTTGTTTTCAATTTAGCGGCGGTGGATTACTTTATAATAAATTACGAATAATTAACAAAGCTGAACTCTATGCCAGTAACGGTGGATCCTTAACCTGGAATGACATTTGGGATATCAGAGCACCAAGCTCACTTGGGCACAAACCGGATGTCATTCGTCCATCAATTTCATATACACCTGGCAATGGTGGATATTTTCTTTGGGCAAACAATGGTTCAGGCAATTATTATATTTTATATAAAATATTTGATCCAATTACTTCGCCAAGATTAAGAGCTATAAATGTTCCATCACAGAATTATGGAGGCGCTCCTGATGCTAATCAATTAGGAGGAGGTACATTAATCTCAGCTATTGGCAGCTGGATGTATGGTGCACCGATTGCAAGAGACGGGCTACTCTATGCGGCTCACTCAATTCGAAATTCTTCATTTAGCTCAAATTCCAGTGCAAAATATTTTATCGTTGATTTAAACACAAATCAAATAACTGAGCACGCTGAATTAGGTGCTCAAGGTTATTATTATCTTTATTCAACTCTTACTATTGACCAGGATCATAATATTGCTGTTACATTTAGTAGATCAGCTGATACAGAATACATAGGAGCATTTTATGCAACAAAGCATGTTTCAGATCCCCCGGGATTAACTCGAAGTTTACCTTTCAAAGAAGGGTTAGGGAATTATGTAGCTGGAAATCCAAATCGTTGGGGAGATTATATGGGAATATATCTTGATCCGAATAATTATGATATCTGGATGTTGACAGAATACGCTGCAGCCGTAAACACCTGGGGCACATATGTTGGGCAAATTCGAATGGTACTATATCCCGGTGTCCGTGCTTTTCTTCAACCAAGTGCAATAAATTTTGGAGATAATGAATTAGGAACGACCAGTTCAGCTGCATCAGCAGTTCTCGCTAATTATGGGGCAGATGATTTAGTCATTTCAAATATACCATCATCATTTGAAGATTTTAATCTGGAAACAAATTTATCATTTCCGATTACTTTATCATCGTATGATTCTTTAACTATTGAATTTAGTTATTCACCAACAATTTTGGGTAATACTAATGTTGTCTACCCATTTGAAACTAATGATCCTGATTTTCAAGGGATAACATTGAGTGGAAATTGTTATAGAATAATTCCTGCCATTGAAAAAACTATCTACGCATCTTCCGGTTCACAAAATAATGGAGATATAGTTACCCTAAATTCACTTACCGGCTTGGGAACAGTAATAGGGCAATCATTGTTTTCAGAAGTCAAAGGAATAGCAATACATCCCACAAGCGGAATAATCTATGGTGTTGAATCTACATCAGGGTTCACTGAGATCATTAGGGTAAACTCCGAACTTGGTGATGCATACAAACTTTTTAATGTCAATATACCTGCTGCTGCAGACATTGCATTTGATACATCAGGTACTTTCTATGGCATCAGTGTGAATGGGGAACTTTACACAATTGATCTTTTAAATGGTGATGTGACATTTATTATTGATGCAGTTGGAAACTATTCGGGAATAACATTTCATCCACAGACAAACGAACTGTGGGCAACTTCCAGAGCATTTACACTACCAAACAAAGATGCTGTATTCAAAGTCAATTTATCAACGGGTGATACGACAATTATTGGTCACACAGGTTTGGGCAAACTAACAAATGATCTGATCTTTGATGAAAACTTAAATCTGTTTGGAGTGATTGGATCATCATCCGAGTTGAATGATTTTGTAAGTATAAATCCAGCAAACGGAGTAGGAACAATAATAGGATCAGTAGGGATGCAGAATATATTGGGATTGGCTTATACTGAATCGAGTCCAACAAGTGTTGAAAATGAAAACGATAATAGCATTCCGACAGAATATACACTCTATCAGAACTATCCTAATCCATTTAACCCAACTACAAGGATCGATTTTGCTCTTCCAACAGAATCAAATGTTAAGTTGGTAATTTATAACATACTTGGTCAGGAAGTCATTCAGTTAGTTAATAATCAAATGTCCGCAGGAAATCATTCAATTCTCTGGAATGCAAATGATGTAGCCGGGAATCAGCTTACAAGTGGAATTTATCTTTATAAGCTGACAGTGTCCGGAATAAATGGAAATGAATTCCAGGATATTAAGAAAATGATTCTTCTCAAATAATAAGTCATATTATTTTCTTTTAATCCCTCCGATTAGTAATTTCTCGGAGGGATTTTTTTTGCAAATAAGTTCAAAGAAAGTAATTATTGATCAACAACTATTTTGGATGATTAAAATGAAAACCTGCCAATACTTTTTCTTCCTGATATTATTACTTGTTGCTTCTCCTGCAGTATTCTCTCAATTAGATTCTGTATACTATCAGGGTCCAAGCCAGGGAAGTGTTACCAACGGTGCAATTCAATCAACTGACAATTTTTCGGATAATATTTCCATTAGTGAAGGTGAAAGAAAAGTTTCTCTCCTCAACCGGAGTAGTGGCTTACCGCAGAAATATATTTTTGGGTGGGATGCATCCAAATTGCCTGAGTATAGATATGTAGAGGATTCTCCCGTAGAAAAAACTAATTCAGGAAATGGCGGTCAAACAGTTCTGCTGAACAGCTTTAACGGAATCTCAATGACAAATTTTATTCCGCCTGATCCAACAATTGCAGTCGGACCAGAGCATATAATTATCTGTGCAAACAGCACCTTCAAAATTCTTGATAAAGAAGGAAACGTTCTGAAAAGTATTTCCGCAGTAGCCTGGTGGGCACCAGCCTGGCCAGATGAAAATGGTGACCCTCAGGTTATTTACGATCACTACACCCAGAGATGGATTCTTGTATGGATGCAGGTTAATTCCGGTTTACAAACTGCAGGCAATCTGATTGCATATTCAGATGATGATAATCCATTGGGTACCTGGTATATGTACCGCCTCGACACTAAAAAGCACGGAACCGTTCAATCGAATACTTGGGGCGATTACCCAAAAGTTGGTTATGATGAAGAAGCTATTTACATTATGACAAGGTGTATCGATTTTTCAGGTGCAGGGCATCTTTATAATAAAATTAGAATAATCAATAAAGCCGATTTGTATTCAAGTAATGCCGGCCCTTTATCTTACACTGATCTGTGGGATATTCGAATGCCCGGGCAAGGTTCAGCGGGTCCTGTACTTGATTGTATTACACCCGGAATTTCTTACACACCCGGAAATGGCGGTTGGTTTTTCTGGGCAATGGGAATTTACGGCGGCGCTCCTGTAAGCGCGGATTTTTACTCGATGTATAGAATTATAAATCCGCTTACTTCTCCGACTTTACGCGGGAAAGTATTACCAGTTCAGCTTTATACGTCACCGCCATTGGCAAATCAGCTTGGTGGTGGGATGGGAATAGAAACTATTGGCTGGATAACAAAGGGGCCAGTAATGAGGGATGGATATCTTTATGTCGCACACGATATTCAGAATTCAACTAACTCTTCTTATTCTTCAATCAAATATTTAAAGGTAGATTTAACATCACACTCGATAGTAGATAATATCGAATTCGGAAATGAGGGTTATTTTTATTTATTTCCTTCAATCACTATAGACAAGGATCACAATGCAGCGATAACATTCAGCCGCTCTGCTAATAATGAGTATATCGGTGCATATTATTCAACAAAACATGCTAACGATATGGCATTAAGTCCAAGTCAGCCGTTTGCTGTTGGAAAAGGCAATTATGTACTTACTTATGGCGGTGGAATCAATCGCTGGGGAGATTATTTTGGAATTTATTTAGATCCAGCAAATGACTACGATGTCTGGATGATCAGTGAGTATGCTGCTGCAACGAATATATGGGGAACATACGTCGGTCATATTCGGATGGCACCATTCCCCGGTGCTCATGCTTATCTTCAACCAGTTGCAATAAATTTTGGAGATAATGAATTAGGAACAACTAGTTCAGTTATATCAGCAGTGCTCGCTAATTATGGCGAAGATGACTTAGTAATTTCAAATATACCATCAACTTTTGAAGATTTTAATCTTGAAACAAATCTATCATTCCCGATTACTTTATCCTCGTACGATTCATTAACTATTGAATTTAGTTACTCCCCAACAATTTTAGGTAATACCAATGTTGTCTACCCATTTGAAACTAATGATCCTGATTTTCAAGGGATAACATTGAGTGGAAATTGTTACAGAATTGTCCAGGCTGTTGAAAGAACTATCTATGCATCTTCCGGTTCACAAAATGAGGGTAAAATAGTTACGATAGATCCAGCCACAGGTTCAGGGTCAATTATTGGTCAATCATTATTCTCAGAAGTCAAGGGATTAGCAATCCATCCAACAAGCGGAATAATCTATGGTGTTGAATCTACATCAGGGTTCACTGAGATCATTCGGGTAAACTCTGAACTTGGTGATGCATACAAATTATTTAGTGTAAATATTCCTTCGATTGCCGACATTGCATTTGATACATCAGGTACTTTTTATGGCATCGGTGTGAATGGGGAACTCTACACAATTGATCTTTTAAATGGTGATGTGACATTTATTATTGATGCGGTTGGAAGCTATTCCGGAATTACTTTTCATCCGCAAACAAATGAACTATGGGCAACATCCAGAGCATTTGTCTTACCGAACAAAGATGCAGTATTTAAGGTGAATTTAGCAACTGGCGATACAACAATTATTGGTCACACAGGATTAGGTAAAATAACAAATGACCTGATCTTTGATGAAAACTTAAATCTGTTTGGAGTGATCGGATCAGCCTCCGAGCTGAATGATTTTGTTAGCATAAATCCTTCAACCGGTTTTGGGATAACCATTGGCTCAGTGGGAATGAAGAATATTTTAAGCCTGGCTTATATCGAAACAGTTCCAACGAATGTTGAGGATGAGAACAAAAGTAATATCCCCACGGAATATTCTCTGTCTCAAAATTATCCTAATCCATTCAATCCTTCAACAAATATCGGATTTCGGATTTCGGATCGCGGATATGTGAGCTTAAAAGTATTCGATATTTTAGGAAATGAAGTGGTCACACTAGTTGATGAAGAAAAAGAACCCGGAGTTTATGAAGTACAATTTGATGCAAGCAATCTTTCAAGCGGTATTTATTATTATAAATTAGTTTCCGGGAATTTTATTGAGACGAAAAAAATGGTTCTTATTAAATAAATTAAAATCAAAGTGTTTTATTTAATCCTTCAGGTTTGTATTTTGGCAGGAAATTTTATTATCTATCTTCAAATTCAATCAATTAACGAAAGGGTAAACTAATGAATAGCTTTACCAAATATTTTAAAAATTTAAGTCTTGTTATATTGTTATTGTTAAGCGGACTTACGTATTCACAGGATGATCCGAATATTGATAACACATTCCATCTATTCCCGCAACCCTCAACTCCAGCAAATTCACCTGTTGGTAGAGAAATTATAACTTCGGAGGAGGGATTTGATAATTTTTATTTGGGAATTGATTTTGCAGAGCCACATATGTCTGCAAACCCAAATAATCCTACAGAATATTTTAATGCATTTAATACGAATGCAACGCATTACACTTACAACGGGCTCGATTGGTTTTTTCAATCACCAAATTTTAGTGCACCAATGAACGGTGATCCGGTTACTGCATATGATAGTTTAGGAAATCTTTACTATGAGAATATGTATAGCTCTGGAGTCAACATTGTAGGCTGCAAGGTTATGAGGTCAACCGATAATGGAGCAACATGGTCACCATCTGTTACAGCAATTTCAGGAAATGACAAAAACTGGATTGCTGCAGATCAAACCGCAGGTCCTTATGCAAATTATGTTTATACAACAATGACCAATGGTACTTCTGGCAATTTTGCCCGCAGCACAGATTTTGGAGCTACGTGGCAAACTACCTTTAGTCCTTCTCCTCAAAATTTACCCGGAATGATGGTTGCCGTTGGACCAAACACTATCGGTGGTGATGTGCCTGGTGGAGCGGTTTATGTCGTAACAAATTCCAATACAACATTCTCTCCAAGATACACTTTTTATGTTTCGACAAATGGTGGCCAGACATTTACTCAAAAGTCTGCTCAATTTTTTGCTAATTATGTTGGGACAGATGTCGGAGGAAGACATTCTGTTGAGAATATGAGAACAAGACCATATCCGTTTATTGCTGCAGATAATAGTTATGGTCAGTACAGGGGAAGGCTTTACCTTGTATATGCTAATAATACTCCTATCGGGAATGGAAATAAACCGGATATTTTCTGCAGGTATTCAACCGATCAGGGTGCAACTTGGTCAACAGCAGTAGTTATTAATGATGATCCTAATACAACTGCAAATCATCAGTGGATGCCTGCAATTTGGTGTGACAAGGAAACAGGAAGACTTTATGCAAAATGGTTTGATACACGGAATGTTCCTACAAGTGACAGCGCTGAAGTTTATGCTTCTTATTCGGATAATGGAGGAGTAACCTGGGTAGCAAATCAAAATCTATCTACGTCTAAGTTTAAAATAGATTGTTCAACTTGCGGAGGCGGTGGAACTCCTCGTTACCAGGGTGATTATGATGCTATTACATCAAATAGTGTTACTTCTTTGGCGGTATGGTCAGATTTCAGGTTTGGCAGCTTTGCAAGTTTTGTTGCCTATTTCCCTGACTTTGCAATGACAATCTCACAAACCGCTGATACAATTAAACCAAATGAATCATTAAATGTTTCTTTGAAGGTGCCTGCGGTTAAACTCTATGATAAATCTGTAAAGTTTTCTGCCGAATCAGTGCCTCCTGCAAATTTTATATATCAATTTCCGCAGGGCGATTCTCTTACCTCCTATCCTGATTCAGTTTTGTTAACAATAAATGCAAACAATGTTCCTGATGATGATTATACGATCAGAATTTTCGGAAGTGGACCGAATGGAACGCCAGTTCACGAAAGAAATGTTGAATTACTGGTAACTAATCCTGTGACTTTTGTGGTACAACCGAATGGAGGAGAATTATTATATGTTGGAACTTCTTACCCGATTAAGTGGGAAAAAATATTTGTTGATCTGGTGAAGCTTGAATTTTCTACAGATGGAGGAACAAACTGGAATCTGATTGCAGATGGTGTTGATGCAAATAATATCTCTGGCGGTATTGAAGATGCACCCGCTGCTTTTAATCAATATGAATGGACTGTTCCTAATGAAGTATCTTCTAATTGTCTTATTAGAGTGTCTGATTCTTCTAATCCACTGGTTTTTGATGTTAGTGATTCAACTTTCACAATAGAAATTGGACCGCAGCCCGGATGGACAACTCAAACAACTCCAGTAACAGCAACAATATTATGTGTGGATATAGTTGATACTGTTTTTGCCTGGGCAGGTACAATGGATGGAAAAATATTAAGAACGACAAACGGTGGACAAACCTGGCCAACAACAGTTGGTTCTCCCGGTGGTGAGGTTACGAGCATCAGTGCAGTAGACATGAGTAAAGCTTTTGCTATCTCTAACTCATCTACATCTGCCAGAATTAGAAGGACAGTTGCTTTAGGTGTAAGCTGGTCAACAGTATACGAGAATACAGATCCTGAAGCTCGTTTAAATGCTATAACTATGCTCGATCCATCAATCGGATATGCAGTAGGAAATCCAATCAGCGGACAATGGTTAATATTAAAAACAACCGATGGTGGAACTACCTGGAATAACATTTCTACATTACCGCAAAATGGAACTGAGAAAGGTTTAAGCAATTCAATGAAGTGGGTTGATTTCCAAAACGGCTGGTTTGGCACCGATGCCTCCAGAATTTATCGAACTACCGATGGTGGACTAACATGGACATCAAATACTACTTCTTTCCAGAATATTAATGCTGTTACATTCACTGACATATCATCAGGTGTTTCTGCAGGAGATGATATAAACTGGACATCTGACGGCGGTGCAACCTGGTTCACTAAACCTGGTCAATTTGCAGGTGAGGTAGTCAGCGCAGCTTCTGCGAAACTAATTCCTGGAAAGTTTTTATTCGTTACTCGAAATGAAGTTTATAAAACTGATGATTCCGGAGATGCTTATACTTTAAGTTATTCGCAGTCGGATACTCTTAAATTCATCGATGTTGATGCGATTAAAATCGGAGAGAATTACTGGATTACAGGATATGCTGTTGGTGATAGTGGAACTATTGCTAAGTATAAAGAACTATATCTGGTAACCGAAACGGAATCTGTTCAGAATATTATTCCTGAAACATTTTCATTAAAGCAGAACTATCCGAATCCATTTAACCCTACTACGAACATCGAATTCTCATTACCTGTTGCTTCAGATGTTCAGTTAGTTGTTTATAACATACTTGGACAACAGGTTGCTTCATTAATTAATGATCAACGCCCAGCAGGTAATCATTCTATTTTGTGGAATGCAAACGATTCGAACGGTATGAAACTCAGCAGCGGAATTTATTTTTATATGCTCAAAGCATCGAGTGTGGATGGAAATGAATTTCAGGAAATAAAGAAGATGGTACTGCTCAAGTAGTTAGAAGAAAGAATCTAAAACTCATTAGGGGCGAGTCGTTGACTCGCCCGAAATAAAAATTTTTTTTGATCAATCAAACCCCTGTCAATATTGATTGACAGGGATTTTAGTTTGCCCATTACAAATCGATACTTCTTGACACTGTTGAGAATTATTCGCTCATTTGAACAAATAATTTTGTTCTACTCCGAGAGGGCAATAATTTAGAGTCATCTAGTTATTAAACTCTAGAAGATGACATCCAGAAAAAAACTCTCTTGAGGTAGAAACTTAATAAAGCATTTTCTGAAACTTCTTCGGATAATACTATGAAAACTTTTCTTCATACTTTTTTTGTATTTATTTTTCTTTGCATTACAATTAATGCTCAATGGACTTTACAGCACGAGTTTACAGGAATAACTGGTATAGGATTAACTTGGGCAGTTGATGAAAATGTTTATTGGGGTAGCTTACCGTATACATCCAGTAACTTGGGTTACTTTAAAACTACTGACGGTGGAAATAGCTGGCAAGAAGATAGTGTGACAATTGCCCCTAAGTCAACTTGTATATATGCAAAAAACGCTAACACTGCTTATATGGGAGTTTCTATAGATCCATATACATGGCGGGTAATCAAAACTACCGATGGCGGAACAAGTTGGAATATTCAACCCTATCCTACATTCGGTTATACTTCATATATAGATTTTATTTACTTCTTTGATGATTATAATGGCATTATACTCGGTGACCCTGTGGATATTTGGGAATCCAAACCGAACTCGACTGGCTATCTGGAAGTCTATACAACGACAAATAGTGGGGAAAATTGGGTGCGCGTACCCAATGCATTTATTCCGTTGAGCGATGTAAATGAATGGCCTATAAAAATGGTTTTCTCAGCCGCTGATAATACTCTTTGGGTGCCAACTTATAAACAAAGTCCAAATATGATCAGGATTTTTAAAAGTACCGATAGAGGATTTCATTGGTCAATCTCAAGTGAAATTTCTTTTTCGATACCAGGTAGTTGGCTTAATGCATCATCCATTGCGTTTAAAAATCAAGTAGAAGGAATATTGATAGCATCGGAGTTTTATCCCTCAAATTACGTTAATTCAAATTATAAAATGTTTAAAACCATTGATGGAGGGAACACTTGGACAGAAATAAATTTCCCGTTATCAATTGATCCGGTATTTGTTTGTAATATACCTGGAGCACCGCAAGGATATTTGGTCACAGCACCAATTAATAATAAAGGTTCTGCTTATACTCTTGATGGCGGAAGCAATTGGCAGTTAATGGAAGATACACTTGATTTATGTTTACCTCAATTTTTATCTCCCTCAGTTGGATGGGCTTGTAGTTGGGGCAACTCTTCAATTTATAAATGGACAGGTCCTCCACTATCAGCAGAAAACGAAATAGAGAGTCCAAATACAATTAGTCTTAAGCAAAATTTTCCAAATCCATTCAATCCTTCAACAGTAATTAGTTATCATTTACCTTTGAGTAGTGATGTGACATTAAAAGTTTACGATTTACTGGGTAACGAAATAGCAACACTCGTTGATGAGTACAAACCAGCAGGAAAATATGAAGTTGGGTTTAGTAATAGTAGTCATTCCGGCAACGTCCGGAACCTGCCTGCCGGTAGGCAAGGTCTGACGAGCGGAGTTTATTTCTATCAATTGAAAGTGAGTGATTTTGTAAGTACGAAAAAGATGATACTGTTGAAATAGTATTAATCGAGTGGGGATAGGTCGCTCCGCCTCAGGCGGACTGTCGCTACTTACTTTCCTTTAAAATTTTTTCAAACACTTCAGGTAATTGGTTAAAACTATTCTTCCGGTTTCTTTCCTGAATGTGAACAGTAAAGTTTGTTTGAACTTTCGATGAGAGAAATTTCTTAACACCATCTTTGATTGCATCAGGAGAATTTGGTTTAACTACAAAACCTGTTCTGCCTTCATCCACAAATTCTGCTAATCCGCCAACATCAGTAACGATAACCGGTTTATAAAATCCATAAGCAACATTCAATATTCCACTTTGTGTTGCACTTCTATAGGGAAGCATTACAACATCCGCAGTCTGGTAATATTTTCCAACTTCCTCATTGGGCACAAATTGGTTTATCAATTTAACTTTATCCTCAATTCCAAGCTTGCTAATCAGGTCAGTGTAAACTTTCGGCTCATCATAAAACTCACCGACTACAAGAAGTTTTGCTTTGGAATTAACGGATAGAATTTTGGGAAATGCTTCAATCAGTATGTCCAGTCCTTTGTATTTTCTAACATATCCAAAGAACAATAAAACCAGAGCATCCTCCTCGAAACCAAGTTCCCTTTTTAACATTTTTTGGTCTGTCTGTTCGCTCTGCTTATAACAATCGTAAACCGGTAATTCAGACCGATAAACTTTTTTTCCTTTAGAAAATTGCTGAACTTCTTTTTCAACTATCCCTGAAAGTGCTAAATACTTTGATGCGGAACTCAATCCTATTTTAGTTAGAATTTTATCAATTGCATTTGCTTCGTGAGATACTACATTCTCAGTTATGAAGAGTATTTTGTTTTTATATTTTTTTCGAATCAGGAACGAAATCACCCCGTGACAAAATCCAAAAAACGGATGCCACCAATCGAATACAACCAGATCAGCGTTCTGCTTTTTTAATAAGCTTGCAACTTTTAACCAGTTGAATGGATTGATTGAATTAACGATTCTTTCACTTGGGACATTGAAAACTTGTTCTTTACTTTTATCAAACTGGGTTGTGCCGGGGAACAGAAATGAGGGATAAAGCAGCTTGTAGTTGTAAATCTTTACATCGAAATAATTCTTCAGAAATTCGTAAGTGTGATTAACAAAAAGTGCATTTCCACCTCTGTACGGATAGGCAGGACCGATGAGAATTATTTTCTTCTTCAACTAAAATTACTGACGATGATTATAAAAGTTTCAATCGAAATATAATCAAATCGGTGAAGGTGATAAAGAGTGTTTATTCTGAATTCATTTCAGAATCTTAGTAAATAATTAAAGATGCTGAAACGAGTTCAGCATGACCCAGGAAGGTCACATCTTATACTCAGAAGAATCATCCTCATCTTCAAAATCTTCGGTCTGCGGCATTGTGAACATTGAACTCAACATATCTCTGAACTGAATGCCATCTTCAATTTTAGTTCTGCTCAGTAAAGAAAATTCAGATAAACCAAATAATAGAAACTCCATTAGTAAAAGTCTTGAATTTCCGTTCACGGAAGGCTGAAATTTTTTCACAACATTTTCCAGCTGAGGAATGTTCTGCAGCAGCTCTTTGTATTGTTTATCAGTTAAGTTCATCATCAGGTCAGCTTTGTTGCCTTTTTTGAACCAATCAATTATTGGCTGATATGGACTTGGCTGCTGAGTTTTTTTAAGGCTATCCGGAGTGGGGAAGTATTTAATAAAATTATTTCGAAATGCTTTTCCAATTAATATCTGAGCCACTTTTGCCGGACCTTCCTGCTCGCCTTCATAAACAAGTTCAATCTTTCCTGTTATGGATGGAATGACACCGTAAAGGTCGCTTACTCTCAAATTCGTTTCTTTTTCATTGTTTAATATTCTTCTTCGTTCAGCAGTGCTTATTAAATTTTCATAAGCCGAAATTGAAAGACGAGCAGATACACCACTTTTTGCATCGATGTATTCGCTGCCACGAGCCTCAAATGCAATCTGTTCTACAAGATCCAATAATATTTCATCAGGATTAATTTTTTCTTTTTGATCTTTAGTAAGGTTTGCTTCCTGTTGTGTAATACGCTTGGAGATTTCAATATTTCTTGGATAGTGAGTAAGTATCTGGCTGTCGATTCTATCTTTAAGCGGAGTTACAATTGATCCTCTGTTTGTATAATCTTCAGGATTGGCTGTAAAAATGAATTGAATATCAAGTGGAAGCCTGACTTTAAATCCGCGTATTTGAATATCACTTTCTTGCAAAATGTTGAAAAGAGCCACCTGAATTCTTGCCTGTAAATCAGGTAATTCATTTATTACAAATATTCCTCTGTGCGAACGAGGAATTAAACCGAAGTGAATTACTCTTTCATCCGAGTAGGGGAGTTTCAATGCAGCAGCTTTTATCGGATCAACATCACCAATTAAATCAGCAACCGAAACATCAGGTGTTGCAAGCTTTTCAGTGTAACGTTCAGAACAGTGAATCCAGCTTATTCTTGTATTATCTCCATCTCTCAAAATAATCTCTTTTGCATAAACCGAAAGAGGATTAAAGGGATCATCATTCAATTCAGAGCCTTCAACAACTGGTATGTATTCATCGAGAAGATTAATCATCAATCGTGCTATTTTTGTTTTAGCTTGTCCTCTTAATCCCAGAAGTAAAATATCGTGGCGCGAAAGAACAGCAGTCTGAAGATCGGGAATAACTGTATCATCAAACCCTACAATTCCTTCAAATGGATTTTTATTTTCTTCCAGAAAATTAATCAGGTTATCTCTGAGCTCATCTTTAATTGATTTTGGCTTATATTCGCTTTGCTTTAACTCGCCAAGTGTTTTAATGTTAGTAATATTCATTTAGATATTGATTCCAGTTTTATATTAAGTTTTTAAATTTGCTTTTATTCTGAATTTAAATTTTACTAACCCTCCCATTT
>JACZKK010000056.1 GCA_014860115.1 Ignavibacteriaceae bacterium
CGCTTTTTCCTTTAGGATTGAAATCAGAGCCGCCTTTTCCTCCGCCCATTGGAAGTGTGGTTAATGAATTTTTGAAAACTTGCTCGAACGCTAAAAACTTTAGTATGCCGAGAGTAACTGATGGGTGAAAACGTAATCCACCCTTGTAAGGACCAATTGCACTATTCATTTCAATTCTGTAACCGCGGTTGATTTGAATTTCGCCCTGGTCATCCATCCATGGAACGCGGAAGATAATTAATCTTTCCGGCTCGATCATTCTTTCAAGGATTTTAAATGACCTGTATTCAGGATGACGCTGAAGAACTACTTCAAGTGATTCGAGAACCTCCTGAACCGCCTGATGAAATTCCGGCTCGTTGGGATTTTTTGTTTTTACTTCCTTTAATATTTTTTCTATGTATTCTGACATGTAAACCTCTATGTATTAATTGTTTGACTTGTTGATGATGAAATTTTTTGTAGTTAGAATTCTAAAATCAATTTCCCCAAATGAATTAACTGATAAATAAAAAATCTTCTTATTTGTCATAAGAAAATTACTAAATAGGCAAATCAAAACCTTAATTATCGGCACAAGCAATTGATTATTTTGATAAATATCACCTCTGGCATTTTCTCTTCTGCGGGGAAAAGATAGAATATTCTGCGTTTAATTGATAAATTGCAATAGTCTTTCTTCCAATTATTAATGAACAGGAGTTTTTATGGACAACACAATATTTAAAGAGAAAATTAACCAGGCAGTTGAAATTCTCAAAGAAAAAAACATCGATATGTGGTTAACATTTGTTCGAGAAAGTTCAATGATGACTGATCCGGTGATGGATATGATTTCCGGAGTAAACTCAACCTGGCAGGCTGCATTGTGTATTAATAAAGATGGAGATACAACAGCAATTGTCGGTTCAATGGAAGAAGGAAATTTTAAAAAGCCAGGCTTGTATAAAAATATTATTCCTTATCTGAAATCAATCCGTGACCCATTCAGAGATTACATCGCGAGAAAGAATCCGACCAAGATTGCAATTAACTTTTCCAAAACTTCTGTGCTTGGTGATGGATTGACTTACGGAATGTACCAAATCCTTTTAGATCATCTTGAAGGAACTGAATATGCAAAACGACTTGTAAGTTCTGAAGAAATTATTTCAGCACTGCGAGGAAGAAAATCTGAAACCGAAGTTGCACTAATGAAAGAAGCAATAAAAGAAACTTTGAAGATATTTGATGAAGTTACAAATTATATGAAACCGGGAATGACTGAAATAGATGTTGCGAACTATGTGAGAAAGTTACACACAGAAAGAGGATTTGAAGCTGCGTGGGAAGAAGATCACTGTCCTGCAGTATTTGCTGGTCCGAATCCGAATGGTCCGCACGAAGGTCCCAGCGATAAAGTTCTTACAAAAGGAACAATTATTAATATGGATTTTGGAATAAAGTACAAAGGCTACTGTTCCGATTTGCAGAGAACGTGGTACATTTTAAATGACGGAGAAACAAAAGCTCCTGAAACAGTTCAAAAAGGATTTAATGTTATCCGCGATTCAATACAGAAAGTTGCTGATGCTGTTAAACCCGGAGTTAAAGGTGTTGATATGGATACAATTGCAAGATCGTACATAACACAAAACGGTTATCCAGAATATCCGCACGGACTTGGACACCAGGTTGGTAAAACTGTTCACGATGGAGTTGCAGGAATGTTCCCTGCGTGGGAAAGATACGGCAACGCACCATTTATGCCTTTGGAAGAAGGACAAATTTTTACAATTGAGCCGAGACTTCCGATTGAAGGTTATGGTGTTGCAACGATTGAAGAAGAAGTTTATATAACAAAAAACGGCTGTGAGTTTATTTCTCCTCCGCAGAAGGAATTGATTTTAGTAAAACCATAGTTCATTGAAACAAGTGAGACTCACCTTTGAGGTGAGTCTCACTTGAGTTTAGTTAAGAGATAAAGTTATGTAGAGACGCATCGCTATGCGTCTCTACTTTATCAGAATTGGTTTTTAAATTATTAAAAGAAATGAAAACCATAATAATATTTCACTCGTTCGTTATCTTGCTCTGCTTTGTTAGCTGCGATACGAACGAACCTCCTCCGCCGCCTAATGGAGAAGAGCCAACACTTGGATTAAAGCTTGACGATGTAAGTTGCACCGAAGCGTGGATAAAATTAACCACCACTAACCTCCAACTCCCAGCCAGTATAGAACTTAAACAATTTAACCCAACAGGCGATACAATTTATCATATCTCAATACTCAATACTCAATACTAAAGACTCATTACTCTATGTAGATTCTCTCTTCCCAAACCAAACATATTCCTTTACCGCCAATCATTCCGGCTTGTCCGGAATCTCCAGCAATGAGTTGAGCGTGACAACACTGGACACAACCAGCCACAACTTTACATTTGAAACTTTTACTTTTGGAGATATAAGCAATAGTTACTTATTTGATGTAGCAATAATAAATGAAAATGATATCTGGGCAGTAGGAGAGATTCGAATTGCAGACACAAGTGCAACTGGATATACTAAATATAATGCAGTGCATTGGGATGGGAATGAATGGACATTACACAGAATAATGTTTTATACAATTTGCGGACAGCAGCATAGAAGCGCATATCCAGCAATTTCTGTTGTTGCTTTTTCTGAAAATGATGTTTGGATCGCAATGTATGGTAACCAAGTTGCAAGATTAAATGATACAACACAGATAGGGACTTACTGCATACCGATATCAGTTAGAAAAATGTGGGGAACCGATAGTCAAAATCTTTATGCTGTTGGGGTAAACGGACAAATTGCTCACCGCAACAACATTGGCTGGCATGTGATAGAAAGCAGAACGGATGTTGATTTTCTTGATGTATGGGGAACACCGGACGGAAATATTGTTTGGGTATCAGGCAGAGATCTTAATAAAACAGTTTTAATAAAAATTGAAGACCAAGATGCAAACATAGTATTTGAAGAACATTATCCTTGGCAAATTCAAAAAGGAAAGATATCAGGTGGCATATCCAGCATTTGGACAGACAATGAAAATTATCTTTATGCAACAACTCCTATTAATGTTTACCGGTGTTTGAGTAATACAAACGGAGAAGGAAAAGAAATATATCCATACGAAGATTATTTATATGGAGGAACAATAAGAATAAGAGGAACAGGTGTTAACAATATATTTACCTCGGGAAGCAATTCCAGCATTTTGCATTATAATGGCTATAGCTGGAAGAGATACGAACAGTTTTACGATGTGAATACATATCTATATAGTTCTGATACAAAGGGTAATTTATTTGTTGCTGTTGGTGATAAATTGGAAAATATACTCTACTATAAAGCAATCATTATAGTAGGGAAAAAATGAATTACTCAGGTCTTTAATAACTATAGGTAAGAGAAACTAAAACTCACACACTTTGGCATAAGACTTATGCAGCATCTTTGTATATTTCTCAAAGGAAATTTCAATTGCACCGAACATTTTTAAATGTTCGGTCATATACTGCACATCGAGAAGAATAAAATCTTTTTCCTTCAAATGTTTCAGCAAAGCAACAAGCGCCGCTTTGGATGCCTGCGATACTTTCGAGAACATACTCTCACCAAAGAACGCACCACGAAATGTAACTCCATAAAGTCCACCGACAAGCTTTCCGTCTTTCCAGGCTTCTGCAGTGTGAATGTGTCCGCGTTTTTTTAATCTTCTGTAAGCTTCTTTCAGTTCTTCAGAAATCCAGGTTGATTCTCTGTCGGCACAACCTTCCAGTACACTTTCAAAATTATTATCAAATCTTATTTCAAAATTTTCGGCATCAATTACTTTTTTTGTTGAGCGTGGAATGTTATAATTATCGAGAGGAATGATTGTTCTGATTTCAGGCAAATACCAGTTTATATTTCCGGTCTCAGCATCAGCCATTGGGAAAGCTCCACTGGCATAAAGCCTGAGCATATTTTCTGGCTTCAGCAGCTCTTTCGGGTCAAAGTTTTTTTTGCTGTTCACAGTTATTTTTTCAATTATAAGATTATTAACATAAGTATTCAAACACTTTCGCTCAAATAATTTTGGGCTGTTTCGCCTTTGTTGTCTACTAGATCATTAACAGGAAAAAGTTACAAGGATACTGTCATTCTGAATTTATTTCTGAATCTTAATCGTTTTAGACCCTGAAACAAGTTCAGGGTGACAATAAAATATTTTATTTACCGATAGACGCTGCTTAAATTTACGCCTCATTTTTGAATTCTGTTTTTCAATATATCCGGTATGAATAAAAAAATTGCAGTAGTTGCTCTTGGCGGTAATGCTCTTTTAAGAGGTAATGAAGTTGGAACGATCCAGCAGCAGGAAAAGAATACTTATGATACTTTCATTCATCTGCTGAAACTGCTTAAAGATGGTTATGAACTTGTGATAACTCACGGAAACGGTCCGCAGGTTGGAAATATAATGTTAAGGAATGAAGCCGGTTATAAAGAGTATAAAATCCCTCAGATGCCGTTGGATATTTGTGTCGCCGATTCGCAGGGTGGAATTGGTTATATGATTGAACGTCAAGTTAAGAATATCCTTCGTGAAAGCAAGATCAGGAAAAATGTTGTTACAATTGTGACTCAGGTATTAGTTGACAAAAATGATCCTGCTTTTATTGAGCCAACCAAGCCTGTAGGCAGATTTTATTTGAAAGAAGAAGCAGAACTTCTTGCCAGAGCAGGCGGATTAATTTTTAAAGAAGATCCCAGAAAAAGAGGATGGAGGAGAGTTGTCCCTTCGCCTGAACCGATGGATATCTTAAATAAAAAAGTAATTCGTGATTTAGTTAAACGCGGAAATATTGTAATTGCTGCAGGTGGTGGGGGAGTTCCTGTTTACATGGATGAGAAGAAAAATCTTGTTGGTGTTGAAGCTGTAATTGATAAAGATCTTGCCTCATCTTTACTTGCTACAGAAATTGAAGCTAATGCATTTTTCATTCTGACAGATGTACCAAACGTTTATCTGAATTTTCATAAACCGGATCAACAAAAACTGGAAAAGATTACTGTGCAGGAAGCTGAGAAATATTTGGAAGCAGGAGAGTTTGCGGACGGAAGTATGGGTCCCAAAATTTTATCTGCAATTCAATTTGTTAAAAACGGAGGGAAGGAAACCATCATCACCGAATCAACTCAACTAAGCAATCCTTATTGTGGAACCCGAATTGTAGCAGATAGTTTTCAAACGTAAATCACTTTGAGTAAATGTAGTTATTTAAAACCTCAACTGTCAATTTACAGGCGGACAAATCAAGTTCAAGCAAATCCCTCATTGCAATGACTCCCACAAGCTTTTCGTTTTCAATAATTAATATATGCCTTGTATTCGCTTCTTTCATTTTTGCTAGCACTGATTCGTTAGCTTCGCTTACATCAGCTATAACTAAATTCGTACTCATTACATCTTCGACTTTTGTTTTTTCTAGGTTTTTATTTTTTGCAATTACACGTTTTACCAAATCTCTTTCCGAAAAAACTCCGACCAGTTTTCCCGAATCCATTATAGGAACAAGACCAACTCCCTTCTCTGCCATATAAAAAACAACATCCTTAATGGTTGCTTCTTTAGTCACCGTGTAGAGCTCTCGTTGAGCCAGTAATTCTTTAATGTTTTCCATGATTGTTCCTTTAATTTTAGGCTAATATATAAATTATCTTATCAGATGCAAAGTGTGAAAATTTGTTTGACTTTTATATACACTATTTCATATTTTAAACTGTTGTTAAATATTAACAACAAAATATTATTCAGCAAATATATAGGAGGCTGCTATGCAGAAAATTTTTCTAATAATTCTCACATTTATCTTCGTTTCATCTATTTCTTTAGCGGAGCTAAAATTAAAATTACCAGCTGAAATTAATGGTGAAACTAACATTTCAATAATCAATAAAAATATCGAACAAAATCTTAAGCTCAGCATTCCCGCAGAGGTTGTTCCTCCTGCGGATATGAGAGACTTTGTTAAGGGAATGATCATGCTCGGAATACTTGCCGATGTTTCCATTCCAATGGGAAGCGATGATGGATTTAAACATGTTGCCGGAACCGGTTTTTCAGGTCACGTAGTTGGTTCATATCTTGTCTCAACTTCATTCCTCATTTCATTGCGAGCTGGTTATATAACTTTTGGTACTCAAACCGAGGAAGGAAGTGAAGCCGGTTACACATATAAGTATGAGGATACTTACTCGCAAATTCCAATTTTACTTGGTGCTTATTATCTGTTTTCAACCAATGGAGCTTTTAAACCATATATAGGTGCCGCACTTGGTGTATTTTTCCAAACATACGCTGTTAACTGGACTGAAGAATATGAATTTGGAGGAGAACCATTTGTTATAGATGAGAGCTTCACAAATACAGGATTTGGTGTTGTTCCTGCAGTTGGTTTCTATTGGCTACTTGGCTCGGTGGTATTACAGGCTTCTGTTGAGTATGCAATTTTGTTTAGCGAAGGACCAACCGTCGAATACACTTATGATCCCGGTGAATTTAGTAAAATAAGCGGTGTAAATGGAATTGCTCAAGAAGAATATGAAGAAGAATCTGAGAAACCAAGCTATATCTCGATAAACTTTGGAGTAAACTTCCCATTAGGACAATAATAAAATTATTTATTAAACTCTTGAGGCTGTCTTAAAATGGCAGCCTTTTTTATTTTCCTATTCCGTTCTTTGTATAAACTCTTTTATGATTTTATCGTTTGATGAGATAAGTTCTGCGGGTGTTCCCATAAAATGAATTTTACCTTGGTGCATCATTGCTACCTGGTTAGCAACATTTTTAACACTGTACATATCGTGAGTAACTACAATCGAAGTAACATTTAATTTATCTGTAAGATCTTTTATTAAACCATCTATTGAGTCTGACATAATCGGATCAAGACCTGTTGTAGGCTCATCATAGATAATATAATCGGGGTCAGTAATTAAGGCTCTTGCAAGACCAACTCTTTTTTTCATTCCGCCCGAAAGTTCTGCCGGTTTAAGTTTTTGAACTCCACTCATACCAACTAATTCTAATTTCTCAGAAACTCGTTTATCTAATTCTACTCTTGCGAAATTATTCCCTGATTCAACTAACGGAAGTGCTATATTTTCCTCAACCGTCATTGAATCAAACAATGCAGATCCCTGAAATAAAAACCCAAACTTTCTCCTGAGTGTATAAAGTTCCAGCATTGTCATCTCATCAACTTTTTGTCCCTCAACTTTTACATAACCTTCATCCGAATAAAGTAAACCAACAATATGTTTTATCAGAACACTTTTACCGCATCCGCTTCTGCCGATAATCACAATTGTTTCGCCTGTATCTATCTCAAGGTTAACCCCCCGAAGTACTTTGTTCTCACCAAAAAATTTATGAAGGTTTTTTATTTCTATCATTTTATTCTTTAATTATTACTGTTTAAAATAGATAAAAGCGCGGAGGATTATAAATGGGAATTTAAAATAAAAAACCGGACTGGAATTTAATCCGGTCCGGGAAATTTCTAATAAAACTTATTCAGTTTAGTTATTTACAATTATTGCTGCGCCAAGCTGCTGATCACCAACCCCGGCAACAAATCCTCTGGCGTAAGCAGTGTAGATTTCACCAGAAGTAAGAGTAATATTTCCTAAATCTAAAACAATAGTAGATGTTCCGGCAAGTCTAACTTGTAAATTATATGTGCCGGCATCTAAAGGAGTAAAGGCTGTAAATCCTTTAAAAGATACATTACCAAAAACTACTGTTCCATCAGCGAGCGTAATGTCAACTGGTGGTGCATCAGGTGATAAGTGAATAAATCTTACGTGAGCTTTGCCTGAAGCAGGTGCTGCTAAATTATCTTCCAATACCAAAGGCTCAATGTTTGCAACTGAATTAACGGCAAATATTGAATAAGACTTATCCTTTGTAAAATTTATATTTCCTTCAATTACTGTAGTTGATGTACCGGTAACATTAACTTTTATATTCCTTGTACCACTTGGTAAAGTCAGGTAAGGAGTATTCTGCAGGTAAGTTAAATTTGTGCCTGCAACAGTATTATCTACAAGAATATCAACTCCTGGTGCATCTGGTGAACCATGAATTACCATTGTTGATGAATTGGACGGAACTGGTTGCACTGGATCTTCTTCATCATCGCAACCGATGAATGTAAATGCAGTTATTGACACTGCTAGAGCTAAAACAAGATTTTTGAATTTCATTTTGTTTCCTTTTTAATAGATGAAATATTTAATGCTTAGTTAACGAACTTTATAACAGATTGTCCTTTCCATAGGTTCCATTTCAGAAAAAATTTTTATAAATGTATTAAAAAGACTGATTTGCCTATTGGACCATAGAAGTTAAAAATTGCGATTTATATCGCGAAGTGCTGAATTTTATTGAGAGATTTAGACGAAAATTTGTTTCAGATGGTGATCCATATGGTCAACGTAGTCTTTCATAAGAAAGAATAATGTGTCTGCATTTTCAAATGCATCTTCGGATTTCAATTTTAATTCAAGATTTTCTTCAGGAGTGTTCTGCATTATGAAAACGATGTGCTCGTTGTAAACCTTCCACAATTCTACAAGCTGCTGACTATCTTTTTCGTTGTAGTTTTGAATTCTCACCCAATCATTTTGTGCATAACCTTCAACAAACATTGGTGAAGGTAGCAACTGAATTTTAACAAACCGGTGATGAT
Organism: Ignavibacteriaceae bacterium; assembly: GCA_014860115.1. Classification (GTDB taxonomy): domain Bacteria; phylum Bacteroidota; class Ignavibacteria; order Ignavibacteriales; family Ignavibacteriaceae; genus IGN2. The sequence continues at coordinate 8,758 of JACZKK010000056.1, forward strand.
TGTTTGCAGCCGAATCAATCAAATGTCCGAGCAATTCTTTTTTAGACCATTTATTCGGTGCAGGTTTTCTTCTCAATTCTCCTTCTGGATATTTCAGAAACTCAGATGGAGCCAGGTTGATGTGCTGCTGTAAACGGTCAATAACTTTTTTGAGTTCTTCTTTCATAAAATTCCTTTCCCGTTAAAATTATAATTTTCTCGCAACAACAACTACAGTCTTCATAGATTCAACAACACCGGAGCCTTCATTTATTGCTTCGAGGAAGACGATGTAGATTCCAATTCTAAGAATCTGTCCTTCTTCATCCAGTCCATCAAAAATAACTGAGCCGGAAGAACCGCTTGCCTGGTTGTTTGCAAGAGATCTCACGAGTCTTCCTTTATTATCAAATATTTTTATGCGAACCTGTGATGTTGCCTGAGTTAAATTGTAATTGATGATTGTGAAATCTTCAAAGCCATCATTATCCGGTGAGAAGGGATTTGGTGAAACAGAAATATTTGATTCAATATTCGGATTAACTGTGTAAATACTGTTCTGATTTCCGGGAGTTGCACCAATCGAATTAACAGAACTGCTCCAATTACTAGGATCGTTTGCACCGAGATTTGGGTTTATTCTTTCAAGAGAAATATTTTTTGTAGAACCGAAATTATCGTTGTGCCATTTATCGGAATACCAAACCGAATCAATAATATTCCCCTTTACATCTTTTAAAAGAATTAATTCGCCCGTATTAATCAAACCAAGACTTGAAACACCAACGATGGTTTTGAGTACGGATTCATCCAAACCATATTTGATTATTACCAATGAATCAGCAGCCAATAAAAAGAAAGAATTGTTCGGTACTATTAATGGAATTTGTGAAAGTCTGTAATTGTTCCCGTTCTCATCCACAATTTCCCAGCCTCCAATGTTAACAGAATCACCGCTCAGATTTACGAACTCAATAAACTCACTGTTATCTGTTTCCGGATCAAACATAATTTCGTTAATAACGAGATCATTTCTTTCGTAATCAGGAACATTTAATATTGAATTTGGTAAGCCGGGAGTACTTCCCTTTGGACTGAGAGAAGTTGTCCAGTTTGTGCTTTCATTTGTTGCCGCTTCGAGTGAAATTCTTTCAAGCGATAAACCTCTTCCACCTGCCCAGGAAGAATAGTAGAACAAGCTGTCGATTATTCCATTTCTGAAATCATAAATAACAACTCCATCAGAAGTATTACCAAGAGATCCGAAGTTTGTAAAGAAGACTTTCGCCGTAACTCCGGGATGAGCTGAATTGAACGAAGTATCTTTTGCAATTACGATGAATTCATCCGGCTGTAAAAAAACATCTTCATTTGTGATGAAACTTTTTGTTGGTGTAGTCAGCACATCGCTGATTGACCAATTTTTTATGCTAATACTATCCTCTGAAACATTTACCAGTTCAACCCACTCCGGTTTGTTGGTTTCGGTGTTATACATTACTTCATTTATCAAAACAATGCCATCTGGAAATCCGGGTTCAACAGATTTTTCAAAATAATTATTGAGCGTGTCTTCGTCAGCCGAATAAACTATTCGAACAGCCGCTAATATTTTTGAAGTGATATTTGGAATGGGTGCGGCTGAAATAATGCTTGCAGAATCGCCAGCAGCCAAAATTAATCCATTAACCGTGCTAATAAGCAGATCAACAACATTGTTTGTGTCAGTATCAATATAAAACTCAACATTAAAATTATTTGCATCGCTGCTGCCGTTATTTCTTATAAAAGCTGAAACAAAAACATCATCACCCTCAACAGGAAAGCGCGGATTGAAATTCATTCCTGCAACAGAGAGGTCAAACTGTTTTGGTGTCAGGCTGTTAATTCTTCCGGGTGTGCTTTGTTCAATATCGAAAGATGTTCCCCAATTCGCCGGAAGGTTTGAACTTGCATTTACAGACAATCTTTCGAGAGAATAACCATTTGTTCCTCCCCACAGATTCGAGTAAAGAACTGAATCCATTTGAAGTCCGCGATAATCTTTTAAGACAACTCCATCAATGTCATTATTCAATGATGGAAGTGAAAGCACAAAAACCTCTGAAGGGATGAACCGATGGAAATCAAAAATTGTAGCGCTTCTGCTCAGGATGAGATGTGAATTTGGTTCGATAAAAACATCCTGATTTATCGTAATGGTTGTTGGAGTTGTAAAGACATCGTTTATTTTCCAGCCATTAAGATTAATTGAAAAATTTGTTCTGTTGTATAGCTCTATCCACTCGGGTTCACCTCCGACGGGAGTATACATAATTTCATTAATGACGATTGACTGTGGTGGTAAACCGGGCTCAACTGTTTTATATAATTTATTATTTGTTGTATCCTTATCTAAACCAAATACTGCATTCACAAAAAATCCACGTTGAGTTTGAATATTCTCTATTGAATAGCTGAAATTAAAAATTCCGGAATCGTTTGTTGTAAGGAAAAGTGATTGAAGATTTTCTAAGAGCACATCCGGAATCGAGTCAAGATTGGTATCTTCAAAAAGCTGCAAAGAAAAATTTGCATCATTCGTTCCAATATTTTTCACTTTTACTGAGACTGAAATTGTATCTCCTTGAATAGGAAATTCAGGATCGAATAAGATATCGTCCACAGCAATATCAAAATCTTTTTTAGTTAAAGAATTAATAAGTCCGGGTGTTGCTTTAAAAATGCTAATTGAAGTTCCCCAGTTTAAAGGATCTATACTGGATTCTTCAGGAGAAATTCTTTCAAGAGATCGGCCGCCGGTATTACCTCCCCAGGAAGCAAGATATGAAAGTGTATCAATCAAAACTCCCATTGAATCTTTAATCACAACTGCATCGCCAGTGTTGTTCAAAGCTGGTAAGCTGAATCTTATGATCTCGGAAGGGACATTGTAGAAATTTAATATGGATGAATCGGCAGTCAGGACAATAAACCCATTTGCAGGAATGAACTTATCCATATTGGTAATTGTAACCGATGAAACTGCATCTGAGAATTTCCATTTTTTTAAATTGATTGGAGCAGAAGTTCTATTATAAAGTTCAACCCACTCCGGCTCTCCTGTTGAAGGCGCATACATAATTTCGTTCATAACAATATCGTTGTAATTGTTTCCGGGTGGAAAGACATTAAATGATTTAATCAACTCGTTGTTATCGGGTTTTTCATCAGGAGTAAATATTACGTTGCTAATTATTTGATAATTTCCTGCTGGCAGTGAATTCATAATTGTGCTTGCGGTAATTGAATCACCGGAGGCAAGATTAGTATACTGTTGAGAAAAAATTATTTCGCCAGGATCTGCAGTCGAATCGAAATTTGCATCGTTATAAATCTCAATTGAATAATTGTCAGCAGAGCTTGTACCAATATTTTTAACTTTTGCGATAACAGTAACATCATCACCTTCCGTAGGATTAGATGGCTGGAAGGTTAATGAAGCTAACTCCAAATCAAACTGAACAGGAGTAACTGAGTTTGTAAATCCCGGAGTTCCATTTGCCAGAAGCGAATTTGCCCAATTAGTTTGAGAGCTGTCTTTAATCATAATCTTCTTTTCATCGGAACGTCCCTGTACATTATTCGCCGAATACAAATACGATTCAAGGGTGTCATCAGCAGCACTGAGTAACCAAATTGGTCTGTTTTCAGTATTTGCCATTCCAGATGTACCGAATGAGTTATCTGATATTTTTACGACAAGAGCCTCAGCAGGAATCAATCCATCATAAATTCCACTGCCAATTACGTAATCGCCTTCAAGAATAATTGCAAAAGATTTTGGAGGAAGAATAGTTCCTTCTCCGGCGTCTGTTATTACATCAGGATTAGAAGTAGAGTATTTTATTTTAAAGCTATTTATATCAATGCTTTCAGTTTCGCTGTAATTATATAGTTCAATAAATTCATTTGGACCAGTCTGTGGGTAAAACATTATCTCACTAAGAATCAGAGTAGAATCAGATTGAGGAATTACCAGAGGGGAAAGCAGAAAAAGTATTGGTAATAGTTTTTTAAGCATATAAAAAATTCTAGTTATTTCTTGCTGGAAGTTCTTTACTCATTAGGAAATCAAACAACCAATCGGGCATATACTTCATAATTTTTGAACCTAATACAATCGGCAGAGGAAACTGAATAATCTTCTTTTCTTTTTTTATTCCGGTTAAAATTATTTTTGCTGCTCTATCAACATCCATCAGGAACGGCATATGAAATTCGTTCTTATCGGTCATTGGTGTTCTTACAAAACCAGGTTTAACAATCAAAACTTTTATGTTGTGTGGTTTTAATTCTATTCTTAAACTTTCTAAAAGTAAAGTCGCTGCAGCTTTGCTTGCATTGTAGAAACCGCTTCGTGGATAACCACGCGAATCTGCAAGACTTGATACACCCACGATCATTCCTTCTTTTCTTTTTATGAAATCTGGTAATAATTGTTCAACACAATTTACAATCCCAAGTGTATTCGCTTCAAAAATTTCTTTTGCTATAGACGAGGAGTACTTACTTACATCCGTTCTCGAAGAAACTCCGGCATTTAGAATTGCGATATCTATCTTTCCAAAATCTTTTCTTACCTGCTCGAAAGAGTTCCGAACTTCTTCAATATTGCCAACATCACATTTGTAAGTTCTAACTTGACCCCCATCAATTTTTATTTCATTTGCCAGATCATTAAGTATATTTTCCCTTCTTGAGAGAAGAGCAATCGAGCAATTTTCCTTTGGCAGTAATTTTGCAAGGGAATACCCAATTCCGGAGGAGGCTCCGGTTAATAGAACTGTTTTGTTATTGAAATCCATGTGTGCAGGGGCATTTTATCGAAATTCAGGAAGGAATTTAAACAATTGGAAAGAGTATTTAAACTTTGTAAAAAAGAATCAATTGTTTATCTTTTCTCAAAAATTATTCCAAGTTAATGGACAAGCAAATTTTACCGGTTGGAAATATATTAGTCAGAAAGGAAATTGCGGAAATCCCCTTCAAATGCGACTTATTGAAGTGTAAGGGAGCGTGCTGCACTTTTGAAAGTCATTATGGTGCACCAATAACCTGGGATGAGGTTAATCAGATTAATCAGGTTCTTTCAACAGTTATTAAGTATCTCCCAAAAGCACATAAAAGTGAAATTGAAGAGAATGGATTTTTTGAAGTAAAGAAAGATGAGCCGTTGCTTAAGAGTATTGACAACCGTGCTTGTGTATTTGTTTACTATGATAATGGAGTTGCCAAGTGTGCAATGGAGAAAGCTTATTTTGATGAAAAAACTGATTTCAGGAAACCAATATCCTGTCATCTTTTCCCTATAAGAATTTCTGACTTCGGAGGAGATGTGCTGAGGTTTGAACATCTCGATGAATGTCAGCCGGCAATTGAACTTGGAAAAAAAGAAAATACAACTGTTGCAGAATTCTGCGAAGAATCACTCAGCAGACTGTATGGTAAAGAATGGTATTCACAATTTAAGGAACTAATCGGAAAGTAACATGCTCTCACTAAGTCAACGATTATCGCAACAGCAAAAACTTTCGCCACAGCAGATTCAATATCAGAAGCTGCTGCAGCTCAATACTCTCGCACTTGAGCAGAGAATTAAAACTGAGCTTGAACTCAATCCTATACTCGAGGAGGAAATGGAATTATCTCAGGAAACTGATGATAAAGAAAAGGATAAAGATGAAGATAGCGTTTCTGACGAAATAAAAGATCCCGATAATGAAGAGTTTAGCTTAGAAGATTATATGAACGATGATGATTACGATCACGAAAAAATTTACCGGGGAAGTGATGAAGAACAGTATCACCCACTCGCTCCGGTACGAGAAACATTATCTGATCACCTTGTTGAACAGTTGAACATGCTTAACCTGGATGAGAATATATTTAGACTTGGTGAGGAGATAATCGGCAACCTTGATGACGGAGGATATCTCAAAAGAAGTCTTGAAGAGATATTGAACGAGCTTGAGCTATTTGACCATATTAAAATTGATGCAATAGAAGCTGAGAATCTTCTCAAAAGAATTCAGTTATTCGATCCTTTGGGAATTGCATGCAGAAATCTTCAGGAATGTCTTCTGGTTCAAATACGTAACGGTAAAGATATTGATGAGTATTATAAGTACATCGCTGAGAAAATGCTTGTGGAGTTTTATGATGATTTCACCAAGCGAAGATTTGATATGTTGAAGCTGAAGATGAACCTTACAGATGAAACTCTCCGCGAAACTGTTAACCTGATTCAAAGTATGAATCCAAAACCAGGAGAAGGAAATATTGATTCTGCCCAGATGAATCAAATCTCTCCCGATTTTATTATAGAGAAAGTTGATAACGATTATGTAATTACTCTCAATGACAGAAGTATGCCATCAGTTACCATCAGCAGGCAATATCTTGAAATGTTTGAGAGTAACAGGAGACGAGGTAAAAAATCTTCCAGGGAAAAAGAAACATATAAATTCCTTCGTGAGAAATTTGAATCTGCAAAATGGTTTATAGCTTGCATTCAGCAGCGTAGAGATACTCTGATGAAAATTATGCAGGCTATCTTCACAAGACAATATGAATTTTTTGAAAAGGGACCAAAAGCTCTCAGACCAATGATCTATAAGGATATTGCACAGGAAATAAATATGGATATTTCCACAATAAGCAGAGTGGTTAATGGAAAGTATGTCCAAAGTCCGCAGGGAATTCACGAATTGAAATATTTCTTCAGTGAAGGTCTTGCAACTGATAACGGAGAAGAAGTTTCTAACAAGCATATCAAGGAAAGACTAAAAGAAATTATGGACAAAGAAGATAAAAGAAAACCATTCAGCGATGATAAGCTGGCAGAACTTCTTAATGATGAAGGGATACATATTGCAAGGCGAACTGTTGCAAAATACAGAGAGCAGTTAAGACTACCCGTGGCGAGGCTCAGAAAAGAACTGCAATGAATCTCGTTCTTGATGTAAGCATCATCATCCTACTTTTTGCAGTCTTTGGTTACACTCACACTTTACTGGCTTCTGAAAAGGTAAAAATTCATTTCAAAAAAATATTTGGTGAGTTAATTGCTTTTTACCGGCTTCTTTACAATATCGTTGGTTTAGTCTCACTTTATTTAATCTATGAATTTTCACCGAAGCCCCACATCATCATTTATGATTTTCAAAATCCCTTTGATTTAATTATTCTCATTCCACAGCTTCTGTCGCTGGCAGGGGTATTCTGGGTGTTTAAGTATATTTGCTTCAAAGAATTTTTAGGTCTGGATCAGATAAAAAGGTTTATTGAGAAAAGGTACAATACCGAACTTGATGAGGAATTCACACTTCGTATTGAGGGTCCTTACAGATATTCAAGACATCCCATCTACTTCTTTTCAATCACTTTTTTACTGTTCAGACCAGTGATGGATTTGTTTTACCTCACATTCTTCATCTGCATAGTCGTTTATTTTTACATTGGTTCTTACTTTGAAGAGAAGAAATTAGTGAGGCAGTTTGGTGAGGTTTATGAAAAATACAAAAAGGAAGTGCCGAGAATTTTTCCGATTAAATTATTTAGACCCTACAATCAAAAAGTTTTCGCTGAAAGCTGAATAAGGAGATATAATGAGTGAAAAAATAAGATCAACAACAATACTTGGAATTGTTCACAACGGAGTAGCTGCTCTCGGCGGTGACGGACAAGTTTCAATCGGCAACACTATTATGAAACACAATGCGTTGAAAATCAGAAAACTTTCTGAAGGCAAAGTTATTTGCGGTTTTGCAGGCGGTGCTGCCGATGCGTTTTCTTTGATGGAAAGATTTGAAGATAAACTTCAACAGTATCGGGGAAATGTAAGTCGGGCAGCCGTTGAACTTGCAAAGGAATGGCGCACAGATAAAATTCTTCGCAGGCTTGAAGCTATGCTTGCGGTTGTTTCAAAAGATACAGCACTTATTATTTCAGGTAACGGAGATGTAATTGAACCGGATGACAAAATAGTTGCAATAGGTTCAGGTGGAATGTATGCTCTGTCTGCAGCAAGAATGCTCAAAAAGTACGGCAAACTATCCGCAAAAGAAATTGCTGAAGAATCTCTGAAAACGGCTTCGGAAATTTGTATCTACACTAATGATAAAATTAATGTTGAAGTAATTGAATAAGAGGTTTCGTTCCGACAAGTCGGAACTACGCCCGCTTAGAAAGGATAAAAAATATTATGAATGAAAGATCAATGCAAGAGTTAACACCGAGTAAAATTGTTGAAGAGCTTGATAAATATATAATCGGGCAGACTGATGCAAAGCGTGCTGTTGCTATCGCTCTTCGCAATAGATGGAGACGACAACAGATAGAAGATGTTCTTCGCGAAGAAATACTTCCAAACAACATAATACTAATTGGCCCAACGGGAGTTGGTAAAACAGAAATTTCCCGTCGTCTTGCAAAACTCGCTGCAGCTCCGTTTGTAAAAGTTGAGGCCTCAAAGTTTACAGAAGTCGGTTATGTTGGAAGAGACGTTGAATCAATGGTTCGTGATCTTACAGACTTTGCCGTAAATATGGTTAAAGCAGAAAAGACGAAGGAAGTTCAATCCAAAGCTGAACATCTGGCAGATGAAAGAATACTTGACATTCTAATTCCACCAGTCAGGAAACCGGTTCAGCCTGTTCAGGTTCAGTCACAAACTGATGTGGTACAAAATTCCGAGGAAATTAATTCTGAAGAATACCAGAATAAAAAAACCCGTGAATGGATGAAGATAAAAGTGAAAAGCGGCGAAATGGATGACAAACTTATTGAGTTTGATTCTCAGGCACCACCAGCAGTTGGTATGCAGGTTATGGGTCCGTTTGGTATGGATGATATGGGAATTAATATCCAGGAAATTGTCGGCAACCTGATGCCGAAGAAAAAGAAGAAAAGAAAAACCACAATTGCTGAAGCGAGACAAATACTTGCACAGGAAGAAGCTCAAAAGCTTATTGATATGGAAGCAGTGCAGCGTGAAGCAATAGAAAGAGTGGAAGAATCCGGAATAATTTTTATTGATGAGATTGATAAAGTTGCCAGCAGCGGAGGCAAGGGTCACGGACCGGATGTTTCGCGTGAAGGTGTGCAGAGAGATCTTCTTCCTATTGTTGAGGGTACGAACGTGAACACGAAGTATGGAGTAGTAAGAACAGACCACGTTCTCTTCATTGCTTCGGGTGCATTTCACGTTGCGAAACCTTCCGACTTAATTCCGGAATTGCAGGGAAGATTTCCAATCCGCGTTGAGCTGAGAAGTTTAACTGAAGAAGATTTTGTCCAGATATTAACAACCCCGCAGAACGCGTTGTTAAAGCAGTATTCTGCTTTGTTGGAGACCGAGGGAGTTAAATTACACTTTACCGATGACGGAATAAGAGAAATAGCCCGTATTGCAACAGAGGTTAATGAAGCTGTAGAAAATATCGGTGCCAGAAGACTTCATACAATTCTAACTACACTTCTTGATGAAATTTTATTTGATGTCCCTGATAAAATTCCAACAGAGACTATTAACATCAACTCGGAGTTTGTTAAAGATAAGCTTGATAAGATTGTAAAAGATAGGGATCTGAGTAAGTTTATTTTGTAAATGATAATTATTGAATAGGCTGGCTAAACACTCGCTTTTCTTGTTTAATCCGCCTTAAAATATCATTAGCTTTGAATTGAAAATTTAAAGGAGTTTGTAATGAGTAAGTTTATATACTTTCTTAGTATAATTTTGCTCTCACCCTCACTCATCTATTCACAATGGGATTTAGTTTATCCCGATATTCCAACTGACCATATCAATGATTTAATATTTCTCGATCAATACAAAGGTTATTGTGTAAATAAGGCCGGTGATATTTTAGAAACAAGTAATGGCGGTTTAGATTGGGAGATCATTAAATACTATCCAGAGCATTCTATTATGGAACTTAAATTTTTAGATGAATTGAATGGCTTTGGTTTTGTAAATAAATCAATTTTTCAACAGGGAGATGTTTCCTTCATATATACAACTGATGGTGGAGATAATTGGGAAGAAGCTCAAATAACTATGAATGATGCAAGCTCATTTCTGCCAATTTCTCTGAGCCAGATGATTAAATCTGTTGATGATGGAATCAAGAAACTCGATAATTTTTTTAATCAATGGAGATATACATATGACATTCCGACTTTTCTTGCTGGCGATAGTCTGTATCAATGGGAAGAACTTTATGGCAGCATTCATCAATTCCAAAAATATAATAGTGGAAGAATATTAGCTTTCGGAAGCAGCTTGAATGCATTCTACAATGGAATAATTACTGATTCAGTTTCGTATATTCTTATGAGTGATGATATGGGAGAAAACTGGGATACGCTATGGTGCGACTTACCTTATGATCTTGTTACCATGACTTTCCCTACTGAAACAGTTGGCTTCATAGCTGGAGAAGATGAAAGAATTTATAAAACCTTGGATGGAGGTTTAACCTGGATGTTAGTCCATCCTTCCACATCAAATATGGATATAAATCATATTTTTTCATTAAATGAAAACAACATTTTTGCAGTTACTGTCAATAAAATTTTCATTACATCAGACGGCGGAAATAGCTGGCAAGAAAGTGAAATAGCATCGTACGGCAACTTTAAACTTTTCTTTACTGATTCTCAAAAAGGATTTGCTTATGGCTCAGATTTTCTTGTAACTACAGATGGTGGGTATAATTGGGAACGAGTAAGTAGTTCTATTGATGATGATATAGCTAAAATTGATTTTGTTTCTCCAACTTTAGGTTGGGCTCTCAGCTATTATTCTGTTTATAAAACAACCGATGCTGGTTATAACTGGATCAATCAACTTGATTTTTATGGTGGATATAATTCACTAATGGGACTTGAAATGCTTGATTCGCTGAATGGTTTTATTCTTACACCCGATGATGTCTTTGAAACAACAGATGGAGGAGCAGAATGGGACAGTCTCTATTTTGGTGATAGAATTATTTTTTACGGTGGCATTACATTTTATGACGAACAGCTGGGAATTATTTTTGGTGCTGCTGAGGAAGAAGTCCCTGGTTCTAATGACTACAACATTCAATCAAATTTTATTACAGCAGATGGCGGCACATCATGGCAGAAGATAACGTACCCAATTGTTTCTGAATATATTCAAGCTCAAAAAATGAAATTTACCGATCCGCATCATTTATGGTCTATTAACAGTAAAGGAATCTGGCTATCAAAAGACACCGCCAAAACCTGGCAACCAATTTGGAATATAAATTATTTTGTCGGTGGTTACAGCTTTGATTTTATTGATTCATTATATGGAGTATTATCGTATGGCTATGGAGGTGTTGAATTAACATCAGATGCAGGCGAAAATTGGGACTATCAAACTCTCTCAAGAGGAATCCAGTTTCGCGATGCTCAGTTGGTTGGCACTGATATTTCCGGTAACTATAGAATTTTTCTTGCTGGTGATAAGGGCAGAATTACAAAATATGTTCCTGATATTGTGCCATATGAAAATCATTATCCAAGTTATACTATGCATCGACTTAATGATATATGTCTTCTTATGGAAGGTCAATTACCTTACCTTTGGTTTGCCGGTGAGGGATTTACTGTATTAAAAGGAAATACTGAATTGGTTGTTAACGTTGATGAAATTAAAGATGATTTTATTTCAGCTTTCGAATTATACCAAAACTACCCCAACCCATTCAATCCATCTACCAGTATCCGTTTCACTATTTCGTCTGTCCTTGCGAGTGAAACGAAGCAATCTCAATTAGTCACTTTAAAAATTTATGGTGTATTAGGCAACGAAGTCGCAACTCTAGTCAACGAACAAAAACCAGCAGGTTCCTACGAGGTGAAATTCGATGCTGCAGGACTCTCAAGCGGAATGTATTTCTATACTTTAGCAAATGGTAGTTTCGTCGAGACAAAAAAGATGATTCTGTTAAAGTAATTTTTTATTTTAACAGGCAAATAAATTTTCTTAATTCGGGGACTTTAATTTTTGAGTTGCTGAATCTGATATATGACATTGCTTCAAATAACTATTGAAACATTAAAGGCTTATCTATGAAAACTATAATTACCGCACTCCTAATTCTTTTTATTACAAACTTCATCAATTCACAAACCGAACTGCCAACAGGAACTTCGGTTCTATTCAGCGGTTCAGGCAACTGCATCCTTTGTCACAACAGTAATGGAAGTGCTATGACGTGGAATGGGATTGATGTTTCGCCAATCACTTACTGGCGTTCTACAATGATGGGAAATGCGAGCAAGGATCCTTTGTGGAGAGCAGTAGTTGCGGAAGAGGTACACAACTTTCCACAGCATCAGGAATTAATTGAAAGTACCTGTCTAAAATGTCACTCACCAATGGGTTATACACAGGCAATTTACAACGGACAATCCGGTTATTCGATGGCAGAGTTGAAGCAAGATCCTCTTGCAAACGATGGAGTTAGCTGTACTACTTGCCATCAAATCAAACCAGATAATTTCGGAACCCAGCAATCATATTCAGGAAATTATATAATCGAAGCTGATAGTATTTTATACGGACCTTATGAAAACTCGGATACGACTTTGATGTGGGCAATTATCGGTTACAAATCACAATACAGTCCGCACGTAAATCAATCCGAACTTTGTGCAACCTGTCATACTTTATTCACTCCTACAATGGATGCTCAGGGAAATATTATCGGGGAATTTCCAGAGCAAACTCCATATATCGAATGGAAGAACAGTGTTTATCCTTCTCAAAACATTCAGTGTCAGGATTGTCATATGCCGAAGATTTATGATCCTATAAAAATTTCCGGGATGGGAAACTTTCCGGATCGAACTCCCTTCTGGCGCCATACTTTTGTCGGCGGGAATTTTTATATGCAGAATCTTTTAAAGAATAATATTGATTCACTCGGTCTTACAGCTGACCCGGAACATTTTGATTCAACAGTTGCGAGAACCGAATACGGCTTGAAGGAATTATCTGCTGAATTGACTGCTTCTTCAAATTACAGGTTTCAGGATAATTTACTTGAGGTGAAGCTCTTCATTAAAAATCTTACAGGTCATAAAATTCCAACGGGTATTCCATTCAGACGAATGTGGGTTCACTTAAAAGTTGAGCAAGGAATTGGTAATGTTATTTTTGAATCAGGCGAATGGAATGCCGAAGGAAAAATTGTTAATTATAATTCAGATTATGAACCACATTACGATTTAATCGACGCAGAAGATCAGGTGCAGGTTTATGAAGGAGTTTTTATAAATAATGAACAGCAGGTAACTTATACACTACTTAGAGCTTTTGAATATATAAAAGATAATCGTCTGCCGCCGCAGGGATTTACAACTAACTATGTTGGTTACGACACAGTAAAAATAGTTGGCAATGCATTGGACGATACAAATTTCAACCGATATGGAACATATCAGGGAAGTGGTGGAGACAGTGTCACTTATTTAATTCCGGGCCTCCCTGGAACTGAATACAGAATAACTGCTGAAGTATGTTATCAAACAGTAAAAACTCAGCTCGTTGATCATATCAGACCAATCAACAATGGTGACATAAACAGATTTGTAAATATGTATGATGCTTTGCCGAATATTCCTTTCATTATGAAACAAGAAGTGTTGGATATTGTTACAGGAGTTAAGGATGATAAATCACCCGTTAATGAATTTAACCTTGAACAGAACTATCCGAACCCATTCAATCCAACTACCATTATACGTTACACTATTTCGTCAGTCATTGCGAGTGAAACGAAGCAATCTCAGATTGTAACGTTAAAAGTTTACGATGTTCTCGGAAACGAGGTTGCAACACTGGTAAACGAAGAAAAACCAGAAGGAACTTATGAAGTTGAATTTTCTGCTGATGGATTAACGAGCGGAATATATTTCTACAAACTTCAAGCAGGTGAATTTAGTCAATCCAGAAAAATGCTGCTCTTAAAATAGTCGGTCGCTTATATTTTGTAGAAATATTTTACGGAAGGAAGTAGAGTAAAAATTAATATTAGTAATCCAACAAGGCCATAAATAAATTGAAGTGGTGGTTCTGGCTGATAACCAATCATCAGAACCTCCACAAATATCCATATAATTAATGCAACACCTACAATCAGCGATCCATACCACGCCCAATATCTGTTTTTCCATAATCCGTTAAGAATGATAAGGGGAATTATCCCAAGTATATTAAATAGAATCAACCCGGGTATCAGGTAATTCTGGAAAGGGGTTTTCTTTAGAAGATTTATCGGCAAATTTAATGATTCACCGCTTGGATCAATTATAAGTAAAACGCCTCCGAATAAACCGCTAACTCCTTGCAGCGTAATTAATATCAGAAGAATATAAACACTGATCGGACGTGATGAAAAATATTTCATACAAATCTTGTCAATTCATTTTTTGTTTGCTGTAATCCCATAAAAAAATGATGTTATCAATAATTGAAAGAGTGCGATGGAATTCTGCTCCATAAACTAAATGAAAAAAAAAGATCAGATTAGCTAATTAAGCTTCGAAGTAATTTGATCGATAGCCTTTTTCAGATCATCAATCCCATATTCTATACCAGTTTTTATTTCCTTTGATGCATCTTCTGCAGCTTCTTTGGCTGAATCAATTTTTGATTCAAGTTCTTTTTTCTTTTTGGTGATTCTTTCCAACTCTTTATAATAAGCCGATTTAGTTTCTGCTGAAACATCCTTCATTTTATTTTGAAGATCCTGAATCGCTGTACCAAGTTTTTCTATCTCACTCGAAACAATACTTGTAAATACTTCTTTATTAGACATAATAAATCCTTTCGTTTAGTTGTAAATACATTACTTAAAATAAAAAACATGAGCAGAAAAGCAAGTTTTATTTACTTACTTAGTAATTGACCTAAGCAGATGTTAGTGATTAATATATACTGACTAAACACTTACTAATTAGAAAGTTTAACAAAATTATTTAAACAAAGCTTGCAATCTCCTGTAGGCTTTTCTTTTTTATATCCGGCACTTTTGCATCCACTGAAGGATATCCCACTACAAGTAATAAAAATGGTCTCTCGTTTTTTGGACGATTTAAAATGTCATTTAAAAAATTCATTGGGCTTGGAGTATGAGTAAGAGAGACTAATCCTGCATTATGAATTGCAGTTATTAAAATACCGGTAGCGATACCTGTAGATTCGATAGCATAGTATTGCTTGATTTTTCTTCCATCCTGAAGAACATCATAGCTTTTATGAAAGATGGCGATCAGGTAAGGTGCAGTTTCAAGAAATGGTTTGTGCGCATCTGTTCC
This sequence comes from Ignavibacteriaceae bacterium, assembly GCA_014860115.1. Lineage (GTDB taxonomy): Bacteria > Bacteroidota > Ignavibacteria > Ignavibacteriales > Ignavibacteriaceae > IGN2. Next base: position 24,121 of record JACZKK010000056.1, read on the forward strand.
TAATGGTTCCAGAACCTCAAGCCATTCTTTTGGGGCACGCTCAGTATAGAATTCCTTTTCTTCCACTTCGGCTGCAACTCTAATTTTCTTCTTTAATTCCGGATTTGAAATAACAACAAAATGCCACGGCTGTAGGTTTGCACCGCTTGGTGCTGTGCCTGCTGCTTTAATACAATTTTCAATTACTTCTTTTGGAACAGATTTATCTGAAAAATCTCTCACCGTCCTTCTCCTTTTAATATCATCATAAAATGTTTGTGATCTCTTCAGCATTTCATCTTCAGAATATTTCTCATAATTCTCTAAAGGTATGAATTTAGTTTTTGTCATTGTGCTTTGAATTTTTATGAATACTTTTTCAAAGTTAAATCATTAAGACCTTCAACACCAATTTTATACCGTTAATCATTAAGTAATCTCGAAAAAACTATAAACAGCCTAATTTTACAGCTGATTGGTAACCATTTTGATAAAAACCGGGTCAAAAGTTAAAAATAACAGGAGAAAAATTATGTTAAACGAATTAAAATCTATAAAGAAGTTTGCTATTATTTTTATAGTATCCGTAGCATTTATGTTCACAGCCTGCGGAAGTATGTCTTTATCGTCGAATGATGATCTTCAACTAATCAAGGAAAAATCTTTCAATATTTCCCCAGGGAAAAATCTTCTGGTCGATATAAGTTCTGGAGATGTAAAGGTAACATATTGGGATAAAAATGAAGTTTATATTAAGGTTTTCGGCAATGAAAATGCAATGGAAAAAATGAATTTTAACATGGAAGGAACCGAAGAGATGATAAAGATAACCGGCAAGAAAAAATCTTCAATCTCTTCCTGGTTCAGTAATGTGAATGTAGAGATGGAAATTAAGGTCCCCGCTCAATTTAATCTAGATATTAGTACTGCCGGCGGAGATATCAAATGCGGCGGTATAACCGGCAAAGCTGAATTAAGTACATCCGGCGGTGATATTTGGGCTGATAAATTTTCCGGACTTATGATCGCTTCAACTTCGGGAGGAAATATTTTTCTGTTTTGTAGTGATGCAAATATTGAAGCCGAAACTTCCGGTGGTGATATTAAGCTGGAGTACGAAGGTGACAACAAAGGGATAGATCTTTCAACCTCTGGCGGAGACATTGAGGTAAAGGTGCCAAAAGAAATAAATGCTTCAATGGAATTATCAACTTCCGGTGGAGATGTTTCTTGTTCACTGAATATGAGTAACGTAAAGAAAATTTCTGGAAGCCGTTTGATTGGTGATTTGAATGGCGGTGGTGAAAAACTTTTAGCACACACTTCCGGCGGGGATATTTCTGTAACAGAAAAGTAGAAATAAAAAAGGCGGGTCAAGCCCGCCTTAAAAATGATTAGTTAATTGTGATTAGATAAGGTTTTATCTTCTCCTCCAAATACTGTTTTGGAACTGCACCAATTACAGCATCAACAACTTGTCCATCTTTAAATATTCCCAAAGTAGGGATGCTTCTTATTCCATAAGTAATAGCGGTATTCTGGTTTTCATCTGTATTTAGCTTTACAACTTTCAACTTACCTTCGTATTCACTTGCAATCTGTTCAACGACCGGTGAAACCATTCTACAAGGACCACACCATGGTGCCCAGAAATCAACAAGTACTGGTGTATCTGATTTTAAAACTTCCTGTTCAAAGTTAAAGTCAGTTCCTTCGATTACGTTTTTCATTCTCTCTACGCCTTTAAATATTTGTTATTAAATTTTGCAAGTATATGATGAAATGGAAAGCATTTTGGATTCATCAATATTATGCCCAAAATCACATCTTTTCAGCAATATAAAAATTAGAAAACGATCAAACTTACAATTCTGCATTCATCGCATCTTCATAATATTTACGATAAGTTTTAATAGAACTGAATATGGATTCAGCAACTTGATTTTGCCCGGCAGCAGATTTCAAGAATTTAGCATCATTCTTATTTGAGATAAATCCTGTTTCAACAAGAACACTTGGCATTGAAGCCCCAACAAGAACATAAAAGCCTGCCTGTTTAACCCCACGCGATTTAAGTTTTAGATTTACGTCGAACTCCTTGTGAAGAAGTTCTGCAAATTTTTCAGAGTATTTCATATACGCTGAGTGAGCCATACTTACAAGAATAAAATTCTCGTCGGTGAGCTTTTCATATTTCTGTGGATTATCTTCGTATTTAATTACGCTGTTTTCTGTCTCCGCAATTTCAATTGCTTCCTGCGTTCTTCCCGGCCGCAGAAGGTAAACTTCAGCACCGCTGGCATCACTGGGTTTTTTCTTTGTGGAGTTACAGTGAATCGAAATGAAAAGTTTCCCGCTATTTTCATTTGCAATTTTTCCTCTTTTATACAAATCAAGAAAGGTGTCATCTTTTCGGGTGTAGACTACTTTCACATCCGGCATCTCTTTTTTCACAATTTCGCCAAGCTTAAGTGCAATGGCAAGTGTAATATCTTTTTCTCTAATATTATCAACTCCAATTGCACCTGGGTCTCTACCTCCATGTCCGGCATCAATCACAACAGCATCAAAATTCCACTTGTCCATATTTTTCTTTGTTTGATCGCTCTTACTGAACACTTTATTGTGGATTGTAATAACAATGTCATTGCTTCCCGGAACATTCATCACTTCGTTTGTTGAGTATTCACTCCCGACTTTAAACTTAAACTCAACATCGGCACCAACATTTCTGGTTTCAATTTTCTTTATCAGACTGCTAAATTCCTGACGGCTGGTCTTCTGGACATCAGCATTTACTTTTCTGAATATGATAGTAAGTTCATCATTGTCAAATGAACTGTAGTAAGAAGGAATTACAGATTTAGAGTGCACGCGGATAAGTGTTCCGTTTACTTTTTCTGTTATTGATATTCCTGTTATGTCATAACCTGTTGTCGGTGGAAGATCAGGAATATCATACATCCAATGTTTTCCCTCAGTTGGCGAAGTGATTTTTTTACCAACAATTATCCGATTCGGTTTTTCAAATTTAATTTCTCGCTCAACAATTATTTCCAATGCTGTCAGAGAGAAGGGGAGAGGGATAAAGGTTTTGTTATTTCTGATATAAGTTGATGTCGGAAGCTGGTATACTTTAGGTGTTCCGCTTGAACGTGGAGTAACAACTATAAATGGATTTCTGGGTGTTGATTTAAGAAGGAAGTAATTGGACTTTAGCTCGACTTTTCCTGTTTTATCATTTTCGAAGTAGTTGATTGATAATGCTTCTGCTAATTCTGAGATGGAAACGTAGAGAATTCCTTCGCGCATCCAGGCAGAAACAGATTTTGTCACTTTATCATCAACGATAAAGACATTCTCAATCTGCTGAGCAAATGAATCTAAAAACGAAAATAAAAAAAGAAAAAGTAAGAATAAATTTTTCATTGAGAAGCAATACCTATCCAATGAAGGGAATCATAAATCCGCTTTTCTTTTTATAGTCAGAAAATTTTTCAGAGAAATATTTAGCCAGCAATTTATCCTCAAGCGAAGCTCTCATTAAATAAATTGGTATTTCTATCAAAGTGAAAAATCCAACAATGTAACTAAAAGTAGCTGCAGTTGCTCCTAAGTTCAGAAGTATCTGACATAGATACTGCGGATGTCGGATAATCTTAAATGGTCCTTTTATTATCAGCTCGTGATTCTTTTTTATCATTATTTCCTGTGAGTAATTATCGCCAAGCGTCTTAAATGACCAAACCTGAACCCAGGAAAATACGAGGTAAACCGCAAGACCAATGTAACGGATTACATCGTATTCTTCGAGGTAATCCATCGTACCAATCTGAAAAACAGCAAGAATAAGTGCAACCAAAGAAAGCATCGAAACAACAGGCGGAAATTTCTGAAGAAATGTTTTTGGTTTTTCCTTTATCTCTGAAACTGTTGATTTTAATCCACGCTTCGCACCGGTGACATTTGCACCGAAAGTTGCGACGATATTAAGCAGTATGATTATGTTGATTGGATCCATTTGTTCTGGCCTTAGTTATAAAATCTGAAATACTTTTCAGAAAATATAATTAAAAAGATTGTTAGTTGGGGGATAATCGTTTGATGGTTAGCAGCTGGTTAGTTTGGAGTTGTAGTTATTTAGTTTCTGGTCTAAGCGCTTGTTGAGATAAATAAATATACAAAATTTGCCAGTTCCAAAAATTTAACTAACAACTGATCAAACAAAACTAATTACTTAAGAACCAGGAATTAATTAGCTTGTTTACCGTGCTTCTTCATAATTGAACGCCACTCTTCCATTGAAAGCTGCTCAGACTCATCAATAAGCATTACCGGAATATCATCCTCAATTCGATAACGACGGCGGGTATTTTTATCTGTGGAAACCAGAGTGTTACCATCGAGGACCAAATCTGCCTTAGTTTCAGGGCAGCAGAGGATATCTAATAATTCTTTACTAATCATTATAAACTCACTTTTTCTTTTTGTAAAGATATAAAACTTGCAAATAATTAGTCACAGAATAGAATTTATTTCCCGAAGTTGCTTTCTTTCCGGAACCAAACATCAAAATTAATTTGCAACATTCATAAACTATTGTTAAAATTCAGTCCCTCACCCTAACGTCCCCCGCAAAACTCTGAATCTTTTTACAAAGAGAAGGAGGGGGGACGGTTTTAAAAGCCGTTTATATTATTAAAAAGTTCAGAAATCTTTCTGGTAGACGTGCAAGAATCGCTATATTTTGCCTATCTATTATTGTGATAAGAAAAATGACTACTCGATATACTATCTTATTAGCCAGACAAAATGTGCCTTTCTGATTTGTATTGCACAAATTAGTCCAGTTTAAATGCAAAATGATTTTATCAACTTCTTTCTAATAAAAACCAATTTTTTTATATTTCAACCCGATTTATATCGGGAACATTACTATTTATGAAAATATACGATTACCTCTTAAATACAATCAGATCAAAAGGTGCGGCTTATCTAGTACTTTTGGATCCCGATAAACTGTCGAACTCAAAAATTACTCCATTCATCCGGCACTGCAAAAAATCCGGTGTCGATGGTTTCCTTATTGGCGGCAGCCTGATGATGAGCGGCGACCTGGATTCATTTATTGAAAATGTTAAGGTTGAAACTGCACTTCCACTCATAATTTTTCCCGGAAGCATAAATCAAATATCACCTCTGGCCGATGCAATATTGTTTCTTTCAGTTATCAGCGGCAGAAACTCTGAGCATCTTATTGGCAAACACGTTACAGCTTCACCATTAATTAAAAGAGCAAAGATTGAGCCTATCTCCACCGGCTATATTTTAATTGAATCAGGAGTAACAACCACTGCTGTGTATATGAGCGGAAGTCTGCCTGTACCGAGAAACAAACCTGAAATTGCAGCAGCAACAGCACTTGCCGGCGAATACCTCGGAATGAAATTTATTTATCTTGAAGCGGGATCGGGTGCGCAAGATTCCGTCCCGGATGAAATGGTCAAAGCAGTCTCGGAAGAATGTTCTATTCCGATAATTGTTGGTGGCGGAATCAGAACACCTCAATTAGCCAGAAAAAAAGTTGATAGCGGTGCAAGTATAATTGTAACTGGTAACTTTTTTGAAGATGAAAATAATTGGGATATGATAAAGGATTTTGCAAGTGCCATTCATCATAAACTACCTATCGAAGTTTAAGTTGTTACCAAAGATGTCTGCCCGCTCAAAAATTATCTACTAAAAAATATAAATATGGATGCAAAAAAATTTATAATTGATTCATTAAACGAAAGTGCAGATACGAAGCACAAGATCAAAGATCAATTAATGGAGGATATACTTAAAGCGGTTGAATTGCTAGCTGGCTGTTACAAGGAAGAACACAAACTTTTACTTTGCGGTAACGGCGGAAGTGCTGCTGACTGCCAGCACATTGCGACTGAGTTGATGATTAGACTAAGTCATCACATACAAAGACCCGCGCTTCCGGCAATTGCTCTTACAACCGACACATCAAATTTGACTGCAGGCGGAAACGATATCGGATTTGAAAATGTATTTGCAAGAAACGTTGAAGGATTGGGCAATAAAGGAGATGTCCTTCTCGCAATTTCAACAAGTGGCAATTCTCCAAATATTGTTAAAGCGGTTGAGATGGCTCACAAAAAAGGAATGAAGGTTATCGGGTTTCTTGGTGGAAGCGGCGGCAAGCTGAAAAATATTGTTGATCTACCGATAATAATACCTTCCACAAATGTTCAGCGGATTCAGGAAGGACACATTACTATTGCTCACATCATTTGTGAACTTGTTGAAGATAAGCTTTATGGAAAAGCGTAAATACCATACATGAGCAAAAAAAACTAATAAGCATCAATGATTAAATTCAAAATTCCAAGCAGGGTTTTGAAAATTGTTTATTGAAATTTATTTGTGATTTGCTATTTATTTTTTGGAATTTATCACCGGGTAATTGACAACTTACTTCCTATCCAAAAAACTTTATTACCCAAATTAACATTATGCCTTTCACAAAACCCGGCATTGACTTCGAGTACATATATTGCTGGTTCAGAGGACGGATAGCTCTGCTCTGAAAGTGGAGTTGTGTTTTTATGGATTGTGACGATTTCTTTCTGGCTGTTGATAAAAAGAATATCGAGTGCAAAAAGAGTATTTCTCATCCAGAATGATTGAAATCTTTCATCCGGAAAAATAAAAAGCATACCCTGCATTTCTTCCATGCTTTGTCGGTTCATTAAGCCAAGTTGTCTTTCGTAATCATTATCAGCTATCTCGATATCAATCTTCACTGTCGGATTTGCCGTTGAGTCAGTGAAGGTCAGTTCACCTTCTTTTTTAAATTTGTAGTATTGCATGTTTGTACTTTCATCATCGCAGTTGTTTAGGATGAAAAAGAAGACAACGATTAATGCTACCGATGCTATTCCAATTTTCACGATTAGTGGCTTTAAACTTTTTTTTGGTGATGCAGATTCTTCCTGCTTTTTTTTTCTATTCTTTTTACCCATTGAATAAATCCCGATATTTGCAGGCGTTAATATAGCTAATAGCCGTATAAATTTAAGTCAGAAGTTTTCTAGTATGAGCAAGGACAAGCCAACAATCCTGGAAAGAGAAGAAATAAATCTTACTCAATCGCAAAATAAAATGATTGCCAGCGGCTGGGGACATGAAGTACTCGATAATACTATCACTGAAAAAATCACATATCTTTCAGACGGTTTGAAAGTCAAAGGGTATATCTCATATCCCAAAAAATCTGATAAAAAATATCCTTGTTTAATCTGGAACAGAGGAGGAATTGGTAACAAGGGAGCTATTGATTCTTTTACTGCAAGAGGAATTTTCGGACAGCTTGCAAGCTGGGGATATGTTGTATTTGCATCTCAGTACCGTGGCAACGATGGCGGAGAAGGACAGGATGAGTTTGGTGGTGATGATGTTAACGATGTTTTGAATTTAATCCCTCTGGCTGATGAAATAGAAAATGCTGATACAGAGAAATGGGGAATTGAGGGCTGGAGCCGCGGTGGTATGATGACTTATCTTGCGTTAACCAGAACAGACATTTTCAGTTGTGCAATTGTGAGTGGCGGGATTGCAAACTTACGCTGCAGTTCCGATGAAAGTCTTTTTATGAGAAGACTTTATGAGGCAACTTTGGGTAAGTATAAAGAGAAAGAATTCTATGAAAGATGCGAAAGCCGGTCGATTGTAAAATTTCCGGAGAAGCTTCGTAAGGACACTCTCTTATTAATTATTCACGGAACAAACGATGAAAGAGTTCTTCCTCACGACTCGATTGATCTTTCATATAAACTGCTTGAATTAAAAATTCCATTCCGACTGATTATGCTTGAAGGCGGAGATCACTTTTTGAAAAAGCATCGCAAAGAAGTTGATGAGATGAGAAGGACCTGGTACGAAAAATATTTGAAGTAGTGTATTGTCATTCCGGACTTGATCCGGAATCTTCATTTTGAATGTATTGGATCTTTTACAAGGTAAATATGACAACTCTACCTTGAAATCGAACTAAATACTTGAAGAAAATTATTCAGCAATAATAAAAAGGGCGATTCACCGACTCGCTCCTAATGTTTGTCATTCCGAATCTACCTGTCGGTAGACAGGTTTATTTCGGGATCTCTTTTTATTTTTTTACTGAAAACTGCCGTAGATCCTGAAACCTGTTGAAAGCGAGGCTCGCCAAAGGCGGCAAGTTCAGGATGACCTTCATCACTTTAATAAAATCATTTTCTTCGTTTGCGAAAACTCTCCAGCCTTTCCGTCTTTGCTTTGCAAAGCCGAGACAAGCAACTGATAAAAATAAATTCCGCTTGGTAGATTCCGGACGTTGCCGGATTGACTAACTGCGTTAAATTCTACTTCGTATTCCCCTGCTGGTTGTTCCTCGTTAACGAGTGTTGCAACTTCATTTCCAAGCACATCGTAGACTGTTAGGATCACAAGTTGAGATTGTTTCGCTCCGCTCGCAATGACAGAAGGAATCGTGTATTTAATTTTTGTCGAAGGATTAAATGGATTCGGATAGTTCTGATTAAGAGAAAATTTATAAACGGGTTCTTCATCACTTAAAATATTTGTCGGTATTGTATAAAAGAATACACCTATGTCATCCAGATACCAGCCGTCTCTAGTTGTATTGTTGTCAGTTCTTAGTCTGAAACGAATTTTTATTGGCGAGCTGGTATAACTTGCCAGACTAATCTCTTCTTTTACCCAGTTGGATTGCGAACCATCATAAACCGGTTCTCCAGGGGGCTGGAAACTGCCTACTGCTGGTTCTGTATATTGCCCTGTGAGTGCAATCCAGGTCGTTCCGTTATTGGTTGAAATCTGCACCTGACCGTAATCCCAATCACTTTCAATGTTAAATTTTGTCCAATACTTTAACTTTGGATTAACAATACCGCTCAAGTCTACTGAATTGGTTAAAGTCATAGCAACTGTGGCGCTGTTAATATAGTTACCATTCTTGCTGTCAGTGTAGGAATTGGGTCCGGAGTAAAAAGATTTGTAAGTTGAATCCCACTGCGGACTCGAAGCTGGTGTTTTAGTTATAGTCCACAAAGCCGCAGGATTATTTGTAGTATCTTCAAACATAAAAACAGGATAACCAATAATTAAAGTTGTTGTGTCTGATGATAAAAGGTCACCATTGGTTCTTGTTGTTAGTACCAGCTGAATCTCCTCTTCCAGTGGTGCAGCTGCCGATATAAGAAATGAGAGTGGAGTGTTTAAAGTAGCGCTGCTTCTTGCAGGTATTGAATCAAGCGAAGAAGAACCTGTATTTATGTTTATGTATTGACTTGGTGATGTTAATTCAAAAGTTAAATTGTAAGCGAAAGCCAGACCTTTATTTTTAAATTCGGGGGAAAGTTCTATGGCATCTGCTGGGAGAAAAAATTCTTTATTGAAATTTGGGTTGACTAACTGTACATAGTCTCCTGCAAGGAATGATTGATATATCATCGTTCTTAGATTCTGCTGGGCAATTGGATAAATCTGGCTTTGTGACGGCCAGAAGTCATCTCCAATTTCGATTGTGTAGCCGAAAGTTTTATTTTTTAGAAGTTGTTCACCATACATCCAGTCCCTTATACTACCGTTAGAATTATAACCAAGAAGTTGACCACCTGAACCAAAAGCATATCCGCTGAATGATGTAAGCAGAGCAGCGAATTCTCTGTATGTAAGTGAATCGGGAGTTTCAGCATCAATATATCCCCAGGGATATAATATATATCCTCCGTATGTATGCATATTAAAATGAGTATTATAATTATTAAGAATCGCAAAATCTCTTATCGCCTGAGATTCCGGTTCAGAGAATGCCGATGCTCCTCTGTATGTTTCACTGCATGGATCAGGACTTGAGCCACTGTTATCATAAGCCCATTTATAACCAAAGTTTCTATTGAGATCGATCCCGATACAGCCACCACCACTGTTTCTTCTGTTCTTTCTCCAAAACCCGCCTCCGTTCGGATCTGTTGATCGATTATACTCATAGCCGTCAGGATTAAAGCAAGGAACACAAAATATTTCCCTGTTATTCACAAGGTAATTGGCTTCCGGATCTGATCCATAGTTTTCTAAGAGATACCACATAAAATACATTTGAGTTGCCATTGATTGAGGTTCTCGTGCATGAACAAGTGCATCAAATCCAACGGCTGGCTCATTTTCGCTAATATTAGGATTATCAGATATTTTCACTGCCCAGATTGTTCGCCCTTCAACGCTTGTTCCAATTGAAAATTTTTGAGTTATAAGATTTGGATATAACTGAAACATCTCATCAAGATCTGCTTCAATTTCAGCAAGTGTATAATAGCCGCCCATTGATCCAAAACCAAAACCTGTTACACCAAAATCTCTCTGACTTTCCAATTTAATGATTTCTTTTTCAGCTTCAGATGGTATGGGTAGTGAATTGTAATAGGCAAACCAATCATCAATTAATATTTCATAATTCAATCCTGAAGCCGAGATAGCTTGAAATTCATCTTCATTTACAAAAATCTGAATACCACCTGCTTTATCGATAACAGCTTCCTCAAAATCAAGTGCAATTGAAGATGCTTTCTGTAATTCAAATTCATTATTCAAAGATAGTTTTATCTTCTTATAATCCTGTGAATAAACAGTTATCGAAAAGACCATTAAAATTGATAGGAAAAGTTTCATAAGAATCACCAATAAATTATTATTTGTTTAAAATTTTTTTCATTGTTTTACAAAAACGAAACCCTGACGGCATAACAAAAAAAGTTTATACCTTAAGTATTTCTCCTTCTGTCTTAGCAATCGTTACAGTTCCGCAAGAATCACTGAATACATTTACGGTTGTTCTGCACATATCAAGGAAAGGATCAACCGCAAGAATTAGCCCCACACCTTCCAGGGGTAAACCAACTGCAGTTAGAATCACGGATATCATAACAAGTCCCGCCATTGGAATTCCCGCAGCACCAATGGAGGCAAGTAAAGCAGTAAACACAATTAGCACCTGCTGAACAACTGACATTTCAATTCCATAAGCCTGTGCAATAAACATAGCTGCCACACATTCGTAAAGTGCTGTCCCGTCCATATTTATTGTTGCACCAAGCGGAAGAACAAAACTTGAGATCTTGTTTGAAACACCGGCATTGCTTTCAATCGCGTCAATCGTCAATGGAAGCGTAGCTGAGGACGATCTTGTTGAAAATGCGGTCAGCAATGGAGTTGTCATTGCCTGAAAATGTTTCCAGGGATTTACTTTGCCTATCGTCCTGATGATTAATGGCAGCGTGATTGTGGAATGAATGATTAATCCAATTAAAACTGTTACAAAATATTTACTTAAACTTCCAAGGACAGCTCCAAGATTTTCCCTTTGGTCAGCAACCACACCAACGACAACACCAAGAATACCAAGAGGAGTAAACCGGATAATAAAATGCGTGAGCTTCATCATCACTTCAAACCCGGAATTAAATAAATTCGTTAAAAAATCTTTTTGATTGCTCTCAAGTTTCGTAATAAAAAATCCAAATAAAATTGAGAAGAAAATAATCGCAAGAATATCAAATGAAACCAATGCTTCAAAGATATTCGTCGGTACCATTCTAAAAATTATTTCCCAGATATCGCCTGAAGCAGCTGCAAGTTCGGGTACGTCCTTCTTCAAGCCAAGATCCGCACCTACTCCGGGTTGAATCAGGTTTACCAGAAACAATCCGGTAATGATTGCAAATAAACTTGTGGTTATATAATATGTTATAGTTTTTAGTCCAAGTCTGCCAAGATTTTGTGCATCGCCAATGCTTGTTACACCGGATATGATTGAGGTTAAGATCAAAGGTACAATTATCATCTTTAGCGCACGAAGGAATAAATCACCCATCCAGGTTACAAGGTAAGCGTATTCAGTAAATATCAAACCATAAATTACAGCGATAATAAGCGCAATTAAAATTTGCCAGTGGAGTTTAAGTTTGAACATTCTCAAAATAATTTACTAAATAATTTCTGCAAGTATTTCATCGCAGACAGCATAACCTTTTGCAGTAAGCTTCATAACGCTCTCATCTATCGTTACAAAATTCTGGTTCTTTAACAGTTCAAAATAAGGATATTTCTTTTTTAACCAGTCCTTTATTTCGATTCCGAATCTATTTTCAAATTTTTTAAGATTTAACCCCGAACTCCTTAATTCAAGCATTATATATTCATTTACAGCGTTTTCAGTGCTGATAGCTTCCGAACCTGCCACAGCATTACCGGATTTTTCAACTTTGTCGTTATACATTTTAAGACTTGAAAAATTCCACCATCTCTTTCCATCAACAAATGAATGTGCCGAAGTTCCGAAGCCAAAATAATCTGTGTAATGCCAATAAGCATTGTTGTGAACACACTCAAAACCAGGTTTGGCAAAATTTGAAACTTCATATTGATAAAATCCATTTGAAGTCAAAAAATTAATTGTTTCTTCGTAAAGTTCGGCACCGTAATCTTCATCACGGATTTTTACTTTTCCATCAAGAACCATTTTATTCAGGATTGTTCCCCTCTCGAGAATCAAACTGTAAGCTGAAATATGTTTAATTGGGAGTTTAATTGCCTGCTCTAAATTTTTAATCCATTTCTTTTTTGTTTGACCTGGCAGGTTAAATATCAAATCAAGACTGATATTTTCAAAACCAGCTTCTGCAGCTTGATTAACCGTTATTATTGCGGTTTCTGAATTGTGAATTCGTGTAAGAAATTTTAAGTCCTTATTGTTGAATGATTGAATGCCGATGCTAATCCTGTTGATTCCTATTTCGCGAAACATTTTCATCTTTTGGAGTGATACTGTTCCGGGATTTGTTTCCATTGTTATTTCCACATCATTTCTAACAACAAAATTTTCTTTTACTGCCTGGATAAGCTCAAGTAAATATTCCGGCTCCATCAGAGAGGGAGTTCCACCACCGAAATAAATTGAAATAAATTCTCTGCTATCAGAATAATTTTCTGCGTAATGAGCAATTTCTTTTTTCAGAGCTTTCAAAAAGGACTGAATATTATCAGAAGTAATTATCGAGTAGAAATCACAATAGATACACTTATGATCACAGAAAGGAATATGGATGTAGCAGGCAGTTTCAATCATACAAAGAAACAAAATGTATTTAATTATTATTAAGTTAACAGGAAGTTAAGAAGAAATGAAATAGAGACTTATTCTTTTTAGAATCCGAAACCAACTCCAACCGTACCGGTATTTGTACCCCCAAACTTGTAGTCGAAATTAATAACAAAGATCGAGAGATTTATTGATGTGCCAAGAGCCAGATTAACAGTTTGATCTCCACTATAATCAATATTCAACTGTAACTCTTGTCTGCCAGCAGGACTATCAAATTCATATTTATAATTAATTTCGCTTCGGGAAGTTTCGTACGTTAACCCGGCATAGGGCTCAATTGAAATTCTGCCGCCGATCCTTTTGCTGATAAACATCCCATACTGAGAAGCTGTGTTCTTAAAAATATCTCCAACTTTAAAGCTCTGGAAGTAATATCCAAAACCAATTTCAAGAGGTAATGAATCATCAAACCAATAATTTAAATTATGACTAACTCCACTACCAAAAATATTGACAATGCCTAAATCCTGCAGATTTATTCCACGGAAGTAACGAACCGAAACACTTGTTCCGATTAAGCTGCCGAGATCGAATTGAAGTGCTGGTGATGGCATTACATCTATATTGTTGAGATACCCTCTTACATCTGTAAGTTCGAGTGTGTATTGCTCAATTGTATAACCCTGAACTTCAGCAGAAGGAAACTTAACTTTCAGATATTCATCATAATTCCCGGTGATCGTTGGGCCGTTAAATAAAACTTCCCAGTCTCTCGAAAGCACTTCATTCTTGAGCGATTCGTAATTTGGGATAGTGTTGGGATCATATCCGGATGAATAAAGAATTTCATCCACTTGCGCAGATGTAAGTCGCAGACTTCCTGTATGACTGAATGTTCTTAGATCATCGGTGAAGAATGAGCCCACTCCAACAAATCGAAGCTTCGCATGAATTCCATTTGATGACGATGGTAATCCTGTGAACCATCCTGAGTTCATACTCGATCCAAATGCACTTATTACAGGCTCGGAATATTTCAGAACTGCATCTGAAGATAAGTTAGAAAGTGTTTCACCAATGCTTTGAGGAAAAATCTTCGATGATGTAACAAATAAAAGTATCAGCGCAATTATAATTGTTTTGGAAATTCTGCTCATTCTCATAGTCGATAAAGGATAATATCACTTCAAAAATTACTTAAGATTAATGAAGTAATAAATCAAATATTATTCCCTTAGACCGATCAGTTCGCGGGCGCTTTTTAGGCTGGCTTCGGTGATTTTTTCACCGCTGAGTAACCGGGCTATTTCCGTAATTCTTTCCGATTCAGGTAACTTTTTAATCGAGCTGATTACTCTCTCATTTTGAGTTACCTTTTCAATTGAAAAATGATGTTCAGCAAGGCTGGCAATTTGAGGCAAGTGAGTAATTGATATAACCTGATGATAAGCAGAAAGACTTTTCAGCGCTTTACCAACTTTCTGTGCAATCCTTCCACTTACACCAACGTCAATTTCGTCGAATATTAAAAGTGGAAGCTTATCGTTATTGGCAAGTGTAGATTTTAATGACAGCATAATTCTTGAAACCTCTCCGCCAGATGCTACTTTAGCCAGAGGCTTCAAATCTTCGCCAGGATTTGTAGAAATGAAAAATTCAATTTCATCAATTCCTTTTGTGGTAGCTCTAAAATATTTCCCATCAAGAAAAACTCCGGTTTCACTTTCTGATTGAGCATTAAATATTTCTGTTTTGAATTGAGGTTCTTGTATGCCTAACTCTTTTAATGTTTGTTCAATTCCCCTCTTAACTAGTTTGGCCGCCTGTCCTCTTTGCTTTGATAAACTTTTTGCCAGACTACCTGCACTTTTTCTCAACCCAAAAATATTTTCAGACAATTCATTAATCTTGCCCGAATAATTTTCAGCCAGCTCAAATTCTTCTCCGATCTTTTTGCGATAATCGAAAATACTTTTAACCGAACCGCCGTATTTTTTCTTGAGAAGATTTATTGCCCCGAGCCGTTCGCGTTTTCCCTCAACTTCGTTCTGATCAAGATTGATTTTTGAGTTATACGTTCTGATGAAATTTGAAATGTCCTGTAATTGCACCAGCGAGGATTCTGATTCACTCAATGCATCGGAAAAGGATTTATCAATATCACTCAGCTTCTGCAAAAGAGTTCTTACTTTGGAAAGTGAAGTCTGAATTGAATTGTCAGATTCATAAATTAGCAGATAAACTTCAGATGTGAGTTCAGCCAGCTTTTCAGAGTTTTCAAGAATTTTCAACGCTTCAACAAGACTTTCTTCTTCATCTTCCTGAGGAGAAATGGTATCAATTTCTTTTATCTGAAATGAGTAAAAATCCCTTTTGTCTTTTATACTGCTTTCTTTTTCCCGCAGTTCCTTTAACTCATTTTCTTTACTAAGTAATTCAGAATAAACTTTTTTGTATTGTTGAAGAAGAATCTGGTAATCACCAAATTCATCGAGGTAATCAATGTGTGTTTCGGTACGGAGAAGTGATTGGTGTTCGTGCTGACCGTGCAAATCAACTAATAAATTCCCAATTTCTTTTACAAGGTTAAGATTAACCGGAGTGTCATTTATAAAACATCGGTTGGAACCTTTAAGCGAAATCTCTCGTCGAATAATCAATTCATCAGTAAAGTCTACATCATTTTCTTCAAGAATAGATTTAACTTTTTTATTTCCCTTAACATTAAAGATTCCTTCAACAAAAGATTTCTGTGCACCTTTCCGTACAACTTCTGTTGATGCTCTTTCACCAAGCAGCAGACTCATAGCATCTATAAGGATTGATTTACCGGCTCCGGTCTCCCCAGTGATAATATTAAGTCCACTTCCAAACTCAACAGAGATATGTTCTATTAAGGCGTAATCTTTTACTTCGAATGATTTGAGCATAATTTGATTGTAAGTTATTTACCAAATAAAAATGCCACATCTCAAAGATATGGCATTTCTAACCTTTTGAAAAAATCTGAAAACAGCTTCATCAGGATATCGAATTTCTGGCAAGAAAAATTCCACATATAGTTTTCCCGTCAACTATCTCCCCATTATAAATTTTATCCTCAACTTCTTTCAGAGATAATTCAAACACTTCCATACCAAATTCGCCCTCTTCACGGTTGTGGCTGCCGGGCTTTAAATCTTTTGCAAGATATATCCAGAGTTTTTCTGTTGAATAACCCGGTGTAGTATAAATGCTTCCCAGCTCTTTTACGTTATCAGATTTATATCCTGTTTCCTCTTCAAGCTCTCTAACAGCACATACAAATGGATCTTCACCTATGCTCAGTTTCCCGGCAGGAAGTTCAAGCAATACTTTGTTCACCGGAAAACGATGCTGGGTTACCATAACTATTTTTCCATCTGTAGTTACGGGAACAACTACTGCTCCGCCCGGATGTTCTGCAACTTCACGAATAGCTTTGTTTCCGCTGTCGTATTCAATCTGATCTACTTTTGTGTTGAAAACTTTTCCACTGTATAATACTTCACTTTTTACAATTCGATAATTCATTTAGATATTCTTTTTAGAATTAATTACTGGAATGTGTCACTTATATTTTTTCCAAAGCAAAAAAACATTTTCAGGTTCTATATCCTGTCGGATAATATGTCATCAATTCACTGCCAAGATATTTTAAGAGAGCTGTTATCACACCAAGATCATCAAGATAGCCAAATAATGGTGTCAAATCAGGGATGGTATCAATCGGAACAATAAAATAAACGAGTGCGGCGACAACTATAATTTTCCTGTACCATTTTACAAACGGATCTTTCATATACCGGTAAAGTGCAAGTATATCTTTCGCAAAAGAAACTTTTTTACCTGACTTCTCAAGCTTGTTCCAAAGATTTTCATCAACATATTTTTCCTTTTCATTATAGTCTTCCATTTTTTCTTCATTCATCTGACCAAAATTTAAAGCACCGAGGTCATCCATTCCCTCAAAAATGTCATCTTCGAGAGGCACTATTTCAGGATTTCTATCTTTCATTATTTAACTCCTACTTTGAAAATTTTTTAAACCAACTAAAAATTGTTTCCCACCATAGTTTTGAATTCTGCGGTTTTGCTATAAAATGTGTTTCGTCAGGAAAGTATAAAAGCTTGCTTTCTACTCCAAGCCGCTGCAGAAATGTAAAAAGCTGAAATGCCTGGTCTTCAGTTACTCTGAAATCAAGAGCCCCGTGAGTAATCAGAATCGGTGTTTTACAATTTTGAATGTATCTGTGAGGCGACCATTTTTCATACACTTCCCTTTTTTCCCAGGGAGGACCGCCAAATTCCCATTCGGGAAACCAGAGTTCTTCGGTGGTTCCGTATTTACTTTCAATATTAACTGACCCAGCATGAGAAACAAGTGCATTGAACCTGTCAGTGTGGCCGGCAATCCAGTTTATCATATAGCCGCCATAAGAAGCTCCTGCAGCAAAAGTATTATTTTTATCAATGAATCTGTAATTGTAAATAGCAAAGTCATAAGCATTCATCAAATCAACATAAACTTTTCCACCCCAGTCGCATGTGATTTCATCTGTAAACTTTTGGCCATAACCAGTTGATCCGCGCGGATTTGGTGCAACAACTACATAGCCCTGTGATGCAAACATTTGTGCATTCCATCTGTAATGATAATTATCGCTCCAGGAACCCTGTGGACCACCGTGAACTAAGAAAACCATCGGATATTTTTTATTTGGATCGAAGAATGGCGGCTTAACTAAAATTGATTGAACCAATGTGCCGTTCGCACCATCACTCCAAAATGTTTCCACCGAATTTGTTTCGATATTTGCCAGGACATCTTTGTTGATAAAAGAAACTTGCTTTAAAGTATTCTTACCATCAGTACTTAATGAATAAATCTCGGCTGGCATGTTGGTTCTTTGTTTCAAATAAAATAAGGTGCTACCATCATGAGATAATGATATGTTCGAGTTATAATTTTCCTTGTGAAATAAATCAACTTCACCTGATCCAATCTCGGCTCTATAAATCGATTTATTGATTTCATTTTCTGCATTAAAATAAATTTGTGATGAATTTGGTGCCCAGATAAATTCCTCAACAGAGCGATCAATTTCTTCGGTTAGATTTGTCATCTCACCGGATTCTCTATTATAAAGAATAATATCCTTCTTATCAGATTCAAAACCTGCACGTTTCATTGAAGTCCATGCAAGATACTTTCCGTCCGGAGAATATACCGGCTGGCAGTCAACTCCTTTGCTTGTTGAAATCAACTTTTGTGATGCTGGATCAGTTAAGCTTAAAATGTAGATTTCATTGTTTGTACTAACGGCAGAACTGAACTCAGGATTCATTGTGAATGCGACTTCATTTTCGTCTGGAGAAAAATTATAATCGTTAGATGAACCAAGTGCAAGTGTTGGTACATCTTCTTTATAACCTTCGGTGAGATCTTTAAAATTTCCACTTTCTATATCCAGCAAAAACAAGTGCTTACGCTTTTCACCGCGCCAACCATCAAAATGCTTGTACATCAGTTGATCAAATATTATCGCTTTAACCTGGCTTGCTTCTTTTTCTTTATCAATTTTTTCATTGCATTCTTGTGTTGAACAGTCCGGATAGACAGAAGAAAGAAATAATATTTTCTTTCCGTCATTTGACCACATAATACCAGATGCACCTGTATAAATATTCGTCAACTGTTTTTCGTTCTTTCCATCCAAATCTGAAACATAAATTTGACCGCCCATAGTATATGCTATCTGCATTCCGTCTGAAGAAAATTTTGGCTCTGATTCATTCTTATCAGAATTTTTGAATGCTTTCAAATTACTTCCATCAGAATTTATCAAATAAATATCTGCGTTCCCTTTATTGGCGTCAAAAGTAAAACTTGTCGAAGTGAATACTATTGTTTTTCCATCTGGTGAAACATCATAAGTTCCAATACGTTTCATTGCCCATAGGTCATCAATTGTCATTGCACGTTTTGATTGTGGGAAAATAGAGATTGAAATGACGATTAGTAAAAAGAATATTTTTTTCATTGGTGCCTCAGGAAGAATGTTGAAATTACTACTGAAAAAATACGTTTTAATGAATCGAAAGACAACGCAAAATGAAGTTATCACTTATAAAAAATATAATAATGATTAAATTTGATTGTGAAAAAAAACGATTTAGCTGAGGAAGCAATTCAAACAAATAATATTCTTCTTCCGGGTGGAAGCAAACAACTTGATCATCTCTTTGAGCAGAAGTCTCCACAAGGTACACGTGCACTAATTATTGGTCCGGGTTGTGAAAATGTTGCCATTAAGTTGTGTGAGAATTTTTCTAATATTAACATCATTGCAAACGATTATGACTCGGTGATGCAAATCAGAATGAAATTGAAAGATGAAGATAAAAATAAAGTCAAAGTAAAGCTGATGGACTACGCACATACCGATTTTGAAGACGAATACTTCGATCTGATTTATGCACAGGGATCAATATCTGTTCCTGATAAAAAAGTCATCATAAAGGAATTAAAAAGGATTTTAGCAAGCCGGGGTTTATTTTGTGCAGGTGAAATTGTATCACTAAGGGAACCTGTCCCCGGATTTGTTAATGATATCTGGGAACGAAGCGGCATAGAGCCAATTACATCTTGGGAAATAAAAAAATACTATGAAGTAAAAGGATTTGAGGTGCTGAGTGAAAAGGATCTCTCAGATACCTTAAAAGATTTTTATGAGAAGCTTAAAAGTACAGTTTCGAAAGCGAACAAGAATGAAAAGGAAGCAGATAAAAAATATTTTTCACGGATGAAGCATGAATCACATGCTTATCTGAAACTTGGTGGCGATAAATACATAGGTTTTAAATCATTGATAATGAGGAAGCTAAATTGAACAAGGGAGATGTAATTCAAATAAAAGTTGACAGATACGCCTTTGAAGGAAAAGGTATTGGTAAAGTGGATCTAGACAATCCCTCCGGAAATTCTGAACCGGATTCGTTTATTGTTTTTGTAAATGGAGCATATCCAGGCGATGTAGTATCAGCAAAAATTAAGAAGCTGAAAAAATCTTATGCGGAAGCTTTTGTTGAAGAAGTTATCACTCCTTCTCCGCAAAGAGTTCAGCCGCGCTGCAAATATTTTGGCACCTGCGGCGGATGCAAGCAGCAGGATCTTGATTACAAACAGCAAACTGCTCATAAGCAGGAACAGGTTGAAGATATGTTCAAGCACGATGGCGGATTTACAGGGTTTGAAATTGAAAACATTTTGCCTTCCGAAAATACATTCTACTACAGAAATAAAATGGAGTTTTCATTTTCTGATTTACAGTGGCTGCGAGATGTTGATGACCCATCAGTTTCAAAAACGGGATTTTTCCTCGGACTTCACGTGCCGAATAATTTTGAAAAAATACTTGATATTGAAGAATGTTTCCTCCAATCTGAATTAAGTGCACACATTCTGAATTTTACAAGAGAATTTTTTAAGAAGAGACACGCTACTATTTACAGCACCAAAACACATTCCGGCTACTTGCGCAATATGATAATCCGTCAGGCGCAAAAGACTAAAGATGTAATGGTAAACCTCGTTACTCTTGAAGAGAATGAACTGTTGATGAAAGAATTTGCCGCAGCAGCAACTGGTAAATTTTCTGAAATAACAACAGTTGTAAATAACATTAGTAAGAAGAAAGCATCTATCGCTGTTGGTGATTATGAAATTGTTTATCACGGCAGCGGGTATATTTATGACCGAATCGGAAATTACAAATTCAGGATAAGTGCAAATTCTTTTTTCCAGACGAATACTATCCAAGCAGAAAAATTATACAGCACAGCTTTAGAGTTTGCTGAATTGAAAGGTGATGAAATTATTTACGATCTTTATTCAGGTGCAGGAACAATTGCAATCTATGTCTCAGAATTTGCAAAGGAAGTTTATGGATTCGAATCTGTTGAGTCATCTATTTACGATGCAAAAGAAAATCTTGAAATAAATAAAATTGAAAATGTAACCTTCGTGCAGGCAGATCTTTACAAATCATTTTTAGCTTTCACCAATGTGCTTCCGAAGCCTGATGTCGTTATTCTCGATCCGCCGCGTGGTGGAATGCACAGCACGACTGTAAAAGATGTGTTAGAATTAAGTCCGAAAAAAATTGTTTATGTGAGCTGCAATCCTTCAACACAGGTGAGAGATATTAAAATGTTTGTTGATGGTGGTTACAAGTTAGTTAAGATAAGACCGGTTGATATGTTTCCGCATACTTATCATATAGAAAATGTTGCATTGTTAGTTAGAACGTGAATTAGAAAATAATTGCTTTTTTCTAACTCAAATATTTCTTGAATATAATCCAAGGCAGTCACGGTCGCACCGTGACTGATAATTACTGTCACGGAATCGTCCGTGACAGCCGAGAAATTCATTGATAAATCATTTCTTTCTTAAGAACCTCAACCGGCTCATTCAAAGAATTGTAAGTTGAGTATTCAAGTCGGACATTATTAGTGTCATACACACTTACCCAACGCCAAACCAATTTGTTATTTTTATCCAAATACAAATGCTCTATTTCATTCCCACTCTGATCGTACGCATATTTTTGAAAATTATCGCCCCAGTCTTCAAAGATGATATGACCCAATGAATCGAAAATTGTTTTCTTATCTATGAATGGTTTGCCATCAGCAGATTCTTTTACTCCGATACAATAACCTTTATCATTATAAGTTTTCAAAAGAATAACTTCCGAAGTGTACCATTCATCAGATTGACCGAGATACCATTTTGAAGTCCATATTTCTTTAATTCTGTTTCCTTTGTCATCATAAAAAATTTTTCCGTGATTAATTCCGCCATTAATGTGTTCTCTGTTCCGCTCTAAAAGTTTTCCATCGACTGAGTATTTAAATTCAGTTGTTGATTCTACATTGCCATCAGGTTTGAAATCAACAGATTTTATTTTATTACCTGCTGAATCACAGTGTAAAAGTGTTCTGAGATAAAGTGAACCATTGCCATCATAGTTTTCAATTACTGAATCTCTTCCTAGAATATCATAGATGATTCTTTCATACAATGTTCCCGTTGAGTCAATTTTGTCATCAACGAATTTATATTTTGTTGTTCGTGATTCAACTAAGATTTTGGAGGAGGTTTGATTTTTTTCTGTGGTGCAAGAAATTATGCAAACAAAAATTAAGAAGAACAGCGTTGCAGTATTTATTATTGATTTAATCAATTTGAACTAGAAAAGTACTCCAATTGAAATTACCGGTGGCATAAACATCTGAAATCCGGGGATACATTCCGATATAGAAACCGAGATGGCAGTGTCTTCAAATTCCCAGATCAGGTATTCAACTCCGAGAAATCCAACTAAAGACGGATAAATTATTGTAGCTATTCCTGCGCCGCCTTTAATTAATAAAGCATGATCGGCAAATTTTATTGGATGACTGAGATAACCATTGAGTGTTAAATATCCGCCACCGTCAATAGCTAGATTTATTTGAAAGGACCAGCCAAGCTTGAAAATTTTTGAGATATCACTTTCAGTATA
This sequence comes from Ignavibacteriaceae bacterium, assembly GCA_014860115.1. Classification (GTDB taxonomy): domain Bacteria; phylum Bacteroidota; class Ignavibacteria; order Ignavibacteriales; family Ignavibacteriaceae; genus IGN2. The sequence continues at coordinate 46,861 of JACZKK010000056.1, forward strand.
AAGAGTTGCTGATATTCCACCACTTTCAAAATATTCATCCCAAATTGGAAAATAACCGAGAGAAAATCCCCAAAAAGTTTCATTATAGGAATATCTGACTTTAAATGAATCTTCAACTTCGGAATTCTCAGTCAAAATTGAATCAATCGATGAAGCTTGCATTAATACTGAACTCAACAAAATGAAGATGAGCAGATATATTTTCATATACAATTCTATATCAGAAAATTATATTCTAAAGTTTACGCCCACGTTACCCGATATAAGATTATGAATCTCCGAAGCTATTCCCAACATATATCCGACATCAATAAACAGAAAAGTATTACTGCTTAATACAAATTCAAGTCCGACACTTCCACCCAGTTCCGGGAAAAGTGAATAAGTATAACCGTCAGCTATTGGTATAAAGAAACCTGCTTCTAACTGTAAATAAGCATTAAAGCTGCTGTCCCGCGAAGGAAATACACGTTTCATCTCAAGAGTTAATCCCAGCAAAGATGTCCAATTTTCAGGAGAATCTTCATTTGAAATGTAAGGAAGGTATGCAATTGACCCGCTTAATATCGTATGGTGAGAAATAAAAAATCCTAAACCAGTTGAAACTCCAACAAGATAATTACCATCCCAATCATCTGAAATTGGAAATAATAATTTGCTTCCTACTGACAATTCTAATTTTTTTTCCTCTTGGGCAGCTAGTTTTATCGCTGACAACAGGATTAAAAGTAAAATTATTTTCTTCATCATCTATTTCAGACTAATTCGAAATTTTCTTATCTGAATTCCAAGAAATGTATTAATTATTCTTTAATACTAACACAAACTCCCCCTTCAAACTTTCCTTCTCAACGTGACTTAAAATATTAGCGGCATTTCCCCGATAAAATTTTTCTCTTTCTTTTGTAAGCTCAAATGCAAGAACACAGGGAATGTTAGCTCCGAGAATTTTAACAATATCTTCCATCAAAGTTTTGAGTCTGTATGGAGTATCCATCAAAATGATTGTTTCTTTTCGTTTCTTTAAATCAAGCAGCTGTTTCCTGCGGATATCCTTCTTTGGCGAAAGCCATCCATAATAATAAAATTTTTCAAAATCCATCCCACTGCCGACCATAGCAGTTAGTAAAGAACTTACACCCGGTACAGGAACAACATCAATTTTATTTTGTATTGCAAGATCAACAAGAAGATGTCCGGGATCAGAAAACAACGGAGTGCCACAATCAGAAATTAATGCTGCAGATTTTCCTTCGAGTAACATCTGACATATTTCATCTGAGACTTCGTTCTCGTTATGCTCATTAAGTTCAATTAAATGTTTTTCAATTTTATATTTTGAGAGGAGTCTTCTTGCTTCTTTAAATTCTTCACAGATAATAAAATCAACTTCTTTAAGCACTCTGAGCGCACGGAGTGTTATGTCCTCATAATTTCCAATCGGAGTTGAGACAATAAAAAGTGTATTTTTCATAGAATAAAATTAGGCAAATCCAATCAAAATGAGGTTACTTTTTCGAAGGTTAATTCTGACAACTTTATTAAGTTTGTTATATGCTTCATGCAGAATTTTCATAAATCACATCAAATGAACTTTGTGAATAGTTTGAAATACCAATTAACCTCTATCATTAAACTTTTCTTAATAAGAGATTCAAATGAAAACCATTAATACAATTGTACTGATCCTATTAGCAGTTTTTACACTAACAGCACAGGAAGATCCCCAAACATTTTTATCCATAAGTAACACAGGTGTTCAGGAATTTTATGAACTTTATCCTGAATATGACGGAAGAGGGACAATAATAATTATCCTCGATACCGGCGTTGATATTGGTGTGGATGGACTCACAAAAACTTCAACCGGTGATGTAAAGTTTATAGACGTTCAGGATTTTACTCACCAGGGAGATGTTCAGCTATTTGAAGCCGACATTGATAAGGAAGAGGGCAAAACTATTTTTAAAGACGATGAAGAAAAATATTCTATAATTGCATCCTCATCACTTCAACATTCTCCAAAAGACAATAAATACTTTATTGGCAGTTTCGATGAAGCACGATTCTTGAACTCAAGCCCCGGTGCCGGTGATCTCAACGGTGACGGTGATATGGAAGATAATTATGTTTTGATTGTATTTGAAACTACCGAAGGAACAGAATCTTACTGGATAGTTTATCTTGATTTAAATGGCAACGGCGATATTTCAGATGACAAGCCATTAAGAAATTACAAAGAGAAGCAGGATGCTTTTGCATTTGAATATCCGGGAAATCTACCACCACTCACAATGGGCTTAAATGTTCTTCCCGAGGAAAAGTTAGTGTCATTCCATTTTGATGATGGCTCTCACGGAACGCATGTTGCGGGAATTGCCGGAGGAAATAAAATTGGTGGAATTGATTTTAACGGAATAGCTTCCGGTGCACAGATGATGAGTATGAAACTTGGAAACAATTTATTCTCAGGCGGCGCAACAGTTACTGAAAGTATGAAGAAAGCATATCTGTATGCGGATAAAATTTCCAAAGAGACAAATACACCTTGCATAATTAATATGAGTTTTGGAATCGGTGCCGAGCTTGAAGGTCTCGCCGATATGGAATTATTTATTGAAAATCTTGCTAAAGAAAATCCATACCTTTATATCAGTCTCAGCTCAGGAAATGAAGGACCCGGAATTTCGTCCACAGGTTTACCATCATCAAATTCTGGTGCATTTTGTTCAGGAGCAATTTTACCTCAGGATGTAGCCAGAGATCTTTACAGTGCAACAATAAACAGAGATGTGGTTTTCAATTTCTCTTCACGCGGCGGAGAAGTAAGAAAGCCCGATGTTGTTTCTCCCGGGGCAAGTACTTCAACAGTACCTAACTGGACTAAATGGGACAGATTTTGGGGAACAAGTATGGCTGCCCCGTACTCAGCGGGAGTTATGTCTTTGCTTTTAAGTGCAGCAGTTAAAGAATATCCGGGAGTAAAAATTCCATCTCACCTGCTTTATAAAGCAATCCGGGAAAGTGCAACAAAGCTGGAAGGATACAATCATCTTGATCAGGGACACGGTTATATAAATGCCGTCAATGCTTACAAGTTACTTAAAAAATATATTGATGAGGGCGAGATAAATAAGTTTGAGACATATTCAGTTTCATCCACATCACCAAATTCTCCAAACGAAAGAGCACCAAGCCTTTACCTGAGAAATGGTTCATTCCTGAGAGATGAAGACACGTTCACATTTAACATCAGAAGAAATAACTTTCAAAAGAATGATAAGTTTTACAGGGCATTTAATATTGTAAGTGACAGCGACCTGCCTACCGGTCAGGCAGGATGGCTGATTCCTATTCAGAAAAAAACTTACTTAAGAAATGACCAGGCAACATTTGTGAACGTTAAGTTTGATAAAACGAAGATGCAGGAACCGGGGCTTTATACAGCAAGATTAACAGCTTTCCGTGATGACATTTCGAAGAATCCTGAATTCGACATGCTTGCAACTGTAGTAATTCCATATCATTTTTCTGTTGAGAATAATTACAGCAAAAGCTGGAAATCAGTGAAAGTTGAACAAGGATTGATCAATCGTTATTTCATTGAGCTGCCTGCCGGACAAACAGGAATGAATGTAAAGCTGGCTGCTTCAAATAATGAATATGCTCGTGTAAGATATTATTTGTTTGATCCCAATGGTATTAAACTGGAGACTTCTCCGGCGGTTCATACGCTTGATAACAAAAATGAAATTGAAGCAAGCTACTTTAATCTTGAACCAGGAGTATATGAAATTATTGTAGACGGAATTTTTCTTGCAAAGGATATTTCTACTTATGATCTTACAGTTCAGTTTTATGGAGTTAACCGACTTGACAACAAAATTATTGATGTCGACAATAACCAAATTGAAGTTGTTAATCTTTTCAATCATCCAGCCTCTTATAATCTAAAAGGACAATTCCTTGGTTATGAAATCAACCACGAGGTCACAATAAGCGGCAGCGAAAAGTTCACGATGCCATTTGTGCTGAGAAAAGGCGAAGCCTCAAAAGAATTTAAGCTTGAGATGAGTAAAGCGGATTTTAGCAAGCTCACCGATCTTGCATTACTAGTTTACGACACAGAAGGAGTTGTTGTAAATAGTGACGCATTAAGCTTCAGAAACGGAAGCATAAATATTAAAAACAATTCAGATGCTGAGTCAACTGATTACGTTTTTGAAATAGTGCCCGGGTTTGCACACGAAACAAGTTCTGCGGATATTGACATAACTGAAGTCACGACTTTTAAATCTGAATACAGTTTTGATGTTGTAAGCGAGAAGAAGTCGAGTATTAACTTGTATCCTTCGCTGCCAAAACAGATACAAATATTTTTTGATGTGCCGAATGAATTCTTCCCTGAGAATTCACAGGCGGTTGGAAAGATTTCTTTCGAATCTTCATCAACCAAAAAAACAGAATATGAACTACCAATTAAATTCAAATTCTAAAAGGAACCACTATGAGTGAACATACATCAGGAGCAATAAAGGGACTTCCGGAAAATGCTTACAAAGAGCTGAAACCCGGCGAACAGTACACCCCATTAATGCCAGCAAACACAACGCCGCAGGAAATAACTGTTTATTCTGTAACAATGGGTTTGCTGATGGCAGTGCTCTTCTCGGCTGCAGCAGCTTATCTTGGATTAAAGATCGGACAGGTGTTTGAAGCGGCAATACCAATTGCAATTATTGCAGTCGGTGTTTCAACTTTGCTAAAGATTAAGGGCTCGCTTGGACAAAATATAATTATTCAATCAATCGGACAGAACTCAGGATTGATAGTAGCTGGAGCCATCTTCACAATTCCCGCCCTGTATATATTAAATCTTGAAGCGCACTTCTACCAGATATTTTTAGCTTCTGCTTTTGGAGGTTTCCTTGGAATTTTATTTCTGGTTCCCTTCAGAAAATATTTTGTTGCAGAAATGCACGGCAAGTTCCCCTTCCCCGAAGCAACTGCAACAACAGAAATTCTTGTTGCCGGAGAAAAAGGTGGAAAGCAAGCACTTGTTTTAGTTGTAAGCGGACTGATTGGAGGTGTTTACGATTTCATCATCGCAACTTTCGGTTGGTGGGGTGAAGTATTTACAACTAGGGTTTTTGCTTTCGGTGAAACTCTTGCCGATCAATTCAAGCTTGTTTTTAGATTGAATCTTGGTTCTGCTGTTATGGGGCTTGGTTATATAGTGGGATTAAAATATGCTGCAATTATAGCTGCAGGATCTTTCGTATCCTGGTATTTGCTGATTCCGGTCATTTCTTTTATAGGGAGTGGACTTACTGAAACATTCGGCACAGGAGCTACAAAATTAATTTCTGCAATGAGTGCCGAGGAAATCTTCAGGCAATATGTACGTCACGTTGGTATTGGTGGTATTGCAATGGCAGGTATCATCGGAATTATTCGTTCATCAAAAATTATTCGCGATGCTATCAGTTTAGGCTTTAAGGAAATATTTGAGAAGAAACACACAAACAATACACAACTCAGAACCCAGAGAGATCTTCCTATGAAAATAATTGTTGTCGGTATAGTGCTTACAGCAATTCTTCTTTTAGTTTTCTTCTATATGGGTGTTGTTTATAATATTGGCTGGGCACTTGCCGGATTGCTCATTGTTCTTGTGATCGCATTCCTTTTCACTACTGTTGCAGCTAATGCAATTGCAATTGTTGGAACGAACCCCGTAAGTGGAATGACTTTGATGACACTGATTCTTTCTTCAATCATTCTTACTTCCGTTGGATTAAAAGGCAGTTCCGGAATGATTGCCGCATTAATTATCGGCGGAGTTGTTTGTACTGCATTATCAATGGCTGGCGGCTTTATCACTGATCTTAAAATCGGTTACTGGCTTGGTTCAACTCCATTAAAGCAGGAAAGATGGAAATTCCTTGGTGTGCTTGTGTCAGCATTAACTGTTGGTTTTGTTATTATGATTTTGAATGAAACTTATGGCTTTGTTGGTGATGGAGCTCTTGTTGCGCCACAGGCAAATGCAATGGCCGCAGTAATTCAACCTTTAATGGATCAACAGCCGGCACCGTGGACGCTTTACATTGTCGGAGCTATTCTCGCTTTAGTACTAACGATGATAAAAGTTCCAGCACTTGCTTTTGCACTCGGAATGTATATTCCACTTGAACTTAACACTCCTCTGCTTGTTGGTGGA
>JACZKK010000057.1 GCA_014860115.1 Ignavibacteriaceae bacterium
GTGACAATTTACGCAAGCAGCTTTACTTTCTCCGGAAATACTATGGCTTTTAGTTTCATGACAATCGCCGCATCCGAGACCTAATCCACCAAGATGATAATCTATTTCTTCTGTTGGATTGAGGAGACTTTTATCCATTGCTACACTTCTCATCAATACTCCGCCACTACCTCCGAAATGACAGGTTGCGCAGTTATTGATGGTAGGCTTGCCAACACTTTGAGCAATTGTGAGTAAATCCATTTCATTTTCAGGTAAACCAGTTCCAAAAGGTGATCTCTTATACGTCCCTGTCTGATCATGACAAACCAGACAATCAATATTCTCCAAAGCATTAAATTCAAAAGACTCATCTTTCCCGCTGAATGGCAAATGGCAAGTTGTGCATTGTGTTGAACTGTCGGAGGCTGCAATGCAAAAATTATTTATCGGGACATGATCCACGTCTTTGGTTTTGGATTGTGTCTCAGCAGCTAAATTGCTTGTAAGCCAATTCCAATGATTTGATTGTATGACTTCTGTACCTGCATCATCGTGGCACATTAAGCATTCTTCTGTTACTTGCATAACATTTTCAAACGGTCCTGCAACATTTTCAGAATGATCCTGTGCAAAAGCTGAATAAGCAATTACGAGAAGTAAAAAGAGAGAAATTATAGCTTTCATAATTATTCCGGTATGATTTTTCACTTATTATGAAAATTTATTATGATAAATTTACCATCTTTTTCGGTTAAAAGTATCCTTATTCATCATTATACTATTTGTAATCACTTTATAATAAAGCACCTTTATCTGGAATAAATGTTGCATTTCAACCCTAATTCAAATAAGTTATAAGAAATAAATATTCAACATTGTGCATCTTCTAAAAAAAATATTACTGGTTTATTTGTTGATAATTACTTCTTCTATCTTTGCACAAGATTCAACTAATACAATACAGAACTTATTCAACTACTCTACCGCATCCAGCATTAATACTTCTGACAATATCCCAATCTCATTATCTGATCAATTAGCAAATCCAATTAGAAAACCTAAACCTGGTATGGCAAGCAAACCAATATTTGTAAACAGTGAAAGACCACTAATGGACGGAACAAGTTGGAGGAAATATTCTGATATTGATTATTTACGTTTGAGTTCAATGCTCGGAGTGATAGCTACAGCAAATGCGGTTGCATATATGTATCAGCGAGAAGTTTGGTATACTGAAGAAACAACCGGCTTCCACTCCCTTGATTTTTCGGAGGACTGGGGAAAATATCAGCAGATGGATAAATTCGGACATTTTACTGATGCATATTTTACTAGCGATCTTACAGGAAAAATTTATAGATGGTCAGGAATGTCTGGTACTTCCTCAGTTTGGTACGGCGCTTTAACAGGATGGCTTTGGATGCTTGAGATAGAAATATCAGATGCATTTATGGCCGAATGGGGTTTCAGCTGGGGTGATATGCTAGCCAACACTGCTGGTTCTGCATTTTATGTTTTGCAACAGTTCAATTATGATGCACTGGGTGGAATTCAACCAAAGTTCAGCTGGCATAAATCAGAGGCCTGGAAGGAAATGAGATACAATAAAGATCCACAAGCATTAATAGAGGATTACGAAGGATTGACTTTCTGGCTTACAGTAAATCCACATCATTACTTTCCTGATAGCTGGAAAAAAAATTATTCTGACTGGCTAGCTCCTTTAGGTCTCGCCTTTGGTGTAAGTGCAAAAGATATTGGCATCTATCCTTGGGGTGGTTATAAGGAATATTTTATTGGTCTTGATGTTGATCTCAGAAAATTACCAATCTGGGGAAATTCAAACCTAGCAAAATTTATAACTAGTGAAGTGAACATTATTCGTATGCCATTGCCCACAATTCGATTTTCATCCCAAGGTGTGTGGTTTGGATTTTATTTTTAATCCAACCTAAACATTCAACTCATATCTATCAAATCGCACTAACTCTTTTCGAAAGTACTCAATATTAGTTTTGTATTTTATTATTGATATTTACTCTTAAAAGTAAAAATATTTTTATTGGAGGGAAGTCGTCATGTTCGGATTAAAAACAAAGAAAATTCAATTTAACAAAAAAGCTGTTCGGGATTACTTCTTTATTATGATCGGTGCAGCTATAATGGCAATCGGCATCGGTGTATTTTTAGTTGATGCTAAAGTTGTTCCCGGAGGAGTCAGTGGTCTTTCAATGGCATTTTATTATTTAACGGATGGTGCTTTTCCTATCGGTGTCACTATCTGGCTTTTAAATATTCCATTGTTCATTTGGGGAGTAAAAGAACTCGGGACACAGTTCGGTGCAAGAACTTTTTTTGGTTTTACTCTGAATTCATTTTTCATTGACTTCTTCAGAGGTGAGATGCCAGGTTTCAGTTTTATTCAGCTTCAAAACACAGAAACAATTTTGAAACTGCGGCAGGATGATTTTCTATTTTTAATTTTACTCGGCGCTGCACTTCTAGGAATTGGCTTGGGTATTGTGTTCAAATTCAGAGGTTCAACTGCAGGCAGTGATATTGTGGCTGCAGTAATGCAGAAAAGATTTGGCATAAAGCCCGGAATGGCAATTATGATAATTGATTTCTTTGTAATCTTAACTGCCGGATTTATTATAGAGCTCAAGGATCTTGCTGGCGATAGAAGTGCCATGACACTCACTCTATATGCTCTTTTCCTTTTATTCGTTTCAGGTAGATTGGTTGATGCCATTATTGATGGTTTTGATTATGCGAGGGCAGCATTCATCATATCAGATAAAACCGATGAAATAGCAGAAGTAATAATGAAAGACTTCAGTAGAGGTGCAACTGCAGTTAAAGCAAGAGGTTTATATAGAAACATTGATAGGGAGATTATTTTTACAGTAGTTGCATTGAGAGAACTCGGCAAGCTCACAAATGCAATAAAACAAATTGACCCGCATGCTTTTGTTACAGTAAATAATGTGCACGAGGTTTTGGGAGAAGGATTCAGAAGAAGGATTTAGTTTTTTTTAATCAGACGGAACATACTGCATCCGTAAACGTCTGAAATTTGTAATTCTATTTTACTTTTAATTATCGGAGGATCAAATGGGAAAACTTTATCTAAAATTAATTCTTGGCTGCCTTAGTTTATTCCTCATCTTCGCTAACGCAAATGCACAGGAAAATGTTAAAGAGAAATTAAACAAAATTGAAGGCTCGGTTGATAAGATTACTATCACTGCTGATGGGAAAGAATATTTTTTTGAAGGAGATGAAGCTGAAAAACTTTTTAAAAACTTAAAGCGGAGTTCAACTCACAATTTTGTTTGGAATACTTCTGATGATAAATCCGGGAAGAAAAAAGTGATCATCCTCGATGCTGATGCAGATAGTGATGAAATAGAAATAGAGAGCAATGATGAAAATGTAGTGATCATAAAAACTGATGCTGATTTTGATGAAGTTTCAGATGAAATTCAGAAGAAAGTTAAAGTAGAAGTTGAAGACGGGAGCAAAACTGTTACTGTAACAACCAAAGAAAATGGTGAGGAAAAAACTGAAGTCTATTCCGGTAAAGAAGCCGACGAATATATAGAAAAGATGAAAGCTGAGAACAAGGATTTTGATATCTCAATTGAAAGCAAGACTGATGGTAAGAAAGTCAAGAAGATTATAATTGAAACGGAAAAAGATGTGGATTAATTGATGTTATGTAGTAAATAGTAAAAAACGGCGGGCTTAAAAGTTTCTAAACTGTCATTGCGGGTATAATAGTCATTTTGTGTTGCTAAATATTATTTAGGTTTTAAGAAAAAGTACCACTTAAAATAATTTATTTTATTTCTTTTTGATAAACCGCGATGTAAGCGGTAATGTTCTTTGACACGACTGAAATAGCCTTCTAAGGCATTGGTTGAACGTTCAATCTTAGAATCATCTATGTAGTGGAATAGATAGGGTAGAGCTTTTGTTAACATACTTCTTGCTCTAATAAGGTCACTAAAAACCCAACCACGATTTGGTGAAGATTCAATACCAGTACCAAATCTATTTTCCCAGGCATAAAATCCTTTTATGAATCTTTGAGATTCTTCTTTTGTCTTAACTTCCGTTAGTTTAAGTAGTAATTCTCTAAGATGTTTTGCCTCTGTTCTTTTGGGATTTCTTCTGCACCAACTTAATCCCTGACGCTGAACGTGAACAATACAACGTTGTAATTTTATTTCGGGCCAGAGATTCTTTAATTGCTTGATTTGTGCTGTATTTCCATCTGTTGTAGCACTTTCTGGATTTAGCCCAGCTTCAGATAATTGAGAGTAAAATCGTAGAAGATCATTGGCCGATTCTCTTACATTAATAGCAGCGTTAAACAGTTGATGAGTCTCTGAATCCATGGCTACATATATGCCTCGTGGTCTCTTAAGAAATGTTCCATCAAAGATTACGTGTTTTATCTTTGAGAGTTCATCAACAAACTGATTTGGAGTTTGTTTAAGCCAATAGTTTATAACTCTTTTTACAGTTGACTGACTAACTCTTTTCATAACGGCTAACTCTCTTACGCTGTAACCTTCTGTGATCCAAAGCTTGAACCAACTATATCTTCTTTGCTCAATTGGCTTGGATGATTTCCAGAGAAAGGATCTTTTACAGCTTAAACAGAAGTAACGCTGTTTACTCTTTGAGCTCTTACCATTGCATTTAACGTTGGAAGAAAGACAATACAAACAATGTTTTTTTTCATTAGAATCTCATTTGTTTTGAGTTTACTCCCAGCAAAATTATATCAAAGAACAACTTACAGCTATTTCAGCAACACTTTTTGACCTTTATACCCATTGCGAGGGAGGCACGACCGAAGCAATCCTTAATTTTTAATCTTAATGTTAGAGATCACTTCTCCGCCTTTGGCGGATCGTGATGACAGTTTAACCTGAAACCACACCCAAATTCAAAACGTAAAATGTTTTATGTGCTCGCCCTTTTCACCGATCTCGGTCATTGCTTCAATTCCAATATCAAGATGAACATCCGAATATTTCTGAGTTACTTCTTTATCTGATTCTTCAGTCTTTATTCCTTCGGGAAGCATCGGAACATCCGAAACTAATAGCAACGCACCACGCGGAATTTCGTTTACCAGTCCGACGACAAAAAGAGTTGCAGTTTCCATATCGATAGCAATAGTGGAAAGCTTGCGTAAATAATTTTTGAATTCGTCATCCCATTCCCATAATCTTCGGTTGGTTGTGTAAACAACTCCTGTTCTGTATTCAAATCCTCTTTGAACAATTTTATCCGAAACAAATTTGTGAAGCTTAAAAGAAGGAAGTGCAGGAACTTCCGGTGGTTTGTAATCATTGCTTGTTCCCTCACCTCTAATTGCAGCAGTTGGAAGAATAAAATGTCCAAGCTCAGTTGATTTTTTTAAACCGCCGCACTTACCTAAGAACAAAACTCCTTTCGGTGAGCGAGCTGATAGAAGATCCATTATAGTTGCGGCATTTGCAGAACCGATACCAAAATTTATTATTGACAAACCATCTGAGTTTGTTGCAGTCTGCATTGGTTTGCCAATACCTTTAATATCAGTTTTAAATTTGTTCGCAAACTTCTCAACGTAATCATCGAAGTTTGTAAGCAGCATATAATCGCCGAACTCATCTATCTTTGTTCCGGTGTAACGGGGAAGCCAGTTTTTTGCTATGTCAAGTTTTGTTTTCATTCTGAGCGAAAAATAAACATAATTTTTCTAATACTTGCTTTTGCAAACAATATTTATTTAGTTTGTAAAAAAAACTGGGGGTTGGTTATGAAAAAAATAATTTCATCACTTGTACTATACTTTTTTATTATATCAAGCTACACCTTAGCCCAATTTGAATTTGAAGATAATTTTGAAGAATATATAATAAACCAACCTTTGGCCTGCCAAAATCCCGTTGATTGGACTACCTGGAGTTATTTACCGTGCAGTAACGAGGATCCATATATCACATCTAATTTTTCACTTAGTGGTACTAGGTCAGTTAAAATATCGTTCACCAATGATTTGATAAAGCTATTAGGTAATTATTCCACTGGTAGAAACCTGATTACTTTTTATGTTTACATACCAAATGGGAAAACGGGTGAAATTAGTTTATACTCAAAATTTAATCCTGACCCTAATGAATTAGCATTTGAATGTTACTTTGATGTTGGTGGATCAGCAAGATTAATGAGTATTCCAGGTGAACCAGTGTTATTTAACTATACAAATAACCAATGGCATTTGGTGGGAGTTGTTGTTGATTTTTATAGAGATGAAGCACAATTTTATTTTGATAATAATTTTATTCACATTTGGGAATGGACACAAAACGGAACTATTACAAGCCAGCTAGCCGCGCAAAACTTCTACGGCCGTACCGTAAGTAACGAGTTATACATTGACGACTACTATTTAATGGAAAATAATTGCTTAAGTTGTTTTCCACCAACCGAACCAAGAGATTTAACTGTTCAACAAATTTTTAATTCAGTACATAAAATTCAGCTCAACTGGCAGCCTAGTCTTTATTGGGGACCTCGAGCATATAAAATCGTCAGAAAGATTGGTTATTCTTCTGCTGTTACTAATTACGAAACACTCGCTTATGTCCCATTTAGCGAACTGCAGTATATTGACTCAAATGTTGTAATTGATTCAACATATACTTATGGAGTAATTGCAATGAACATGTATGGCTATTCTGACACTAGTAATTTTGCAACCATAACTGTTGATCCGGTTACTAATCTGAATGAAGAAAACAATTTCAATTCCTATTCCCTTTTTCAAAACTATCCGAATCCATTTAATTCATCGACAACCATTGCTTATGGTTTGCCTGCAGCAACATACGTTTCGCTCATCATCTATGATTGCTTGGGGAACAATGTTCGAACATTAGTTAATGAAGTTCAGGAAGCTGGGACACATTATGTTTTATTTGAATCGAATAATCTTTCCAGTGGAATATACTTCATGAGAATTCGAACAGACAATTGGGATAAAACAAAACGAATAATTATTTTAAAATAAGAGTAAGACTGCTACATAATCTTACTCTTACTCTTAATCTTACTTTTTCACTCAGTGTACTGCCCAACCACTTTCAAAATATGTGCTTTGCAAACATCACAGAAAGGTTTGGTCCCTTTGGAAAACATTATACAATCGAGCATTGGTCTGTACATTCCGTTTGCTACATAGCCAGCGCCTTCAAATGCACCAACTTTCCCATAATTTTCATTTTTACCAAGATAAGAATCAACCATAAATGAGTGGTCCCGATCCTTCCTGGTGTATTCAATTTCAGCGGCTTTGATTTTATCCACATTTGCTTTATTACGCTTTAACTCAGCAATATTTTTGTTCATTGCTCTTCTTTCAGCCTGCCATTTATAATCCATTGAATCATAAGCAGTTTTGTTCCAGGGAGTTGGTATTTTCAACCCTGAGGATAGAAATTCTTTCCACTTTACATTAAGCGTATCAGACAGAGTTGTTATATTTGGTTCAAGTGGCTCCAGACCTATTGGATAGAAATCATTATACTGTACATCGGATGTATAGTACTCATCTGCTAAACCAGCAAATGAATGACCGAACTCATGCAGGAATAAATAATCTCTGAATTGATTGTCAGATGTAAACGTGCAGAAAAAATTATAGATTCCTCCACCTCCGTATCGAGGATGATTAACCATAATATATATAGCGTCATAAGGAACAAAAGCAGCAAGGTCTCTTACTGCTTTATTGTCTTCCGTTAAAATATATCTTTCAGATCCCATAGAATTGAAAGTGCAGCCAAGAATGGTGTTCTTAAAAATATCTGCCTCCGGTTCATCTATTCCACTTTCCTCGGAAGCTCTGAATACACCATAAATATTAAATAAGCTCGCATTGGATTTATACGGTTCCTGGCTAAAAAAAACATCAGTAAAATATTTTACATCTTTTTCAAACTTGGTTTTATCATTAATTGAATATCCATCACCAATAATCGCAACATCAACTCTGCTATGAGGATCTCCGTTAAGTTCAGAATTATAAATTTTCACCTGCCAGTCTTTAACAGCATCTTTAATGATCATTATATCATTTGGATCAATTTCCCTTCTGAAAAATTCAAAGAGGCTCTGCTTAGCATCTCTTCTCTCCATTGCAAAAACAATTTTATTTTTGGGATAAGGAATGATTGCGGTCTCGTGGAAAGTTTTCTTAATTCCATTTAACCCTTCAGTGCTAGTCTTGTATTCACCGAAGTAACTATCAAACCCTTTAGAGTAAATTAATTCATTTGAACCAGCATCATAAATCTTCACACAATATCTTCCAAGATTCAATTCGTCTATCAGATGAATCCTGCTTCCTGCCCAAATTCCATATTTGTAAATCTGATCAAGTGTAATGAATTCATCTTTAGCATTACCGACGTGGTGGTAATCAATCCGCATTGTTTCATCTGAAAAATATTTATTGAAATTTCCCAAATCCTGACTGATTGCAGATGAAATTAGAAGTGAAGTTAGGAATGCAATTATGACTAGCTTTTTCATTTTTGTTCCTCTCTCTTTGATGATTCGATTTTGCTGATACAAAGATATTAAATTTATTTGAGACTGGATTCTGGTCACTCAATGCAAAATTCAAGATACGAGATACTGGATATTGGAATCTGGGCAGCTATTCTGATTAAAAATATTTTCGTCAGGTTCAGTAAAATCCTTCCCTAAGTTCTAAATTCCTGCTTTCCGTAGTTGACCCTAATCTCTTAAAAAGCGGGTTTTCTCGCCAAAAAGCCTTAAATTTGTCTATGATTTTATCGAACCTAATCCAACCAAAAAACCAAAGGAGATTTTTTTTATGGCTCGCAAAAATGTTTTGATTATGGGTGCAGCTGGTCGCGACTTTCATAACTTCAACGTGTTTTTCAGAAACAACAGATCATACAACGTTGTTGCATTTACTGCAACTCAAATTCCGAATATTGAGGGAAGAACGTATCCCAAACAGCTTTCCGGAAAACTTTATCCTAAGGGAATAAAAATTTACGAAGAGAAGGATCTTGAAAAATTAATTAAAGATTTAAAAGTAGATGAAGTTGTATTTTCATATTCAGACGTTCCGTTTGATTACGTGATGGGAAAAGCTTCGGTTGTAAATGCTGCAGGAGTTTCGTTCAGACTTCTTGGTGCAGCGGAGACACAAGTGAAAAGTAAAAAGCCAGTTGTCGCAGTTTTAGCTGTGAGAACCGGTGCAGGAAAATCTCAAACCTCCAGAAAAATTGTTAAAGTATTAACAGAAGCCGGAAAGAAAGTTGTTGCAATTCGTCATCCAATGCCGTATGGCGATCTTGCAAAACAAAAAGTTCAACGCTTTGCAACCTATGCTGATTTGAAAAAACACAACTGTACTATCGAAGAGATTGAAGAGTATGAACCACACGTTGCCCGCGGCGGTGTTATTTATGCCGGAGTTGATTATGAGGCAATTTTAAGAGAAGCAGAAAAAGAAGCCGATGTTATTTTATGGGATGGTGGGAATAATGACTTTTCATTCTACAAAGCTGATGTAACTTTCACAGTTGTGGATCCACACAGACCGGGACACGAGCTTTATTACTATCCCGGCAATACTTCATTGAGAATGGCAGATGCTGCAGTAATAAATAAAATCGATTCGGCAGATAATGATGATATTCTTGAAGTAATTGAAAACACAAAGCTGATCAATCCCGATGCAATAATTATCGAAGCAGCTTCACCGATTACAGTTGATAAACCTTCTGTAATCAAAGGAAAGAGAGTTCTGGTTGTTGAAGATGGTCCAACATTAACTCACGGAGAAATGAAATATGG
>JACZKK010000058.1 GCA_014860115.1 Ignavibacteriaceae bacterium
AAACCTGCACAAAATAAAAACGTTACTATCGAAGGGAACAATGAATCGCTGTTGTATCTATTAAATACAAGTTATGTAACATTTGATGGCGTAGCTATTACCGGACCGACTACGTTAACTATCCACGCTCTTCAAAATTCAACCTATGTTTTTAATGATGCACTAGATTTCATAAATAATTCTGATCACAACATCATACAAAATATTACTTTCATCGTTGATGATAATACCAGAGCCAGTGGATCTGGATTCTGGTACAGTCAAATTGGTGCTTATGCACCAGATAGTAATTTGATTCAGAACAACTTCGTTAAAAAAGCCGGTGCTTCACTATTTGTTATTTCTTCAACCCCAGCGGTTAAAGGTAAAGGCAACATAATCAGAGGTAATCAGATAGGATCAGAAACAGACAGTTTAGCGTCTTTCGGGATTCAGGTTAGCCAATGCGAAAATACTCTGATTGAAAATAACATCGTACAAAATTTGAAAGCAACTATTAATGGTTCAGCTCAAATACAAACCGGTATTCTATGTTCATTTGGTAAAGGTGACATAATCAGGAATAATATTTTAAGAAATTTCAGAGCGTCTAACGGCTATAGTACTTCAGGAATTTTTCTGGGTGGTGAAGTCAGTAACAGAGGAAATGATGTCCAGGTATATAATAATATGATTTACGATATTCACAGCATATCGGCACAAAGCGATAGCAGGGTTACAGGAATCGAGATTTGGTACCAAGTTAGTCCAAAAATTTATTATAACTCTGTTTATTTGACTGGTACTGGAACGCAGCATTTTGGATCTGCTGCTCTGTTCATGGCTGGAACAACAAGCTCAAATGTTGATGCGAGAAATAATATTTTGGTTAATAAAAGAAATGAATCGCCTTATCTAGCAACAGCCATTAGAGTACATTCTGGCTCACCCCTAGTCATATCTGACTATAATGACCTTTACTGTGAACCGAATCAAAATAGTTGTTTGGTAAGTATTGTTGGAACTAATTACAATACTTTAGCAGATTGGCAAGCAACGGGAAAAGATTTTCACAGCCTTTCTATTTTGCCCTGTTTTTGCTCTCCTGCACTCCATATAGACTGTACTATTGCAACCTGTCTTGAGTCAAGAGGCACACCGATAACAGGATTAGATACTGATTTTGATGGCGATTTAAGACATGCTTATCTGCCCGATATAGGTGCAGATGAGTTTGCCGGTCTAATTCCAACTGGTGCTGTTTCAGCAGGTGCTTACTCAGTTGGAACGAATGGTTTTTTCCCTTCTATTGAAACAATATTTAACAGATTAGAAACCGATGGTACTGCAGGACCTGTCACTCTTGAACTCATTGATAATTTGTACACTGCACCAACTGATTCATTCGGTTATAAATTGAATGGACCAATTTACGGTGCAGGGCCAAACAGCAGAATTACAATTAAACCTGCTGAAAATAAGAATGTTACAATTGAAGGAAATGGACGGATAGTAATTTCTTTCTTAAATACAAAATATTTGACTTTTGATGGTGTCAGTCTCACAGGCTCAACAACACTAACAGTCCACGCTTCTGCGAACAGTCAATTTGAATATAATCTTGGGCTTTTCTTTATTGATAATTCAGACCATAATATAATTCAGAATGGCATTTTTATAAGCGATGATATTTTGAGAAGAAGTCCCGCGCTTGGTGTATCTAGTCTATCATATACATCAGCAACCCCCGATAGTAATCTAATTCAATCTAACTTTGTAAAAAAAGCAGGAATAGGAATTTATGTTTCTGCATATTATTCCACTTTGCCGGCAACTGCTAATAGTAATATTATCAGAAAAAACATAATTGGGTCGGAAACTGATACCCTGATTAGCTGGGGAATTCAAGTGGAACGAAATCACAATGCTATTATTGAAGATAATGTGATCGAGGGCATTCGAGGCGGGAGCTCTGATTTCGTTATAGCACACGGAATTGGCTGCTGGAGCTGCTTGGAATCTACATTTCGGAATAATGTTATACATAATGTTAATACTAGTTATAACGGAGGCAGTATGGGTATAGCTTTAATGAGTGATGGTATCATTAGCGGATATGGAAATCTAGTATACAATAATATGATTTATGACATTAATAGCTCATCGTCTTCATCGCTAAGTAACATTGGCGGAATTCATCTTGAATCTCAGAACAATACTAAAATCTATTATAACTCAGTTTATTTGTCCGGTACAGGCGCCAATCAACAGGGTTCCGGTGCGTTATATATCTGGACTCCTGGGTTCAATACTGAAGTAAAAAATAACATCTTTGTTAATACAAGAGATGAAGGACAATTCTGTGCTTCTGCCATACATTTGAAGACTCTGAACACAATTTTAAGTTCATCAGACTTTAATGTTCTTGATTATGAGCCAAATAATTACAACTGTCTGGTAAAATCTAATTCTGGTAGTTATCATTCTCTATCTGAGTGGCAAGCAACAGGTTATGATCATCACAGCTATGTTGAAATGCCGCACTTTATTGAACCATATCTTCATATAAATGATACAATAGCAACATACATCGAGGCGAGAGGAATACCAATCACTGGGATAGATACCGACTACGATGGTGATCTTCGAAATTCAACAAATCCAGACATAGGTGCAGATGAACTAGTTGGAGTTGTTGGCGTTGAAGATGAAGAAACATTTCCAACGGAATTCGTACTTGAGCAGAACTACCCAAATCCATTTAATCCAAGTACAACATTCAGATACTCAATTCCAACACTAACAAAAGTTGTAATAAAAGTATATGACATACTCGGAAATGAAATTGCAAGATTGATGGATGAAGAAAAAACAGTTGGCACTTATGAGTTAACGTGGAATGCAGAAGGATTGCCAAGCGGTGTGTATTTCTATCAACTAAAAGCAGTCGATCCTTCGACAGGCTCAGGACAAGTTTATGTGGAGACGAAGAAAATGTTGTTGCTGAAGTAAAATATTGGAATGTAGGGACACAATATATTGTGTCCCTACGAAGGTAAAGTGAGAAATAAAAATAAAATGGTTCTCTAATTAACATATTAACAACAATAAATCGGAGGTTCTATGTTGAATCTTATGAAATCCTGTCTTGCGGGAAGACGGTTACTAATTCTTTCAACTCTTCTTTTTGCGGTTTTATTAATTAACACAACGCTTGCTCAGGAATTACGCGTGATTACGCTTGATCAAAATGAGGGTCCAATTATCGACCCATTTCCAATTGTCGTGTTTCCGGGGGATACTTTGCAATTTAAAGCTATCGATGGTGAATTCAGTATTAATATAGATGATGCATATATGTTCTTAAGAGTCAGGGAGGATGATTTAAAAATACGTTTAGACAGTTCAGGAGATGCGCTGAGTGATTTCTATGAAATCAGATCAGTCGATAGTAATACTGAGAAATCATTTTCAATATATTGCATATCATCAGATGGTTGGCCTGATGCACCTCCAAGAATAATTATTGTAGCTCAATAATTTTTTATAAAATAACCAGATTCTTTCTCCGGATTGCCCTGTTAACATCTCTTAGCGGGGCATCGCTTTAACAAAACGCATCATCATAATTAAGCCAACCTCAGCCCTTGCTCTTTTATTAAAAAACATTAAAAACAACTCAAATTCGAAGATTGCAACCTCAGTGCAACTGAATGCAACATAGCTTCAAGTGTATGAACAGATAATGCAAGCTTTTGCAACATAGCTGATAACCACCTTCCGCCTTCATTTATTTTATTTGTGGTGAAACTTTAATAAAATTTTTTTCAAACAAATTTTAAGGAGTGCACCGATGAAAACATTTTTTGTAACCCTTGCAGCTTTCTCACTTGCATTAATTATAGGATGCCAGGAGAATATGCTCAACGAGCCTTCCGGTGTTGCACTTAAGCACCAAGATCATCTCGTAAGCACAAATATAATTAAGCTGAACTATAATGTTCGTGATCCTTTATACGGTACTTGCTGTGTTTCCGGCAGAGTGACTTATTCATTTCAGATTCTCAACAGGGCAATGAATCCAACTGGATTGAGTGAAATAGCTATTAATATCTATATAAATTCTGAATTAAATGATATGCTTGGTATGATGCATCTTGAATGGCGTGTTGAAGGAAGAAGTGATGATATTGTTTATGTAAGCGAAGATGGAATTGTTCTTATTGAGAAATGCTATTCAATAACGAACAGAAATGACGTAGTTCTGCTTGTTCGTTATCTGGTAACTACTAACGGGATTGGTATCTCCGGAATAAACCTTGCCCCGCTCGAAAAGTAATTCATCATCAATAATTATAAGGAGTAATAAAATGAAAAACTTATTTGTCTCTCTCGTAACCGTCCTTGTTCTCTTTGTTATAGGATGTCAGGAGAATTCTATAACAGACCCGATTGCAAATGAATCTGCTAACAAGGTTCAGGCCGTAACTCTTGATACATATTTTCACGGGACAATACCTCTTGAAGCTGTTCTAAATGATCCATATCCTATAGGAAACTCATACTACCGGATAAGCGGGCAGATTGAATACGATTTCAGAATTCTTTATCTGGATCCGATACCCTCTGCACCGCAGCGCAGTGCTTCAATCTATTTTGAAGTTAATGCAGACTTACAATACTTCTGCACTCTTTATCCTTTCTCTTACGAAGATAATTTATCCGGTTTTATAGCAGAAGTATCTGAAGACTTGGTTCCATTAGGAGGAAATTTTGCTTCCTTGCTTGAAAAAACCTTTACCATCCAGGGCCGTGATGATGGAATGGTTTTAAAAGTAAGATTTGCTGTTACGAATGATCGAATTGAATTAAACGCAATGTGGCTTGCGTTGCCAAATACAACAGCCACAGAAATAAATCATTATTAATCACAAACAAAATAAAAGGAGTTCTAAAATGAAAACTCTATTTGTCTCTCTCGTTGCTCTTCTGTTCGCATTCTTTTTAGGATGTGAGAGCTCAGTTACAGATCCTGAAATGACAATGCCAACAAAACTTATTGGTAATGCTCAGCAGGAAACATTTGCTTTCAAAGATGTTTTGAATGCAACTTATCCTAATGTGATTAAATTAAAGGGTCTATTATGGGATCCAAGTCACAGGTTAAACAGCTTTGCTGAAATAGATGGAGTTGTTAGATACGGATTTAAGAAAGTCAGTAATGAATCAACTGCTCAGATCCCAATCGATATTTATAAGGTTGGCTCGGATGTAACACCAGATAAAAAAATTAAAGTTGATCTTTACGTGGATGCTGCTCTTAAATCTCAATGTCCACTTAATAATGGTCCCTGGACTGTTAAAAATACTGCTGATGAGATTATTACAGTAAATACTGCAAATCAAGTAGTTACTTATATTCAAAAATCTTTCAGACTGAAAAATACCTGTTGCGCACCTTTAAATCTTGTTCTGAAATTTGAAGTAAATAAAAGCGAACTTAAACTTGTATCGATGGAGCTTAAGTTAGCTATGCGTTTAGAACCAATAATTGATCAAGAATAGCACTGGAAGAAAAAAATGCTGGAAATATGTTAGCCCTGCCTTCTTATCAAGGCAGGGTTTTTTATTTTCATTCTTTGAGCAACTTTTTCTTATTATAAATTCCTTCCCTTCAGCAGCCAGGTCTTCCAACCCGTCTAAAGCTGAGATCTTCCGACCCGTCCAGAAGCCGAGGTCTTCCGACTTTCCTTAGAATTAAATAAGTTTCAGCTAAACAATTATCTGCATTTTCAGGAGGAAACCATGCGTTCATTTCTAATCAACCTTTTGACAATATTTTCAATTTTATTCTTAATCAGCTGTGGACCAGGCAACACAGTTGAAGTTGAATCTTTCACTCCAACAGGTGAGGTTCAGAATTTAACCAACTTCACAATTGAATTTTCTGAAGATCTCGCACCTGCAGATGTTCAGGATAAATGGCTGGATGAGGAGTTTGTTACCTTCACTCCAGCTATCCAGGGAAAGTTCAAATGGACTTCACCAAGCACACTCACTTTTTCACCCGATGTTCCACTTGATCCTATGCAGCAATACAAAGCTGCTATCAACAAAAAAGTTTTGTTTAATACAACATTCTCTCCTGATTTTGAGGAGTATGATTTTCATACCCCATACTTCGATGTAACAAAGGTTGATTTTTTCTGGACAAACATTCCATATCAGAATTATAAGCTCAGTGTTCAGGCGAATATTTATTTCAATTATCCCGCTGATCCTAAGTCATTGAAAGATTTTTTAGAAGTTAAAAGAGCCGGTGCGGTTATCACAGACTTCCAGATTGTTTCCAAGCAGACCTCTGATGTGATTGCAATAAATTTTGGTGAAGTTGAGCAGACCGATAAAGAGCAGCTTTTTTCTGTTGTCGTAAAAGAGAATTTCGTTTCTGCGCTTGGCAAAGATGGTTTAAAAGAATCCCGAACATTTGAAGTCAAGCTTCCACCTATTACTCAATTGGCAATTACAAATGTTACTGCTGGTTTCGATGGTGCAAATGGCTGGATTGAGGTGGCTACAACTCAAACTGTTGATGATAAAAGGTTAAAAGATTATATAAGTACAGAACCATCTAAAAAGCTGGACTTCTCTGTTAGCGGAAATATTTTAAGAATTGAAACCGATCTTGGTAATGTGCAGACTGTTGAATTGAAAATTAAAAAAGGTTTGCCCGGCTTATACGGTGGCAAGCTTGAGTATGATTAT
>JACZKK010000059.1 GCA_014860115.1 Ignavibacteriaceae bacterium
GTACCAGTCTCATCTGCATCTTTTACCGACACAACTGTAGGTGTATTAGTGGTAAATTTTAACGCATAGTTATCCCGAACTTCAGTTGCAGTAATCGCATAAATATCATCAAAGACATATTGAAGCCCGATAGTTTCTGAGTTATCCTCTATGCCAATTGTACATCCACCCGGCTCTTCAACTTTTTTGTACTGAAATATAATTTCGCCATCTCCTGTCTGAGTCGGATAGTAAGCAGGATCTAAAACAATGATTTGAAATGTTTCAACATTAGTATAGTCATCAGCATGACCGACATTGTCCCATTCAATTATAAATCTATTATTAGCTGCATCATTATAATAGTAAATTTTTCCTGATTCCTGTGCAGCAGTTGAAAACAGATCTTCCCAGAATGCACAGACCATATTTCTTATATCATCCTGCTTTGGCAATGGAAAATTCTGAGGTGCAACTTGTGTCCCGCTGCCAAAAGCTATCCAGCCATCCGTGCTGATTCTGACTTGAGTAAAATTGTTTCCATAATATTTAAAACTGAAGGGTAGGGCAACTGTTTGTGTAAAGTTGCTAACACCATTTTGTCTTGGAAATAAAGTTCCAATTGAATTTATTTCCACCCAATCATATTGTGGCGCTTGTTCAAAAAGAATATCATCGCTGGAATATGCATAATATCCATAAGGATCCGGTCCGGTAGGATCATAGCCTGCAGGTCTTGCAACCGGTATTGCGAATGAGCTAAGCGTTGAATGTGGATACAGACCGTTTTGGGTTGAAAGTAATATTGAATACAGCGCATCGTACTGAACAGGGCAGTTTTCACTAACTTTCACAACAAAATAATCCTGATCATTAACTGTACTGCTATCAGCTAAAAGTGTAGTAAATGTGCCGATAGAATCAAGCACGGTTATAAATTCATCGTTGCTTCGCAAGACTCCTACCACATCAGGTGCGATATCATCTCCCTGATTTTTAATTTTTAAGATTACTTTAACTGTTTCACCTGGATCCATCCGAAAATTCCTTAAAATATTTCCCTCATCGTCAATATAGTTTTCAATGTAAACCAACTGGCATCCATGAACAGTTACGTTCCAGTAGTAAACCCAGGACAAATTTGAACTCGAAACATTTAATTTAAATGGTATAACAAATCCAACTGGGCATTCCGGCTTAACAAAAAATTGAAATGGTGCACCCGTTACTGATTGATCGGGTCCAATATTACCAAAGCTAATTGGATCACTTGTTACAACCTGAATATAATTGAGTGTATCTAGCACTGATAAAGTTGCAAGAACATTCGTAGCGGTTTGAGTGCCGTAATTCTTCAAAGTGAAAGTTATTATGCCATTCTCATTTGGATTTATGAGACCATCAAGATTTCCGTCAATATCTGTTACGACAGGACTACCGAAAAGAGCTACGTTTTCAATTCCCTGAACAACCTGCATCGTGCCTTCATAAGGTATGACAGTCCCGCCAATTACGGTAATATTCAATTGGCCAATTGTTGCAGGACTTACATTTAACAGAGCTGTGCCATTCAAATCAGTAGAACCAATCGCATAAATATCGTTTCCTGAAATACATATCTGTGCATCTGGAACAGGCAATCCCGAACCTAAATGAGTTACGGATACCTGAACTTGATTAAATCCGGTTACAATGGTATCAGTGTGAATAACAGTGACAGTTTGTGGTACATTCTTCCAGACGTGTATGCTAGGGTCACCAAGGACATGATAAATTCTGAAATGGTATTCTACCCAATACGTATTACCAAAAACTGTATACATATAAATTTTGCCATTAAGAAGTGCTTCTCCAGGACTATCGAGTGTGGGCTGTAGTTGTGTCGATTGCTGAAACATTCCGGTGTATATACCCATATCAATTTTATTATTATAGGTAGTATGGGTATTTGATGTTGGTCCTATAAAAGCACAGGCTCCTCTTGGCTCAGTTAAAGTTCCAAGCTGCAACCATTCCTCACCAAAGCAGTTTCCACCGCTGGCATTGAACATAGCAACACCGCAGCCAATACTTGTTACAAATGTTAATCTTGACCCGTTATTAAGAGAGCTAACATTGGAAGTTTGAAATGGAAAACAATCCGCCCACCAGCCACTGCTCCATCCCTCTCCTCTATAATTTAAAAAACTCCTTCCCTCATTTATCATACTTACTATATTAGATACATTACCGGGGCAAGGATAGCCATTATACATAGAATCTACAGAAATAAAATTTCCATTCATGAGCATTTGTTGAGCTGTGAATCTTTTAGTCTCACTCTGTGAGGCATATGCATTATTCGAACATACTAAACCCTTCTTGAACCAATCAGTATTTTGTATGTACGGAGTTTTTTCATAGCCCAAAAATTTATTTATTAACACCTGCATTCTGTAATCGGTCTGATTAGTAAATCTTCCAATCAACATTTCGGGGAAATAATCGTTTCCTTCAACTTCAACAAAATAGTCGTCATAGACAAATGTATAATCATAGGAAATATATTTTACAGGGGCTACGCCTGCATCACCAACAAGCAGAACATGTGTGGGAGGAACTTCCCAGGTAGTATACGCACTCTCTATATGATTTTTCACTGCTGTGGGATCATTGCCCGAAGCACCAATCTCGCTGAATTTTGTTACATGTATAAAGGTACCCGATTTGTGTTTCCAGTCAGCATAAGTTTGAAAGCTATTATAAAATTCATCGGGCATTATGCACAACATATAATCATAGCCTTCTTCCATTCCGTTGTATCTTCTTTGTAATACTTCTTCATAATTAAAAATAAAATTCCGATACTGCTTGGCGAAAGATGGGGCAATTGGTTTTATAGGCGTTGTTTTCGGATTGATACCTGGTCCCTGCAGATAGTTAATTTTGATTGTAATTGATGATACTGCTTCAATTTCTTTTTTTGATGGAGAATACCTGATTGGAAATATAGACACCCGTGCAATTCGAAAATCTCTGAAGACAGCAGGGTCTTCAACTTTTGCGAAACTGTTAGGATAAATCGTTTCTGAATTATATGCTTCAATGTTTTCAAAGTAAGCCGTTTCAGCTTTACCCTCTTCCCAACTTTCCCTTGCGGGTGGGACATTAATTCCCTTGAAAATCTGGACTGGACTTGTTTCAAGAATTTCAATGTTGACAGAGCCCTGGTCAGGAATTGCTAATATTTTTGCGATGTGTGGAATCTCAGGAAAACCAACTTCAGTTGTGATTCCCTCCGCATCAAAGCTTATTGAATGATAAGTTTTACCTTCAGCAGAAAATTCGTTTATATAAAACCCGGGAAGGTCAATTTTGATAACGGTACTAATTGCATTGTCGCTTACGAGTTGAACAACAGGCGGTGAATCAGGAATGGAGAGTTTATCAACTGATATCCATTGTGCAGAAGTTATGGATTGGATCAAAACAAATAAAAGACAGCAAAGTGATTTTTTATTAATCATCACTCATATCTCCCTGTATGGTATTTAATGAAAAAAGTTATTTTTCAAACGGATGCGATTTGTAATAAAGATTAGCAAATCAGTTGTTAAAATTAGTTGTAAATTTTATGGTTACCAATAGTTGCTGATTTTTTTAATCAAATTTATCGATCAGAACTGAACAATTTATATTCCCTGAATTTCTTTTGAAATCAAACAAAAAATTTTCTCGGTGAGTGTAAAAGAAATGGAAGCGGTAATTAATAGAAGTAAGCAGAACTACGTCAACCGTGACGGATTATCATAATATCTCCATCTTTAACAACATACTCCTTCCCTTCTAATCTCCAGGTTCCCTGCTCTTTCGCTTTAGCAAAACTACCTGCAGAAATAAAATCATCATA
>JACZKK010000060.1 GCA_014860115.1 Ignavibacteriaceae bacterium
GTTTTATAAAAAATAGAAATGATTCTTTAGGTTTTGACTCTTTCAGATTTACATCAAAACCGTATTACAATCTTAATGATGACGTTCAAAAAATTTTATTTGTTTTCAAAGGCAAGTTTCCTTCTGCAAAAGGCGTTTGGCCAGCCTGGTGGTTAAATGGAAGCAGACAAACTGAATGGTTGTATGAAGAAATAATTAATTCTCTTTCGGATGAAAACCTAGATAAATATTCCGGTGTGGGACAATTCTACAACACTCCCAGTCCAGTTAATTGCACTGATTGGCCTGCTGCAGGTGAAGTTGATATTATTGAAACTATCAACGGCGATAATATTATTCATAATACTATTCATACCTGTCCGCAGATGTGCAACTCTGAATGGAATGATGATGGAATTGTAATCAACTGTGCAAATGCTACACATACTGATCCAAACTCAGGATGCAGCGGAAAATCATACAAGGTTAATTCACTTGAAGGAACTTTCGCGTGCTTATGGGAAAATGATTCTTTTCGATTTTATTACTGGGACTCTGACTCTGATGTAAGATCAGATGGCGGTCCATTAAGTGAATTACCAAGACCTGAATTGTGGAATAATTACAATCTGAAAAATCAAGTCCGATTATTAGAAACTGATACTGATTGCGAAGAACAAATTCATAAAGACTGGCAATGCGAAAACTGCGAGGGAAAAAACAAATGCGAATTTGTCAACCTCAAGATGATTTTCAATATAACTCTATGCGGCAAGTGGGCTGGAGATGAATTTGATGAAACAGACAATTCATTAATTAACTGCAAAGAATACATATTAAATGAAGGTAAAGATGCAATCGATAATCAATACATAAAGATTGAATACGTATCGGTTAGCAATTTACCCTGATATGTAAGTCAGTTACTTAAATAATTGCTGATGAAATAATGAAGGTAATAATATTTCACGTAAGCATAATCTCATTGCTGCTTTTTACTTGTCAATCTCAAGATCCGGAGATTGCAAGGAGAAGCCAAAACGAACAGAAAATAAAATCAATGGAAATAATAGAACTAAATCTTAAAAAACAATTATTAACAGAAAGACAGGAGCCGTTTATAACGAGGGAATTTGATCCTTACTTAAACGGAAGGTGGATTGGAAAAGCTATCTCCTATGGTTTTTATCGAAAAGGTCAGGCGCCGGGTAGTAAAGGTCCAAGTGAAGCGCAAATACTTCAGGACTTAAAAATAATATTGAATCACTGGAATTTAATAAGAGTATATGGCTCCGATAAGAACTCGGAAAAAGTATTAAAGGTGATCAGAAAAAATAATTTACCGATCAAAGTTATGCTGGGCGTTTGGTTAGAAAATGAAAAAGATAATCCGGAGAGAAAAAATGAAAATATTAAAGAAGCGTTGAAAGCAATAAGATTAGCGAACGAATACACCGAAATTATTTTAGCGATAAACGTTGGCAATGAAACTCAGGTTTTTTGGTCAGCGCATAAAATGGAAACAGCTAGTCTAATTAACTATTTGAGAACAATAAGAAATAATACAAGCGTGCCGGTTACTACTGCAGATGATTATAATTTTTGGAATAAGCCTGTAAGTAAATCTGTGGCAGCTGAAGTGGATTTTATTGTAGTTCATATCTATCCTCTATGGAACGGAAAGACACTCGAAAATTCAATAGAGTGGATGAGTAATATTTTCTTTAATGAAATTAAAGAATTCCATTCAGATAAGACATTAGTTTTGGGTGAAATAGGATGGGCAACAAATTATGATTCAACTAAAACCGGTGACGGACAGCAAGGCGCATTAATAAAAGGAAAAGTTAGTTATTCGGCACAGGAAAAATTTCTCTTAGAATTATCCCATTGGATTGATCAATATCAAGTAACAACGTTTCTCTTTGAAGCTTTTGACGAGCCCTGGAAAGGTGGAGGAGAGAATTCAAGTCCTGATGAAATTGAAAAGCATTGGGGTGTTTTTTATGAAAACCGAACACCTAAGGAATCTTTTCAAAAATATTTGAAAGCATATAAAACAGAGCAGAAATAATAATTAAGTATTTAAAGAATAATGACGAATTCACAATTAACTAACTATATATTCACTTTCTAGGAGAAAAAAATGAAAAAGAAAATCACTTACTTACTTGCTGTAGTGTGCATTGTATTGGTGAGCGGTATATCGTTCGCACAAAACGCACCTATAGATTTTGAATCAGGAGGGTTTGGAGCAAACTGGACCTGGGCAGTTTTTGAAAATGGCACCAATCCACCGCTTGAAATTATCCCAAATCCGGATCCTTCCGGAAATAATACCTCTGAAACAGTTGCTAAATTTACGGCACTGCAAACGGGAAATCCATGGGCAGGTACTGAATGTATGCACGGGGATATTGGAACTTTTACCTTAAGTAGTTCTAACAGCATTGTAAAAATTATGGTATGGAAACCAGTAGTAAGCGATGTTGGAATTAAGTTTGTAAGACCTGATGGAAGTGCATTGCCGGAAATTAAAGTAGCTAACACATTGACCAATCAATGGGAAGAATTGACTTTTGACTTTACAGGCAGAATAGGTGACCCGAACACCATTGATCAGGATCAAATAGTAATCTTCCCGGATTTTGATTT
The DNA here is from genome assembly GCA_014860115.1 of Ignavibacteriaceae bacterium. GTDB lineage: Bacteria > Bacteroidota > Ignavibacteria > Ignavibacteriales > Ignavibacteriaceae > IGN2. Next base: position 2,635 of record JACZKK010000060.1, read on the forward strand.
AGGCGGAAGAACTCAGGATAATATTTGTTATTTCGACAATATTACATTTTCAGCCGGAACACCAGTCGGTGAGCCAACAGTTCCGGCACCAACTCCAACACTTCCCGCAAACGAAGTTATATCAATATTCAGTAACGCCTATACGCCTTTGCCGGGAGTTAACCTGAATCCTAATTGGGGTCAAGCAACAGTAGTATCTTTTGTTGTTATTCAGGGTGATACCGTTATGAAGTACGGCGGCTTAAACTTCCAGGGAACCGAGCTGAATCAAAATCTTAACCTTGTTAGTGCAGGGATGCAATATATTCATATAGATTTCTGGACCGCAAATTCTACTGAGTTAAACTTCTTTTTAATTAGTCCTGGACCGAATCAAGAGTCTGTAGCATTAGTTCCGCCAGGCGCAACCGAAGAATGGGTAAGTGTTGACATACCATTATCAAGTTTTGAACCGACGGTTAATCTTACAGAGGTTTTTCAATTGATGTTTACTGGCAATGGAACTATTTATCTTGATAACATCTACTTTTCAACAATGTTATCAGATGTAAGAGAAGTTGAGAATTCCTTCCCATCAGATTTTGTATTGGAACAGAATTATCCAAATCCGTTTAATCCGGCAACTAATATCAGATTCAGTATCCCAGAGGCAAATCAAGTATCGTTGAGAGTATATGATCTGCTTGGACAGGAAGTTGCAACATTAGTCAATCAATTTATGAATGCAGGAACATTTGAAGTTTCTTTTGATGCTTCAAACTTACCTACGGGTATTTATACTTATTCAATAACGGCTGGTGATTTTCAGTCAGTCAAAAAGATGATGTTAATCAAATAATTATTTGATATTTATTTTGCTGGTGTTTGTATAAGCAGGCACCAGCATATATTTTTCTGTTGCACACTGTAAACCATTTACAGATAGTCGTGAGTCCTCAATTATCAAATCTAAATATTCAATATGAGTAAAAAACATATCTACATTGGCAATCAAAGAGCAAAAATCAGTACTGCACCAATACAAGGTGATTTTGTTCTGATAAATGATGAAACATTTTACAAGATAGAAAACTATGATAAGATGAATCCCTTTCTGATCAGCATCGTTAGTGCGTCTGATCATTGGTTATATATTTCAAGCAAGGGAGGGCTAACTGCAGGGAGAAAAAATTCCGACAATTCTTTGTTCGCATATACAAATGATGATGTGCTGCACGATGTTAATGAGATAACCGGAAGTAAAACCATAATAAAAATGACGGATAAAGGAAAGCTTTATTTGTGGGAGCCTTTTTCTGAAAATTATCGTGACATCTATTCATCAACTAAAAATCTTTATAAAAATATTTCGAGCACAGAAATAATTTTTGAAGAAATTAATCACGACCTTAAATTTAAATTCCAGTATAGCTGGGCCTGCAGCGAGAAATTTGGTTTTGTTAAGACTGTCAAAATTTTTAATGAATCAAGTACTAAGAAAGAAATTGAAGTTCTGGACGGAATACAGAACATTCTGCCATCAGGAGTTTCTCAAAAACTTCAATCAGGATTCAGCACATTGATTGACGGTTATAAAAAAAATGAACTGATTTCGAAATACGGGTTGGGAATTTACTCGCTTAGTTCCATTCCGTCGGACAGAGCTCTGCCTGCAGAATCATTAAAGGCTACAACTGTTTGGGCTGCCGGTATTGTTGTTCAAAAATATTTGTTAAGCTCTAAACAGATTTCTAATTTCAGAAAAAATATTTCCATTGAACAAGAGGACAGCACAAATGGAGTAAGGGGTTCTTTTCTGATCATGTCAAGTTTTAAGATAAAAGCAAAAAGTTCCATCAACTGGTTAATTGCTGCCGAGATTAATCAGGATGCTGGAAATATAGCTGGACTGGTAAATACCATAAAAAAGAAAAATGCTTATGAACTTGTTCTAAATGATATTGAAGAAAGTAAGCAAATGCTTACTAAAATTGTTGATCAGTCAGATGGGATACAGCTTACAGGAAACAAATTAAATACTGCAAGACATTTTTCTAATGTTCTATTCAATGTAATGCGTGGTGGCATATTTGACAATTCTTATAATGTTGAGAAAGAAGATTTTATATCATTTGTGAAGAATGCAAATCCTTATGTGATAAATGCCCACAAAAGTTTTTTTGATAATCTCGAAAATCAACTTTCAATTTCTGAATTACACAGCAAAGTGAGAAACATTGGAGACTCTTATTTTACAAAACTTGCGATTGAATATTTACCCTTAACCTTCAGCAGAAGACATGGAGACCCGAGCAGACCCTGGAATTTATTTTCGATTGATATTAAGGACAAGAATAATCATAAAGTGCTCAACTATCAGGGGAATTGGCGGGACATCTTTCAAAACTGGGAAGCTCTTGCTTTATCATACCCAAAGTTTTTAGAATCGATGATAGCAAAGTTTCTTAATTGTTCAACAGCAGATGGTTATAATCCTTATCGTATTTTCAGGGATGGCTTTGACTGGGAAGAACAAGAACCAAATAATCCATGGGCAAATATTGGTTATTGGGGTGACCATCAAATAATTTATTTGTTAAAACTGTTAGAGTTATCCAAAGAGTTTAATCGCGATTCACTTGAAAAATTATTAAGTGCTGAAATATTTTCATTCGCAAATGTACCTTATCGTATTAAAGACTATCAGGATATTTTAAAAGATCCACGTAATACAATTGAGTTTGACTATAAATTAGACGAACAACTTAAAACAGACGAGAAACTTTACGGCTCAGATGCTAAACTTCTTAAAAAAAGAGATTATACTTTAGTACAAATAAGCTTGTTGGAAAAACTGCTGCTTACACTTTTAGTAAAAATGTCGAACTTCATTCCGGGTGGTGGTATCTGGATGAATACTCAACGACCTGAATGGAATGATGCAAAAAATGCATTAGTGGGTAACGGTATCTCGATGGTTACTTTATTTTACATCAGGCGCTACGTTATCTTCCTAAAAAGTTTATTGAGTGATTCCTCAACGAACAAGTTCAACTTTTCAATTGAGATTGCACAATTTTTTAATGCACTACACAATGTGATATTAGAAATCACTAAAATTAAAAAAGATGTAATCAGCGATAGAGTAAGAAAAGCAATCGTAGATAAATTAGGTGTTGCAGGTTCAGAGTATAGAAGTAAAATTTATAAGGAAGGATTCAAAGGCGAAAAGCAAGAGATATCAGCAGAGATGATTATTGAGTTTTGCAATTTGTGCCTTTCTGTTATTGATCGTACTATAGCTGAAAACAAAAGAAAGGATGGTCTCTATCATTCATATAATATTTTACACATTTCCGAAAATGAATTGGAAGTAACTCATTTGTATGAAATGCTCGAAGGTCAGGTGGCCGCTTTAAGCTCGGAATACTTATCTGCTCTTGAATCTATAGAATTGTTGACCGTTCTGAAGAAAAGCAAGCTGTATAGAAAAGATCAAAACAGTTATATGCTTTATCCAAATAAGAAATTACCCCTGTTTATAGAGAAGAATAATATTTCTGAATATCTGGTAAAGAAATCTAAATTATTACGTTCGATGCTTTCTGATGGAAACAAAGAGATTATTTATAGAGATATAAACGGAGGTGTACATTTTCAAAGTGATATTACTAATTCTGAAGAACTCAGAAACAAGCTGGACACTTTAGGTGATCCACAATTAAAAAAATATGCAATTGAAGAGCGAGCATTAGTTTTAAATATCTATGAGGAAACATTCTGTCATAATGAATTTACAGGAAGAGCTAACACTTTTTATAAATATGAAGGCTTAGGTTCGATTTATTGGCATATGGTTTCCAAACTTTTATTGGCGGTACAGGAAGTTTATATCGATGCCGAGAAAAAATCCGCTAAGAAAAAAGAATTAAAGAAAATAAAAGATTTCTATTATGAGATTAAAAGAGGAATAGGAGTCGGTAAACAACCAGATGAATATGGTGCCTTCCCAACTGATCCATACTCACACACACCTTTATTTGCAGGCGCTCAGCAGCCTGGTATGACCGGTCAGGTAAAAGAAGATATAATTACAAGGTTTAGAGAATTAGGTATACAAATAAAATCCGGAAAGATTGTAATGAATCCTTCTCTATTGAAGGCAGAAGAGTTTACAAATAAATCCGATACATTTGTTTACTATGATTTATCAGGTGCTGAGCGAGAAATAAAGTGTGGTAAAAACTCAATTTCATTTACATATTGTCAGGTCCCATTTACTTACATACTTTCGGATATCAATAGAATGATTGTTCACACACAAAATGATGAACTAATCAACATAGATGGATTAGAATTAGAAGAGAGTTTAAGTCAATCAATTTTCAGCAGAGAAGGTAAAATAAGACTAGTTGAAATTTTCTTGGATAAAAATTTTAACAATGAATTAAGCTCATAAGAGAAAACTGTAAACAGATTGACCTAAGATCCGAAAAACTCTGCGGAGAGTCAGGGACATGCCGTCATACCCAAAATGTTTTGAAATTTAACTGAAAACGAAACAATTTCGGGATGGTCTCCAAAAAGTCTCCATCTTTTTTAATACTTTTTCATTTTTATCATTCAAAATATTTTTTATACCTATCTTTTATTTCCTGATCTGGGAGTTATTCGGGTATGATCTAGATATGTGGATACTATTTTCTGCACAGAATAAAGCATCACAAGGTTTTCACTCTCACCCAAAGGATTTAATTCCTTTTTCATCCTTTTGATCGATTGAGTTACTTCAATTCTCTTTATAGTTTTTTCATTAAAATTAAACTGAATTGAGCCCTCTTATATGTTAAAGACCACGTTATGATGGACAATAGGATAAAATAAAAGACAAATAAGCATTTCAAAAAATCTTTCTTAAGGTCTTTTAAATAAATAACCTGATTTTTCAGATGTCTAATCTTATTAGGCAGATAATATTTTTTCAAATTCTTCTTGACAATTGTAGAAATTATTATTATTATAAAGCTGTAATGTAAACGTTTACATGTAAGTTTTTCATTACCGAGAGCAGCGTAGTTCGTTGATTATTAAAATTTGAACTAGAATTTATTTTTCTTTCTTCTCAATGCTCTATAATTAATTACACATTCATTAACCATCGGAGGTACTATGAAACCCCTATACTTTCTCTCGTTCGCTTTTCTATTTTTTGTTCTGCTCGCCTTTCAACTCCAAACTTCAGCTCAGGCAGTTGCAGATCCACCTTCAATACCAGTTTATAAAACTACTGGAACCATCACATTGGATGGTCAATTGCTAGAAGATGACTGGATAAAAGCGACTTCCACACCTCATCTAATGTATAAGATGGGTGGTGTTCCTTCTGGAAACTCCAATACTCCAACTGACGGAGTTGTTGTAAAACCACCTTATACAGATATGTCAACTTGCTATGTTTCATTTCTGCGGAACGGATACGATTTATATATTGCGTTAAATTCAAATGATGCTCAGGTTTGTCAATTTGATTGGGAAGGTGATGGCATGTTTATGAAAATAAAGAATGCCAGCGGTGCAAATGAATATGAAATAAAAAATTATGTTGGTAGTAATCCAGAATTTGTATTTGAAACAAATGCACCTTCAGGTGTAACTGAAGGCGTTGGTTATCCCCTTCCTGGAACTACAATATTTGATTCTACCGATGTCGATCCCGGTTATACTGCTGAGACTGTAATTCATCTTGATCAATTAGGATTTACAGATCCTTTAGCTACTGTTACATTAATGATTGTTATTTTTGATCCGGATAATTATAATTCTGGTTCACAAGATCCTTGGGGTCCTAACGGAAACTTCTACAAGCAATGGTGGGGAAGTGAGTGGGGAGGTGTTTACAGAGAACTCGTTATGGTTGATGTCACCGTACCTGTTGAACTGACATCATTCACTGCGCAGTACATCGGAAGTACAACACTATTAAACTGGACCACTGCAACTGAATTAAATAATTTAGGATTTGATGTTCAAAGAAGCACTGAAGGGAATGAATTTGTAACCATTGGATTTGTTCTTGGAAAAGGTACGACAACTGAAGTTCAGAATTATTCTTATGTAGACAAAACTACAACACCTAATATCAATTATGCTTATAGATTGAAACAGATTGATTTCAACGGAAGCTACAACTACTCTGAAGTAGTAAACTTAGGTGAATCCAATCCATTTAATTTTGAACTTCTTCAAAATTATCCGAATCCATTTAATCCTGCTACAACAATTAGCATCGGCTTGCCTGTCAAGTCAGATGTAACTCTGGATGTATATAATATTGTTGGAGAGAGGGTATTATCATTGTATAATGGTGAGTTAGCAGCTGGTAATTATAATTACACAGTTGATGCTTCGAACCTGACTTCCGGAATATATATCTATGTTCTAAATGCTGTTGGCGAAGATGGAAAAAATTCTACACTAAGTAGAAAAATGACCTTGCTCAAATAAGTTCTTTTTAAAGGCACAGTTCGATATTTAGTCAACTGTGCCTTTTTTAATAACAAGAATTAAGATGGGAACTTATGGCACCTACTATAAAAGAAATTGCGGCAAGAGCACATGTATCTATTGCTACAGTATCAAGAGTTATAAATAAAGATCCAAGGGTTACTAAAGAAACACGAGCACATATTTTAAATATTGCTGAAAAACTAGAATATAGACCCAATATTCTTGCACGCAACTTTGCTCAAAAAAAATCAAATCTAATTGGCTTAATTCTTCCGGAAATATCCGACGAATATTTTACTGAAGTAATTAAAGGTGTGGATGAAATCGCCTTCTCTCAAAACCTTTATACAGTCGTTGCCAGTTCTCACAAGTATAAGAGCCTTAAGGATGAGGTTGTAACGTTTATTAGAAATGGTCTTTTATCAGGGCTAATTCTTTTAGTCTCTTATTTAGATGATGAACTCTCATCCATCCTTTCAAAAAGCCATCTGCCGGTTGTTATCATTAATTCGAACAGTAAGAATAAAAAGTTTGATAGAATTGGGATAGATGATTATTATGGATCCTTCTCGATGACAACACACCTTATAAAGAAAAAACACTACGATTTTCTTTCTCATATAACCGGTCCATTAGATAATGATGATGCTGGTTTAAGAAAAGATGGTTTTATTGATGCCTGCAAAAAATATGGAGTGAAATACGTCATTGAAAAAGGTGACTTCTCCCAGGAAGGTGGGTTTAACGCTTGCAAAAAATTAATGAACCTTAAATCCCGACCCCAGGTAATCTTTGCTGCTAATGATATGATGGCTATTGGATGTTATGATTATTTAAAACAAAACAAGTTGGAAATCCCTAGTGACATTGGAGTTGTAGGATTTGATGATATTTTTGTTTCACAATATCTTAATCCACCGCTTACTACAGTTCACGTTAATATTGAAGAAGTGGGCAAACGAGCTGCTGAGTTACTTCTAAATAAAATTCAAGGCTCAAATAATATTCCTGTTTCAGTTGTACATATTCCGACTGAATTAATTCTTAGAGAATCATGCTAATTTAAAAATTATGTCAAAGTTTAATACGAAATACGGTCAATTCTCTGATGATGGAAATGAATACATTATCAATACTCACCAAACTCCGAAACCTTGGGTAAATGTAATTTCAAATGGAGATTACGGATTGGTGATTTCACAAGCAGGCGGAGGATTTAGCTGGTTAACTCATTCTGAATTTAACAGGCTGAATAGATGGCATCAGGATTTAATACAGGATAACTGGGGTAAATATTTTTATGTTAAAAATGAAGACACGGGTGAAGTTTGGTCTCCAACCTGGATGCCCGTAAAAACTGAACTTGATTTCTATCAGGTTAGATATGGCTTTGGATACGCAAAGTTTGAAAGTGAATTCAAAGGAATTCGAATTCTGTTAACAGTCTTTATTCCCCTGAATGATCAAATTGAGATCTGGAATTTTCAGATTCAGAATAAGAATGGTTTGAAAACGAATCTCTCAATCTATTCGTATTTTGAATGGTGCCTTGGTTCTTCATCAGATCATCACAGAGAATTTCATAAAACATTTTTGGAAACAGAATTTCATCCTGAAGTAAACTGCATGACAGCGACCAAGAGGTTATGGGAAATTCCACTAAGTAAAAGAGGTCACTGGAATATTCAATATCCATACAAAGGTTTTATTTCTTGCTCAAAGACTATTACAGATTATGATGGTGACAAAGAGTCTTTTCTCGGAGGATATGGGTCGGTTCAAAAACCAATGGGCATTAAAGCAGATGAGCTTGAAAAAAAATTGGGCAAGTGGAATGATTCTGTTGCTGTTGTTAAAACTCAAGTTGAACTCAATCCAAATGAAGCTGATGAAATAAATTTCTTCATCGGTATTAAAAAAAACCTGAATGAAATTAAAAAGTCAATCAAAAAATATCAGGAGCCAGCCAAGATTCATTCTGCTTTAGATGAGGTTAAAAATAGCTGGCTCAAAAAGTTTGATAGGTTGACTGTAAATACTCCGGATGAAGCGTTAAATTTGATGGTTAATAAGTGGCTAAAGTACCAAGCAATTTGCGGAAGACTTTGGGCACGTACAGCGTATTACCAGCAAAGTGGTGCTTTTGGATTCAGGGATCAGCTGCAGGATAGTCTGGTTTTTCTACCGATTGATCCTTCACAGACAAAGAAACAAATCAAATTACATGCTGCTCATCAGTTTAAAGATGGGACTGTATTGCACTGGTGGCATCCAATAACAGAAACCGGTCTTCCCACAAAAATGACTGATGACTTATTGTGGCTTCCTTTCGTGGTTTGTCATTACATCAATGAAACAGGTGATTACGACATTTTAAAATTGAAGGAACCTTACTATGATGATGCGAAAAGTAAAGTATCAATTTTCGATCATTGTACTGCCGCAATTGAAAGAGTGTTAAAAAGATTTTCTAAACGTGGATTGCCGCTCATCGGTGCTGGTGATTGGAATGATGGTTTGAGTGCAGTCGGTCTGGATATGAAAGGAGAATCGATCTGGTTAGCTGAATTTCTCTATCTCATCTTGAAAGATTTTTCCTCATTATGCAATAATATTGAGAAGAAAAGTCTCGCCAGTCGATACTTGAAGAAAGCTAATGATCTGAAAAAAGCATTTGATAAGTATGCCTGGGATGGAGATTGGTTCTACAGAGCAACAAAAGATAACGGTGAGAAAATAGGAAGTAAAAAAAATAAAGAAGGAAAGATTTATCTTAATGCACAAACCTGGTCAGTCATTAGTGGAATAGCTGATAAGAATAAGCAGATAAAAGCGATGGACTCGGTTACAAAGTTGTTGCTTAAAAAAAACGGTACACTTTTACTATATCCTGCATATACAAGACCTGATGAGATGATTGGTTACTTAACACGTTACGCACCTGGCAGAAGAGAAAATGGAGGAGTATATTCTCACGCAGCTACATGGTCAATTTGGGCATACTCACTGCTGAGACAAAACAAAAATTCTTTTGAAGCATTCAGAAGATTGTGTCCTATATATAATGGTATGAATCCCGATGATTATAACGCCGAACCTTATGTAACACCAGGAAATATTGACGGACCTGATTCGCCAAATTATGGAATGGGCGGATGGACCTGGTACACAGGATCTGCAGCCTGGTTTCAGAAAGTTATTGTCGATTGGATTTTAGGAATACGAGCAACTAAGGATGGATTATTAATTGATCCCTGCATTCCTGAAGAATGGAAAGAGTATGGTGTAACCAGAATATTCAGGAATACTACTTATAACATAGCTGTGATCAATCAATCTGGTTCTGGAAGCAATGTGGATTACATTACTGTAGAAGGTAAAAAACAAAAAAATAATATTCTCAGCATAACTAAGAAAAAAACTGTCGAAGTCAAAGTTTATCTGTAATAAATCTAAATAACTTAAACATTAACAAAATGATGGAGAAAAAAATGAAAACATATCTCGCAATTTGGTTAGGTGTTCTGTCGTTCCTTCTTTTGCAAGGAATAATATTAGCTCAATATCCAGTAAGAGAAGATGTAGTATGGGCAAGAACTGCACCTGCAGGTTCAATAACTATGGATGGTATACTGAATGAAGCGGCGTGGAGTGCAGCAGAAACAATTACACTGAATTATGGTGAACCAGGTTTGTTACCAAGCAGTGGTTGGCGTCCTGAATATCAGCCGGATGCAGTTACTGATTCTACCCATGCGACTATAAAATTTCTTGTAACGTCGGATAACCAATTGTGGCTTGGCTTTACAATTCCAGACTCTTCAATTGGTGGAACACAAGATTGGGCAAGGTGGGATGCTATTTTAATGAGTGTAAAAAATAAAGCATCATTAGATCCAACATTCAATTGGGCAAGACCCATTGAACATTTCCTGACCTGGTGGATAGGTGGATTTCCATTTGCAAACACACCGGTTGTGGGTGGTGGACCATATTTCAGAGGCAGTGATCAGGTTGGTAGCGGTGTTGATACAATCCGGACACCAGAACAAATCGCTGCATGGGATGCCGTAACAATTGTTAACGGTACATCAAATGATGCTGGAAGAGATGAAGGCTGGACTGTAGAGATGAGAGTTGACCTCGAAATTAACGGCTATGATGTTACCAAAACCGAAGGTGATATAGTAATGTTAAATTTCAGTATTTGGGACTGTGATTACTTGTTTGAGGGAAACTCAGGAGCAATCAGCACGACACGTACACATTTTCAATCTGCTTGGGGAAATGATAATGCTAATAACGTTGCAAGAATTCACGCACGACCTGATGTAACTACAACCAGCGGAGCTTTACCATCTGTTGATCCCGATTTGGTTCTACCAAATAACACAAGTTTTTCTGATCCGGTGATAGATGGAGTAATTGATGAGGAGGTTTGGTTCGGCTCTTACAAATTTGAAATAGCTTGGGATGATGATAATATTAAATACAGCTATCCGGGCATTGGACCCTGGATGAGTGCTCATTATCAACCTGGAACAAATCCACCCCCTGTTCAGGATCCTTCGCATGCAGTAGTCAGAATGTTCTTTAAAGATAATTATCTTTATTTGGCAGCAGATGTTGATGATGGCAGAGTTCAAGGCACCGAATCGTATGATAATGTGGACGGCCTTATGTTGATGATTGGTGATCGAGTTGAATTGGATGATGATAACAAGATGGCAGTTAAACAAATGAGAATTAATTTTAATTCATTGGGTGATCCGGCAGCATATGATTTTCTTCCAACGTTGATAGATTCAGGAAAAGCAGTATTTGATATTGGATTAAAGGGTGCAACTACTGTTAATAATAAAACGGATATTGATGAAGGGTATCAGATTGAGTTAAAGATTGATCTCACCGGTTTAGGTTATGATTCAGGGCTTGGAGATAAACTTATATTTTTAGGCGCAGATTTGTTTGATGGAGATGCTTTCGACAATCCTTTGGATGATTATGGCTCCAGAACATGGTGGTTTAGAGAAAATGCTGGCAAACCTGCTCTTGCCTGGGCTTATATGGATCCGAACAAACCGGTCGGAGTTGAAGATGAAATTGTCGGTATCATTCCAAACTCAATTGAGATTTATGGAAATTATCCTAATCCATTCAACCCGTCAACTAAGATAAAATATTCAATACCCGAATCAGGTGTTGTGAACGTTTCCGTTTACAATGCGCTTGGTGAAATGGTTGAAAGCATCAATTTATTCAACAATGCAGGTTTGAATGAATATAATTTTAATGCAGCTAATCTTTCGACTGGAGTTTATCTCTATAAAATATCTCTGGAAAATTTAATCTCCGGAAATAATTTGCAGAGTAAAACAGGAAAGATGATACTGTTGAAGTAATTCATATTTGAGGAGAACCTCATACATTAATTTTGGGGTTCTCTTCCTTTTTTAATTTTATCCTAAAGAAGGAATGCGCTATGAAGTTAATTTTACTAAACAAATCGGCTTCAATTTTTTTAACGTGCGTATATGTTTTTCTGGCGGTATTATTTTTCTCTGCTAATTTAGAAGCTCAAACTTCAGGTAAATTAAGCGGAAGAGTACTGGATAATGAAGGTAACCCTTTAGTCGGTGCTAATGTTCTTATAGAAGGGACAACACTTGGAGCCGCAACAGATTTTGAAGGGTACTATGTAATTATTAATGTCAGAGCCGGAACTTATAAAGTAAGAATCGGATATCTTGGCTATAAATCACAAGTATCTGAAAATGTCCGCATATCATCGGACAAAACCACATCGCTCGATGCAACACTATCACCTGAAGTTATTGAAGGAGAAGAAGTTGTAATAGTAGCTCAAAAACCTTTAGTTGAATTTAATCAGACCAGTACAGTTTCTTCAATTAATAAAGAAGAAATAAAAAACTTACCCGTTCAAAGTCTTAACGATATTGTTAATCTTCAGGCCGGAGTTGTTGACGGGCACTTCCGTGGTGGAAGAATTGGTGAAGTTCAATACCAGCTTGATGGTGTAACTGTGAATAATCCTTTTACCAATGAGCCAATACAGGAAGTTGATCGTTCAATTATCGAAGAAGTGCAGGTTATAAGCGGAACATTCGATGCCAAGTACGGGCAGGCAATGTCAGGTGTTGTGAATACAGTTCTAAAATCCGGTGGAGATAAATTTAGTTTTTCTGCTGAAAGTTATCTTGGCGATTATTTTACTACCGATACCGAGCGTTATCCGAATAATGATAGTTATAATCCGACATCTATCCAGTACTATCAGCTTTCGTTGAGCGGTCCAACAGGTTTGCCTCAGACTACATTTCTTGCAAGTGGTTTAAAGTTTTATAATGAAGGGTATTTTTTTGGAGAAAGAAGATTTGTTCCAACTGACAGCAGTGATTTTGAAAACGGTATCTTCATTCCTACCGGTGATAATGAATTAGTTCCGATGTCAACAAGTGATGAGTGGAGCGGTCAGTTCAAATTAAGTAACTCTACTATTTCTTCAATGCAGTTTAATTATCAGTTAACATATAATGAATCGGAAAGAAAGTATTATAACCACGGATTCAGGCTGAATCCGGATGGAATACCGGAAAATTATTCGACGTCATTATCACATGGGCTTGCAATTACTCATACTTTAGCTCCCGAGTTGTTTTATCAGTTAAATGTTCGGCAGAATTATTTTGACTATGAAAGTTTTAAGTACGAAGATTTGATGGATCCACACTACCTGGAGGCAGGAGAGCCAAAAAGTGATGCAAATTATGAAGACGGTGCGATAGTCCAGGGAGTTGATTTGGGTCGGTATAAGCAAAATACAAACTCTCTAATAACTAAAGCTGAAGTTGTCTGGCAGTTCGACAGAATTAATTTTTTGGAATCAGGAATTGAATTCCAGTATTCAGATATAGAATTCGGTCCTCCCGGATTTTTTGTTTCCACAACGGAAAATGGAGTTCAGATTCTTAAACCGGTTTATGAATTTCCAAATATGCCGGGCTTACAATCGTACTATCCGAAACAATTTGCTGCCTATCTTCAGGATAGAATAGAACTGGCAGATATTGTAATTAGAGCCGGAGTGCGTTTTGAATATTATGACCCCGATGCTCAGATACCATCTGATTTAAGAAATCCAGCTAACTCTATTGAAGGATCACCTCAATCCGAGCTTGTTGATACAGAAATTAAAACAGTACTTGCCCCAAGACTGGGAATAAATTTTCCTATGTCAGCTTCCTCTTCGGTTTATTTTTCATACGGGCATTTTTATCAAATGCCAGCACTTGGTTTGCTGTATGGGAATGCTGATTACTCAATACTAAGTGATCTCGCAGCAAACAGCATCAGCTACGGTATCATGGGAAATCCTGACCTCAAACCTGAGTTTACAGTTCAATATGAATTTGGTTTTAAGCAAGCTATTTCAAATATACTTGGACTTCAACTATCATTCTTCTATAAAGATATAAACGATTTGTTAGGAACTGAAGTTATTGAAACTTATAATTCTGCAGAGTACTGGCGATTTACCAATGTGGATTTTGGGAGTGTGTACGGATTCACTGTTTCACTCTTTCAGCAGAATTATGGTAATATAAGTTCTTCACTCAATTACACTTTACAATTTGCAGAAGGTAATTCCAGTGATCCAAGGGAAACGACTAACAGAGCGGCTTCAGGACAGGACCCGCGCCCCAAATATGTTCCGTTTAACTGGGATCAAAGACACACTTTAAATCTGACTGGTGTTTACTCAATTCCTGATGATTTTTCTATCAGTGCAATCTTAAAATTCGGAAGCGGGCAACCCTACACACCTGTTATCGGAACTGGTTTTGGTGCAGATCAGGATCCCAACTCAGGAAGAAAAGAAAGTTATTTCTTAATCGATCTGAGAGGTGAGAAATATTTCAATCTTGATATAGTAAATCTCAGTGTCTTTTTAAGAGTGTTTAATTTACTGAACGAACATTTTGTAAATGGATTCGTTTTTAGTGATACTGGAAGCCCTGATTATGCACTCTATCCTGAAACTGTACGTGCTCAGCTCTATGACCCGTCGAGGTTTTTTGAGCCTAGAAGAATTGAATTTGGTATTTCATTGAGGAGTTTATAGCTATGAAGAAAAAAAATAAAACTCAGCTAATATTTTCGTCCTGCCGTATCAAATGGCAATGGATTTTATTAATTTTTCCTTTTTTTGTATGCACTAACTATCAGGTAAAAGCGCAGGTTATCACTCCCGTTCCCCCTGAATGGCGAGGAAATATTGATGCAGAAAGAATCGGTCATCACGATGCTAATCTCATAAGAACAAGGTACAGAAGTTATGGTATGGTTGGTGATTATCCGGATGACCCAATCAATGTTGACCTTTCAATTTTTCATTCTGTTGAAATTCCTAAAGGTTCCGGAGAAAATTATAGCGATGGAACAACGCCATTTGTTTTATCACAGGTGATTCAAACGAACGGTAACCCCGCATATATAATGGAAACAGGTTATCGCGAAAGACAGGGGACAAGTCCGATTACTAATAAGACGATGAGGTTTGAACCGCGGTTTGGATATTTCGAGCCAAGCAACTCAATAAATCTTGCAGAAGCTCCTGCGATCAGCACTGATTCACGAACCTGGCCTTCCTCATGGTATGATAAACAACTCGACCCTGATGATCCAGGCTGGAGCGGATCCTGGAATGGCTACTTTGGCAAACTTCCAAAGGCTGATCAGGAAAGCTTTACTGTTTATGATGACAACTTTTATGATGCCTGGAATTATTACCCGGACTCTCGAGATAACACCCGGCGTGGGTTAGGTTTGAGAGTTGAACAAAGAGGTTTTCAATGGTCAAATCCGCAGGCAGGATATGTTATTTTCTTTCATTATGATATTACAAATGAAAGTACAACTTCTTACGATAATAATGTGATATTTGGTTTGTATATGGACTCAGGTGTAGGCGGATCAGGAATTGGTATAGATGGTATTCCTGAATCAGATGATGACAATGCATTCTATGATAAAGAAATCGGACTTAACCTTGTATATACCTGGGACAAGAATGGTAATGGAGTAAAAGGACAAACTGGTTATCTTGGTTATTCGTACTTGGAAACTCCCGGCAATGCTTTGGATGCAGTTGACAACGATGAAGATGGAATTTTAAATGAGAGAAGGGATAGCGGTCCCGGTTTTGCGATAACAGGACAGCAGGAAATTCTAAACTATGTGAATGCAAATTATGATGTCACAAAATTTGAAACCTATTACAACCCTGTTACGACAAGACCCGCATACGTCGCCGGAGTTTGGTGGACAGGCGATGAGGATTTGGATTGGGTTGCTGAATTTCATGATACCGGTGCTGACGGTGTGTTTGGCACAAATGATACCGGTGAAGGTGATGGAATACCAACCAATGGAGAAACTAATTTTGATAAAACCGATATTGACGAGTCTGACTTAATTGGACTTACCGGATTTAAACTCAATAGAATACGTGCAGGCGCAGGAAATCCATCAACCGAAGTTGATCAAATCGTCTTCTTCGATGATGGTAAGCAGTGGCCTAAAAGATTGTGGAATATATTCACTGATCCTGACAGTGCTTTCGGTGCTCCTCTTGCACTCAATTATAATATAGGATTTTTATTTGCATCTGGTCCATTCGTTTTAACCTCTCAGAATACAGAAAGATTTAGTCTTGCATTAGGATTTGGTGCTAACTTAAGAGAGCTTCGGGTTACCACAGCAGTTGTTCAGCAAATTTATAAAGCTAATTACCAGTTTGCTGTTCCTCCACCATTGCCTACAGTTTATGCTTATGCCGGAGATGGATTTGTACAATTGAACTGGGATAACGCAGCTGAGCGCGCCTTCGATCCAATAACTAATGACAATGATTTCGAGGGATACAGAATTTACCGCAGCACGGACCCGGATTTTCAAGATCCAAGAGAAAATTTTCCGGGCAGTGGTGAATGGTCAATTGTTAATGGTTATCCTATCGCCCAGTTTGATTTAGTTAATAATATTTATGGTTACTCGCAATCAACCGTGAACGGTATTGCTTACTATCTTGGTGATGAAACCGGACTGACCCATTCATTCAGAGATACTCAAATTAATAATGGACAAAGATATTTCTATGCAGTTTGCTCTTATGATAGAGGTGTTGATTCAATTCCAATTTATCCGTCTGAAAATGCTATCACAGTAAGTCAAACGCTGAGAGGTGGAACTATACTTCCTAAAAATGTTGTGGAGGTTTATCCTAATCCTCCAGTGGTTGGTTATACTGGCGCAGAAGTATTAAACATAGCCCACACAGAGGGCGATGGAGTTGGTGATTTTAATCTACGAGTAATTAACAATGAGTTGGTGCCCGAAGATCACATATTTAGCATTACATTTTCCAGCGATGATGACAGCATTCGGGCAGAAGATTACATGATGGAGGATGAAACTGCAGGAGATACTTTGTTTCTATTTGGAAATGATCTTGAAGGAAAGGGAACTGGTCCTGCTGGCAGTGGAATTCTACCCATAATCTCAACACCGAAAACAGTTGAAATTGATTCATCAAATACTAAACTAATAATAAACAGCAATACAAATATTCCCTTAAAGATCAGTTATGCACCAGCTTTACCAATAAATTTGAGAAGAGTTGGTTACCCGGAAAATATAGATGTAATTTTCAGTGATGTAATTTTGGATACTTCTGTAGCTGACATTGGTGCACCAGCCAGACCAGTTAAATTCACTGTAAGGGCATTAACAGATACTGGTGAAATAAAATTGAAGTTTAAGTTTTTTGATAAAAACTCCATTGGAAGCGGAACTATAGATTCGCACCAGGATTACATTGAAATTCGTACTGCAACAAAAGATGATCCTACTAATATAAGAGCAACCTGGAAGCTGGAGGTTGATACAACAGGATTTGGTACAATTCCAATTACTCCTCCGACAGTCGGTGATAAATATGAACTTAGACTCTTTGTTCCCTTTGCTTCCGAAGATAAGTTTACGTTCCTTTCTAAAGCGGGATATATTGATCCGAACCTCGCAAAGAGTCAATTTGAAGAAGATCCTTATGTAGTTCCCAATCCCTATGTAGGCGCGGCAAGTTTTGAACCTCAAAGGTTTGCTGTTTCAGGAAGAGGTGAAAGGAAAATTGAATTTAGAAATCTTCCTGCTAATTGTTCTATAAGAATTTATACAGTCACCGGTGAACTTGTTCAAACTCTGCATCACGATGGTAATATTAATAAAGGGATTGTCGAGTGGGATCTTAGAAACAGAGATAACCTTGACATTGCGCCGGGACTATATATCTATCACGTTGATGGAGGAAGTGTCGGTACTTACGTTGGCAAATTTGCAGTAATTAAATAAAGATGGTGGTCAAAATGAAAAGAATAAAATTTTGCAGTTTCTTTTTGGTTATCAGTTTTTCTTTGTTGATGTCATCAGTATTATTCTCACAAAGTAAAGCCGGTACAACCATCGGTCAATTTCTTAAAATTGAACCAAGTTCCCGAATCGCAGCAATTGGAAATGCCGGAGCCTCCCTTGGAGGTGAGATATCTTCCATGTTTTATAATCCGGCAAGTCTTGGAAGAATTTCTGGCAGCGATATTCAATTCACATTTAATAAATGGCTTGCGGACATAAATTATAATTATGCTGCTGCCGGCGTTAACCTGGAAGGTATTGGTACGTTTGCTCTTGTTGCAACTATACTTAATTCAGGAGAAATGGATGTCAGGACTGTTGAGCAGCCTTTGGGTACCGGCGAAAGATTTACTGTTAAGAATATGGCTTTTGGTTTGGGCTATGGATTAATGGTAACGGATAGAGTTAGTGTTGGTATGCAGCTAAACTATATTACAGAAACAATCTGGCATAGCAGCATCTCAACTTTCGGTTTGAACCTCGGCGTACAATATCAGATTTTAGATGAGGGATTAACAGTTGGTGCAAGCTTATCCAATTTTGGTGCTGATGCTTCATATGATGGAAGAGACTTGTACTTAAACTATGATTTTGATCCAAAAAAATATGGAGATAACGATCGTCTGCCGGCAGAGCTTAGAACCGGAAGTTTTGGATTACCTGTAATTTTTCGGGCAGGTATTTCATATCTATTTTCTTTCAGTGATGATTACAATTTATTGCTTGCTGCCGATGCAATGCACCCCAATGATAATTCTGAAAGCTTAAATATAGGTGGCGAGCTAAATATTCTGCAGTATGTTTTTATTAGAGGTGGTTACCGTAATTTATTTTTACCCGATCTCGAAGGTGGTTTAGTATTAGGAGCAGGATTTAAAGTTGATATTGCTAATTCATATAACATTCGATTTGATTATGCCTATGCGGATTACGGAAGATTAGCTGAAACACATCGGTTAACGCTCGGAATTGGTTTTAACTAATGATATGAGAAACTATGTTTAAAAGATTTCTATATAAGTACAAGATCTTTATTTTTCTGCTGTTATTACTTGCGATAGGTTGTGGACATTCACCTGATAAGATTGTTTTTTTTTCAACTTATCAGGATTATAAATTATCGGCTGAAGAGGAAATAATGCTGGATTCAATTCAGCAAAAAACATTTCTCTATTTTATGATTGAAAGAAATCCTGAAAACGGACTAGTAAAAGATCGTTCTGCAAGTTGGGCGCCAGCAAGTATTGCAGCAATTGGTTTTGCTCTTCCTTCCTATGCAGTCGGAGTTGAAAGAGGATGGATAACCAGAACTGAAGCTGCTGAAATTACGCTCACGATTTTAAGATTTTTTTTGAGTTCTCTTCAAAGCCCTGATACAAATGTCACAGGTTATCAGGGTTTTTATTATCATTTTCTTAGACTGAATTCAGGGACACGTGAATGGAACTGTGAGCTTTCAACTATTGATACCGGACTTCTAATGATGGGAGTTCTTTTCTCAAGAAATTATTTCAATCTAAATGGTGAAAGTGAAAATGAAATTCGTGATATCGCCGCTAAACTTATTAAAAGATTGAACTGGGATTTTTTTCAAATGCCTAAAACAGGAAATCATCCGGGTTCAATCTCAATGGGCTGGACACCTGAAAATGGTTTACACGACATGGGTTGGGTAGGATATAACGAAGCTTTATTCCTTTATATTCTTGCAGCAGGAAGCGGAATGACAAATGCTGAAACTGCTTTTGAAACCTGGTTAAAATCTTATGATTGGAGAACTCCTTATCCTAATCTTTCACACGCAGCATTTCCTCCACTATTCGGCCATCAATTCTCTTTTTGCTTTATTGATCCGAAAGGATTGCAAGATAAATTTATGAAAGAGAAAGGAATTGATTACTTTGAAAATTCACGCAGAGCAACTTACGTTCAAAGACAATACGCAATAGATAATCCATATAGTTGGGCCGGATATGATTCGCTTTGCTGGGGAATATCGGCGTGCGATGGTCCTACCGAGAAATATAATTTTAATGGTAAAAAGTTTTTGGGATACGCAGGAAGGGGAACAAGCGGACCGGATCTAAATTATTTTGATGATGGAACTATCACTCCTTATGCTTCGATATCATCCATTGTTTTTGCGCCTGAGATCGTTCTGCCAACTATAAAATCTTTTAATCAAAAGTATGCTAATGGCTTATGGAGTAATTATGGTTATGTCGATGCATTCAATCCAACACTGAACTGGTTCAACAAAGAATATATTGGAATTGATCAGGGACCTTTATTGCTGATGATTGAAAATTTTAGATCGGGTTTAGTTTGGAACTATGTGATGAAAGATTCGGTGATTTTGAATGGGTTGAAACGACTTGGATTTGAATACTCCAATTAATTTGAAGCTTAAAATGAAATTTAAAAATAAAGCTTACCTTTTCTTTCTCCTTATAATTTCCCTTAATCAAATAAATTTTACACAGCAGGTGTCTCTTGATGATTTTGAAAATAGTAATGGCTGGAATGTCTTCAAATCTGATGGTGTTAATCTTACAATAGTAAATGATGCAGGCTTAAAAGGTACCGCTATTCGATTTGAATATGACTTCACCAAAGGCACAGGTTATGGCGGAATTCAAAAATTCCTTCCAATTGACTTACCTGAAAATTATGAATTCACTTTTTATTTGAAAGCTGAATCTCCGTCAAACAATTTTGAAATAAAATTTTTAGACAGCACAGCGCAAAATGTTTGGTGGGTCAATAACCGCAGTTATGATTTTCCAAAAGACTGGAAGAAAATTAAAATTAAGAAAAGACACATTCACTTTGCCTGGGGACCAACAATCGATCAATCCTTAAAGCGAATTGATAGAATCGAATTTACTATCGCTTCTGCTGTTGGCGGTAAAGGAACTATATGGATTGATGATTTGAAGTTTGAAGAACTACCACCAGAAGATAATTCTCCTATTCAGCCTCTTATTCCGGCTTCAGCGGGTCTAGGCGAGGCTTGGGTCACAAAAGATGCTTTTGATAATAATCCTGAAACAGTATGGAGAAGTGGTAAAGGTGAAAGTCAACACGTAGTACTTGATTTACAGAAAAGAAGAGAAGTGGGTGGACTTGTTATTGATTGGGACAAAGAAGATTATGCAAAGGATTTTGATATCTATATTGCTTCTGATGTGAATAAAAATTGGGAAAAAGTTTATTCTGTTAAAGATGCAAGAGGATATAAAAGCTACATCAGGTTGGTAGAAGAAGATGCTTCATTTATAAAAATTGAATTATTAAATAGCAGCAGAGAAAATGGCTATGGTATTAAAGAGATAAGTGTTAAGAATATTGATTACTCAGTCGATATAAACCAGTTTTTTATCAACATAGCAAAAGATAATCCACGCGGATACTACCCAAGATATTTTAATGAGGAAGGAACTTACTGGACACTTGTCGGAGTTAACAACGACGTTAAAGAAGCTTTGATAAATGAAGATGGAATGGTTGAAGTTGATAAAAAAAGTTTTTCTATAGAACCTTTTTTATTTGTAGATGATAAGCTTGTTACGTGGAATGATGTAAAGAAGGAACAATCTTTAGAAGAAAATTATCTGCCGATTCCATCAGTTACCTGGAATTATAATGATCTCCTTCTTGAAACAAAAGCCTTTGCTTGGGGTAATGAAAATAAATATTCTGTTCTATATTTAAGTTATTCTTTAACTAATAATTCTTCAGAAAGAAAAAATGGAAATCTTTATCTTGCAATCAGACCTTTCCAGGTAAATCCATATTACCAATGGCTGAATATGACCGGCGGTTCTTCGGAAGTCTCTTCGATAAGATTTGATGGTGTGGTTATTATTAATGATGATAAAAAAGTAATTCCCATAACAAAAGAAGATGGGTTTGGTGCAACAAAATTTGATGATGGGGATATAACAACTTTTCTTTCTGAAAACAAAATTCCACAATCTAAATCCGTTACTGATGAAAGAGGTTTTGCTAGCGGATGCCTGAAATATTTTTTTGATTTGGATCGGGGTGAAACGAAAACGATTTATATTGGTGTCCCATTTTATGATAATCAAGACCTTCCTATTCTACCGTTACCACAAACGGATACATCTAAGGAATGTTTTAACAAACTCCTTTCTGCAACTAAATCTTTTTGTGAAGAAAAACTAGGCCACATCAAATTCAATCTTCCCAAATCTGCCGATAAAATTATCAACACCTGGAAATCCAACCTTGCCTATATATTAATTAATAGGGACAAAGCAGGTATTCAACCCGGCTCACGTTCTTATGAAAGAAGCTGGATAAGAGATGGCTCATTAACTTCATCTGCGTTGTTGAAATCAGGAATAGTAAGTGAAGTAAAAGAATTTATTGATTGGTATACTGCACATCAATATGAAAATGGAAAAGTACCCTGCGTAGTTGACTCGAGAGGGCCAGATCCGGTTCCTGAACATGACAGCCACGGTCAATTGATTTACCTGATAAAGGAGTACTTCAACTTTACAAAAGACACTACCTTTCTACGCTCGAAAAATGAAAATGTTTTGAAAGCCATTGAATATATTGAATCACTGATTGCAGAAAGATCAACTAAGCATTTTAAAAACGGAAACGACAGCGTTCGTGCTTATTACGGGTTGGTGACCGAATCAATAAGTCACGAAGGTTATTCTGCAAAACCTATGCATTCATACTGGGATAATTTTTTTATAATGAAAGGATTAAAGGATGCAGCCGAGATTCAAAAAATACTAGGCAAAACGGAATCTTATAACCGAATCGCAAAAGTACGGGACACTTTTAAAGAAAATCTCTACAACTCAATTAACCTTGCGATGAAGGTGAGACGAATTGAATACATCCCCGGCTGCGTTGAACTCGGTGACTTCGATGCAACTTCAACAACCATCGCACTGACCCCTTGCAATGAATTTAATAATCTTCCTAAACCACAAGTCTATAATACATTCGATAAGTATTATGAATTTTTTGAAAACAGGAGGGATAACAAAATAGATTGGACAGCATATACTCCCTATGAAAATCGTTTAATTGGTTCATTCATTTATCTGGATGAACCGGAACGTGCACACGAGCTGATTAAATTTTTCTTAAATGATCAGAGACCACAAGGATGGAATCATTGGGCTGAAGTTGTATGGAAAGATTCTCGTGCACCGAAGTTTATTGGTGACATGCCGCATACCTGGGTTGGATCAGATTTTATAAATGCAATCCGCTCTATGTTTGTTTATGAAAATGAGTATGATTCTTCGCTGGTAGTTGGTTCTGCACTTTTCCAGGATTGGATTGATTCACCAGATGGAATATCTATTGAAAACCTTCCAACGTATTACGGTGAGCTTTCCTACTCGATTAAAAAAGAAAATGATGAATATCATTTTTCAATTTATGGTGATGTCAAACTTCCAAAGGGTGGAATAAAGATTAAGAATTTCAATGGATCAAAACTTCCAAACAAAGTAATTGTTAACGGAAAAAAGATTAAAGATTTTTCGAAGAAAGAAATTTCAGTGAAAGAATTTCCTGCTGAACTTGTTATCACTTATGAAAATTAGCTGAAAGAAAAGGTATAAAATAAATGAGTCTTGATGCAGCCAAAGGATATTTTATTAAAAACGGAAAACCGTTTTTTTTAATTTCCGGTGAGATACATTACTTCAGACTTGATCCGAAGTTGTGGGAAAAACATTTAAGGTTGTTAAAGCAATCTGGTGCGAATACAACTTCAACGTACATTCCGTGGGATTGGCACGAATACGAAGAAGGTAAATTTGATTTTACAGGCGAAACTCATCCAGCCAGAAATTTAATTAAATACATCAATCTGTGTAAAAAAAATGGATTACAACTGATTGTAAAACCAGGTCCGTACATTCTTGCTGAATATGAAGCTGAGGGATTACCCGGCTGGTTATTAAAACGAATCAGTAAAAATAGTTTTGCATTGGATGAGTTTGGAAATATTATTTCTCCGAATCTTGTTTCTTACATGACAGATGAATTTCTGGATTTTACTTTCCGTTGGTATGATAAAATAATGCCCATCATTGCTGAGCATCAGGCTTCAAATGGAGGCCCAATTACTATGATGCAGGTCTGCAACGAGGTTGGAGTTTTCCAATGGCTTTCAGGAAAAATTGATTATAATCCTACAGTCATAAATCTCTATAAAGAATTTCTCAATGCGAAATATAATACGATAGAAAACTTAAATTCTGTTTACGGAACAGAGTATCCGTCATTCGAAAAAATTTCTGCTCCGATAGATAAAATCAAAAACAGACAAGACTATTGTGCATATTTTGATTTTCATCTTTTTTACAGGCATTACTTTGCAATGTATCTGGATTTGTTGATTAAAAAAATCAGAAGTTATGGTATAAATGTTCAGCTTACTCATAACATTCCCGGATGGATTTACGGTAACGCTGCCGAACTGCCAATGCTCATCAGCACCTATGAAGAGGTTATGAAAACAAGGAAGGATTTGATATTTGGTCTTGATCATATCCCTGAATTTGTTTCATTCCGGAATGCACATTCAGATCTTGCCTGCAATAAAATTCTGGAAGCAATGCAGCCGTATGGACCTGTTTGGGCAGCAGAATTTCAGTCAGGAACCCGTGAACATCACGTTAAATGTGATCCGAATGATTTAGAAACTTTTTATTTCGCTTCTCTTGCACACGGATTAAAGGGACTTAATTACTATATGTTTTCTCAGGGAATAAATCCTGATGGTAAAGGTTTTTATGGAAAAGCTTTTTATTATCAAACTCCGTTAAGTGAAAATGGTGTCAAATCACCCCTTTATGACTCAACTAAAAAAGTTAATGATTTTATATCAAAGGAAAAGGAAGAACTTTTATTGAGTGAGGTAAAATCAGAAATCTGTGTTGGGTTCTACAAACCATATTTTTATACAGAACTAACAACTTCCCAGCTTCTTAAGGAAAAAAGACTTTATATTGAAAAACTTGGACTAACACTAGATCCACGCTTTGTTCGTGAAGAAATATTTTTTAATGGATTACTTCGCAGTCTTCAGACTTTGAATTTTAATTATGACATTAGCGATTTAGAAAATTCAAATGTGGAAAATCTTTTAAGATATAAACAGCTCTGGGTTGTAACCACTGAATTTATGGATGCAAGCACTCAGAAACTTCTTGCAGATTATGTAAAAAATGGTGGAAGTTTAATTCTCTACCCGGAGATACCGATAATAGATCTATATCTTAATCCTTGTTCAGTTCTTAAAGATGAACTTGGAGTTAAGCTAACAAAATCAGTTAGCCCAAATAAAATTGATGCCTTTGGGATTGATGATGTTTACACTGTTTTCCGGGAAAAACAGATTTTTCAAAATGTAAGCAAAACTGAAATCGTTTCAACTACAAAGACAGGAGAAGTTTGTGGAATCAGAAAGAATGTTGGTAATGGCATGGCAACAATTCTTGGATATGTATTTGGTTATACAACCGATGATCATCTACATCTTATAGAAAAGATTGTTTCGCTGGATAGTATTAAGAGACAAGTAAAGTTGTCCGATCCTGACATTCAATTTGTAATTCGTAAAGGGAAAAAATATTCTTATATGTTTTTATTAAACTACCATAACCAAAAGAAAAGCTTCACTGTAAATACAAGAAAGTATACTATGAATCCGTTTTCCTGTAAAGTTATTAAACAGAAATTGTAAGAAAGAGTAGGTTAAAATGATTGGAAGAAAAATTTATGCTTTAATGTTTATTCTATTACTGGTAACTATTCCAGTCAAAGCAAATATTAATTTGTTAGCCGTACTTGATACAATTCCTCCGGTAACTCCAGAAAATGTGGTTGGAAGCGGTTATGAGAAGCATATTGATGTGGACTGGTATAACAATTCCGAATCAGATCTTGCAGGCTATAAAGTTTATAGGAAAGTATCAGGACAGTTTACCTTCTATACAAACGTTTCAAAAGAGAAATCTTATATTTCTCTTAATATTGGAGTTACAGGAATAACGAATGAATTTAAAATCAGCGCTTATGATGATTCTGGTAATGAATCGCCTTTAAGTGACAGCGTAGTAACTACAACCCACGATATGATAGATGAAGAATTTCTTGATATGGTTCAACGAGCAACGTTCAGGTATTTTTGGGATTACGCACACCCTGTATCAGGGTTAGCTAGAGAAAGATTAGGCTCGGGTGAAATTGTAACTACCGGAGGATCAGGTTTCGGAGTTATGGCTCTGCTTGTTGGAATTGAAAGAGGATATGTTAGTAGAGAACAAGGTGTTGACCGAATGCTGACAATATTAAATTTCCTCAACTCTCAAGCTGATAGATTTCATGGTGCATTTCCTCACTGGATGAATGGAACAAACGGAAATGTAATTCCATTTAGTCAGTATGATGATGGCGGTGATCTTGTTGAAACATCTTTTATGATTCAAGGACTGCTTACTGCCAGACAATACTTTGATCAATTAAATTCTCAAGAAACTGAGATAAGAAATTTAATTACTCAAATATGGGAAACAGTTGAATGGGATTGGTATCGTCGTTCACCGTTTAGTGATTTTCTTTATTGGCATTGGTCTCCAAACTATGGCTGGCAAATGAATTTCAAACTTGTTGGCTATAATGAAACTATGATAACATATCTTTTGGCAATTGCTTCTCAAACTCATAGTGTTCCTGCAAATCTCTATTATGATGGATGGGCAAGCTCGACAGGTTATTTTATAAATCAAACTTATTACGGCCATAAGCTTTGGGTTGGCGATCCTTACGGCGGACCTTTATTCTTCGCACACTATTCTTTCCTCGGATTTGATGCTAGATATATCAGAGATAACTATTGCAACTATTTCTTGAATAATCGTCACCATACATTAATTAATAGAGAATATTGTATTGCTAATCCGCAGGGACATACCGGATACGGACCTGATACGTGGGGCTTAACAGCCTCCGACGAACCCTCTGGGTATTCTGCTCACGAACCTTATGTAAATGATAATGGAACTATCACACCGACTGCTGCTTTATCTTCAATGCCATATACACCAACAGAATCTATTTCTGCATTGAAAAACTTTTACAGAACATACTATGCGAATCTTTGGGGTGAATATGGATTTAAAGATGCTTTCAATTTAAATGTGAATTGGTTTGCTAGCAGCTACCTGGCAATTGACCAGGGACCGATTATAGATATGATTGAAAACTACAGAAGCAATTTGCTTTGGGAAAAGTTTATGGAAAATCCTGAGATTCAACCTATGCTCGATTCAATCGGATTTGTTCCGGATTCAACTGTAGGAATTCAGGATGAAAAAATACCAATTGATGATTTCCAAATAATTGGTAATTATCCGAATCCGTTTAATCCATCAACAACTATTGTTTTTACTCTGCCAAAAACAGACAAAGTTGTTATCAGCATTTATAATGTTCTTGGCGAAGAGATAATAAAATTAGCTGACAGAGAATTCATTTCTGGAAAAAATGAAGTTACCTGGTATCGTACAGATCAGAAGGTAAGTGCTGCTGAATCAGGAATTTATTTTTATACAATAAAGTATCAAGATCGAATCCAAACAGGTAAAATGGTTTTGACAAAATAAATATTCTTTAATGAAAGCAAGTAAATTAATATCGCTTATCATTTTTATTCTTTTCCTGGGATTCTTTTATTACTGTTCACGGAACTCAGAAAAAGAAACAACAATAAAATTCTGGGCAATGGGTAGTGAAGCAGAGTATGTTACCAAACTTGTTCCGGAATTTGAAAAAAGAAATCCCGGTATAAAAGTAAAAGTGCAGGCAGTTCCATGGAATGCAGCACAAGAAAAACTAATCACTGCTTTTGCCAGCGATAACACTCCCGATGCCTGCCAGCTTGGTAATACCTGGGTTCCGCAATTTACTTATCTGAATGCAATAACAAACTTAGATGAATATATAAACGAATCATCTGTTGTTAAAAAAGAAAACTATTTTGAAGGTGTCTGGGATACAAATGTTC